>NZ_QGTV01000010.1:0-161108 GCF_003182335.1 Chryseobacterium sp. AG844 | reverse complement strand
AAAGCACAATATACTTCCTGAGTTATTTAGCCAAAACTGTTCTCTCACCCCTTTTGCTTTGTATGTAAATTTATTCTTTTGCAAACATAGGAGCCAAAACTTAATATTTCTAAACCCTTAAAACTTCTTAATGGTTAATTTTCTATCATCATTGAACATAAAAAAGGCTGTTTCTAAGAAACAGCCCTGAATTTTTGTAATCTGAATGATTATTTTTTCTTAGCACCTGAAACTGCATTTGATAAATCAGCTCCAGCTTTGAATTTAGCAACTTTTTTAGCAGCAATTTTGATCGGTTTTTTAGTTGCAGGGTTAATACCTTGTCTAGCCGCTCTCTCAGCTACTGAGAAAGTACCGAAACCTACTAAAGAAACTTTTCCGTCTTTTTTCTTTAATGTAGTTGTAACGTTACCAATGAAAGACTCTAGAGCAGCTTTAGCTGCAACTTTAGTGATACCTGCATCTTTTGCGATTGCGTCGATTAATTCAGACTTGTTCATAATTTTTAATATTAAAGTTAGTTCGTAATTATAGCAAATATAGTACTATTTTCTAATTGTGCAATTTTTTTATTAAAACTTGTGCAATTTTTTTGCATTTCACTGAAATCAGTTAAAATATGATAATTCCACTTTTCACAGAAAATCTACGTTACAGGTTACTAAAATCATGCCAAATGCTTATGTGTATTGACTTTAGCAAAAAGTTAATATTATTTTTCGTATTTATTAAATCCTAAATTGTGTATGAAGAATTAATTTTTTTGACCATATGATTATTAAATTTATAAGTAATTTTTATATTTCTTGTGTTTTGTTAAATTAAACCCCTGTGTTTGTGGGAGTTTTAAAATGATAATAAACGCCTGTTTTATTAATTTTTATTAATAAATTTGCAACATGTTAATAGAAGTTTTCAAGTCTAAGATTCATAGGGTGAGAGTAACTGCCTCTGACCTTAATTATATAGGGAGTATAACGATCGATGAAGATCTTATAGAAGCTGCCGGTCTGGTAGTGGGAGAAAGAGTCTATATCGTGAATGTGAACAACGGAGAACGTTTTGATACCTACGTGATCAAAGGGAAAAGAAAATCAGGGGAAGTGTGTCTGAATGGTCCTGCAGCAAGAAAAGTACAGAAAGATGATATCATTATCATCATTGCCTATGCTCAGATGACTCCGGAAGAAGCAAAAGACTTCCAGCCAAAGATCGTTTTCCCGGATGAAAAAACAAATCTTCTTACGTAGTACATGGAGAAAACATCAAAAAGTCCGGTAAAATCAATACTTACAATAGTAATATCGCTTGCTTTTGCAGGCTTTTTTTTATGGCTTGCCTTAAGAGGTCTGGATTTTAAAGTCATTCAAAAGTCATTGGCAAAAGCTAATTATATCTGGGTATTGTTTGCCTCCGTATTTGGTCTTCTGGCGTACTGGTTCAGAGCGATCCGCTGGAATCTGATGCTGGAGCCGATGGGACACAGAATTTCAAATTCCAATGCGCTTTGGTCTATCTCATTTGGTTACCTGATGAATCTTACGATTCCCAGAAGTGGCGAAGTGGCAAGGGCAACCGCTTTATATGGCGTGGAAAAAGTACCCGTAGATAAATCTTTCGGAACTATTATTCTGGAAAGAGTAGTAGATCTGATCTGTATGCTTGGTTTCTTAGGACTGACATTATTGTTTAAATATGAAGCCATTCTGTCATTCTATAAAAATTCAGGAATAACAATGAATCCCAACAAGATCATACTGGTTCTTTCTATTCTGATTGCAGGAACAGTTTTGTTCTTTGTATTTAAAAAGAAACTTTCAGGGATTCCGTTTTTAGGAAAAGTGGTTAGCTTTATTGACGGGATTTTTCAGGGGATAACTTCCATCTTTAAATTAAAAGAAAAAGGAAAATTCATCCTGTATACATTAGGAATCTGGATTTGCTATTACTTGGCTGCATATCTGGTATGTTTTGCCCTTCCTGAAACTTCAGCATTTACTTTTGCAGACGGTTTCTTCATTATTGTAGTAGGAACATTAGGAATGATTATCCCTGCCAGTGGAGGAATCGGAGCGTATAACCTTGCCATGAAGTATGGTTTTATGGCTCTTTTTATTTCAGTAGGGAAAAGTGCAGATTTTGGAGGTGAAATGGGGCTTACCTATTCCTTTATTTCTTTACCGCTGCAGATTGTGATTATGCTGGTGATGGGATTAATCTCCATTCCCATGCTGGCCAAAGCAAGAAACAATGCTGTTTCAGATAAAGAATTTGAAAATTAATTCAATACATTTTTATACAATACAAGGTTCAATTTTTTAATTGGACCTTTTTTTATGGCTGTTTTTTAACTTAAATCGTTTTAATTAAGCGGTCTATAGCATTTTTTCATCAATAAATTTGGTCAGTTCATAAATCACTTCTATCTTAATGCAAAAAATAATCATAATATAAAACACTATGGCAATTAATCTACAGAAAGGACAAAAGATCGAGATAGGATTGACGAAAATGACGATTGGATTAGGCTGGGATCCGAATGAAGGAACCGGCTACGATTTTGACCTGGATGCTTCTGCAATCATGATTGATTCTGACAGAAAATTAGTAAGCGAAGAATACTTCGTTTTTTACAATAACTTAAATTCTCCGGATGGAGCCCTTATCCATACAGGAGATGATCCGAGTGGTAAAAACAGTGATGGTGACGATGATGAAGCGATCATTATAGACCTTGATAAAGTAGATTCAAGAGTAGAAGAGATCCTTTTTGTGGTAACCATAGAAGACTTTGAAAGAAGAAGACAGAATTTCGGACAGGTAAGAAATTCCTATATCAGAGTAGTAGATAACCATTCTAACCAGGAAATTGCAAAATACGAACTGGATGAGGATTTCTCTATTGAAACCGGTGTAGAATTCGGAAGACTGTACAAAAGAAACGGAAGCTGGAAATTTGAAGCTTCAGGAATAGGATACAGAGCAGATCTTGGCTTCTTCCTTGAAAAATACTACAAAGGGCAAATCATCAAATAAATCGTCAAATACACAAAAACTATAACTATGGCAATTAATTTACAGAAAGGACAAACGATAGATTTAAGAAAGAATGACCGCGGAGAAAGCGTGTATGATCTTTCAAAAGTAACCATCGGTTTAGGATGGGATGTAAGAAAACAAAGCAGCGGTTTTTTTGGAAAACTATTCAGTAAAGAAGCAGAATACGACCTTGATGCAGTAGCATTTCTTTTAGATGGCAACGGAAAAGTAGCCAATTTGGGAAGAACGGTACAGACCAATGACGGAAGACAGATGGGGCTTTACCAGGGAGATGTGGTTTTCTTCAACTCCATGCAGCATCCAAGCGGAAATGTATGGCTTACCGGAGACAACAGAACCGGTGCAGGAGATGGAGATGATGAACAGATCATTGTAAGATTGGATCAGCTGGATCAGAGTTATCAGAAAATAGTATTCCTTGTTACTATTTATCAGGGAAGAACCAATAACCAGCACTTCGGAATGATTGAAAATGCATTTATCCGTGCCGTAGATGCTTCAGGAAAAGAAATTACAAAATACAGCCTTTCCGGTGATTCAAGTATGAATGGTAAATGTGCAATGGTTTTTGCAGAAGCATACCGCCACAACGGAGACTGGAAATTCCGTGCTGTGGGAGAACCACACAATACAGATAATTTTATCGATATTCTGAGACAGCAATACGCGTATTCCAACTAGATTTTCGAATTTTATTAAACCATAATAAAAGCCGTCGGCGGAAGTCGGAGACTTCCGCCGACGGCTTCAGAATTAATACTTGTCTATAATGAGCAGGAGATTATTAGCTTATTTTTTATTAGATACTTCAGGTTCTATGAACGGAGAGCCTATTCAGGCACTGAATAATGGTTTCAACGGCCTTATCAGTATGCTTCGTGCAGATCCGCAGGCAATGGACAGCCTGCATTTGAGTGTTATTACCTTCGATAGAGATGTTAAAAATATGATACCCTTAACAGATCTGGCGAGCTTTTATCCCATGGAAATTACCTGTCCGGACAGTGGCCCGACGCATACAGGAGCAGCCCTGGAAATGGTTTCAGAATTGATGCAGAAGGAAATTGTAAAAGAATCTGCCGATACAAAGGGAGACTGGCAGCCGCTGCTTTTTATATTTACAGATGGAAAACCTTCGGATATTCAGAAATACAGGCAGATGATCCCGGTGATCAGAGGACTGGAATTTGGTGCTATCGTAGGATGTGCAGCAGGCCCGAAAGCTGATGAAAAATTTCTGAAGGAACTCACAGATCATGTGGTAAAGCTTGATACTACAGATGCCATTACCCTTTCTTCCTTTTTCAAATGGGTGAGCTCTTCCATTACACAGGGAGGACAATCGCAGAATACAGGAGAAAACATCACATTACCTCCGCCACCATCGGAGCTTACTATTATTATTTAAAAAATTGTCTTTACAGCATGAGAAGACTGCCTATTTATTTTTTAGTAGACGTCTCCGAATCTATGGTAGGAGAACCTATTGAGCAGGTGCAGGAAGGGATCGCTAATATTATCAGGGAATTAAAAAAAGATCCTTATTCACTTGAAACCGTTTACATTTCCGTGATTGGTTTTGCGGGAGAAGCTGAAGTCATTACGCCGATGCAGGATATTATCAGTTTTTATCCGCCTAAAATTCCGGTCGGAAGTGGAACATCACTTTCCCAGGGTTTAATTAAACTAATGGATTGTATTGACAAGGATATTGTGAAAACAACGTATGAAAGAAAAGGCGACTGGAAACCTATCGTCTTCCTGTTTACAGACGGAGTGCCCACTGATGATGCCACCAAAGCCATTGAAAGATGGAATAACAAATACAACGGAAAATCTAATACCATTGCCGTATCTATAGGTGAAAATACGAATTATAAACTTCTAGGTTCTCTGGCGGATAACGTTTTACTCTTCAATAATTCCGATGAAAATTCTTACAAAGAGTTTTTCAAGTGGGTAACGGATTCTATTAAAACAACCAGCCAGAGTGTTACAGAAGCCAAAAAAGAAGGAATTAATTTGTCTAAAATTGATTCTCTCATTCTGGAGAAAGTAGATCCTGAAATGGAACAGAGATTCCCGGATAATAATTTTGTAGTATTGAACGGAAAATGCCAGGAAACGGAAAAGCTTTATCTGATGAAGTTTAAAAAAGCATTCGCAGAATCAAGCATACCGGGAATGGCTACAAGATATTACAGATTGGACGGAGCGTATAAAATTGATGAAAAAGCCTACTACAGACTTTCTTCCAATCAGAAAACGCATCTTAAAATCAATATCGAAGAACTGGATGGAGGTACTTCATGTCCTCATTGTGCCAATCCTATTGCATTAGCTACCTGCTCGTGTGGAGGAATTCACTGTATGAGAGGGGAAGGATACAGCAAATGTCCTTGGTGCGGAACTTCGGATTATTACGGATTTTCCGGAGGAGGATTTGATATTAACAGAACGCTGGGCTAATGATGGGGAAATTTTTCAGGAAGTCTGCCGCAGAATCCAAACCAAAGACGATGCAACAGGCTGTTGTTTTTAAAGAAAAAGAAGAGTTCAAAGATGCTCATTGGGTATTGAAAAATGCCAGTGCAAAGCAGTTCTATGAATTCACTTTCGATATGGAAGATTTCCCGAACATAAAGATTCAGAATATCGGAAACATTGAAGAAACAGGGCTTACTTTTGAAAACAATAGAATCTCAGGAATCCCGGTTACCAATAATATGTACCATCTGGATATTCAGTTTTATCATATTCATGATCAGCATCAGATGGAGACTAAGAAAATACAGCTCTTCGTCAATGCAGATCCAAAAGACCTGTGGAAAAATATTCCAAGTGATACAAATGCTGCTTTTTATAAACCGGAAGAAGACTCATTCAAAGGTTCTTTTTCAGACAAAAAAATTGTTGTCGCTTCGAAAAGAGGACGTTCCCATGCGCATGAAGGCAAATTTCGTGAAGACGATTTTGCTGTAAATAGGCTTCCCGATGGCTGGAATATTATTGCTGTTTCAGATGGAGCGGGCTCAGCAAAAGCTGCAAGAGAAGGTTCCAGACTGGCAACGGAAACAATCAACCGGTTTTTTAACTCACAGGAGACTTTAAATCAGATTGAAAATAACATCAATGTTTTATATATCAATCAGTTTTCTGATGAAGAACAATTGAAAGCCAAGCAGGATATCATCAATATCTTATCAGAAGGTGTTTTACATGTTTATCACACACTGGAAAAAACAGCAGTGGAAAATGATTTTTCAGTAAATGATCTGCACGCTACTCTTATTTTTACTTTACTTAAAAAGTTCAGTTTCGGATATGTCATTCTGAGCTTTGGAGTGGGAGACTGCCCGATCAATCTTATTAATACAGACTTTTCTGAAGTTAAGCTTTTAAACCGGATGGATGTGGGAGAGTTTGGTGGAGGGACACGTTTCATCACCATGAAAGAAATTTTTAATGATACAATAGCTTCCCGTTTCCGGATTACCTGTGTAGAAGATTTTTCTTATCTGGTGCTGATGACAGATGGTATTTATGATCCTAAATTTACCACCGAAAATAAACTGGAAGATACAACAAGCTGGAAAGCACTTTTTGAAGACCTTGCAGGGAATAATGATGACAGGGCGAAAGCAGATTTTATCAATGATGAAAAGATTGATGAAGAACTTTTAATCTGGAGCGATTTCTGGAGCAGAGGAAACCACGATGACCGTACATTGGCAATAATCTATTAATACGAATGAAAAAGACCATTAAGGTTGTTTCTGTTCTGGACACAGCCAAATCCTATGAATATGTAGATGAAAACCCTATCCGGGGCGGGGTAAAAGATGTTTATTTTTCGCCTGATAAAGAATATGTAGTTGCTTTTTACCGGAATCCGCTGGATGAAGGACAAAAAGAAAGGATCATGAGAATTGTTTCCACTTATCTGCAAAGTATACAGAGTGGAAATGCTTCAGAATACTTCCTGAACGAAATATTCAGATGGCCTTATGATATTGTTGAAAGAAATAAACTCACAGGAATTGTAGTTCCTGTTTATCACCATAAATTTTATTTTGCCAAAGGTTATATTGGTTCGGATAATATCCAGGGACAGGATAAAGTGGGGAAGTGGTTTACCGCTCCCATGTTCCGGAATCAGCAGTATCCGTTGAGACTGGATCGGTCAGAATTGGGAGATTGGCTGAGCTATTTTCAGATTGCAGTCAATATCAGCCGGGGAGTAAAAAAGCTGCATCAGATGGGGCTTGCACATTCCGATTTATCTTACAATAATATTCTGGTGGATCCTGTTACAAAATCTGCCTGTATCATCGATATTGACGGCCTTGTGGTACCCAAACTCTTTCCACCGGAAGTGATAGGAACTTCTGATTTTATTGCGCCTGAAGTTTTGAAAACCCAACATCTGAAACTTCAGGATCCGGACAGGCATTTACCCAATCAAAAAACAGACCTGCATGCTCTTGCGGTTCTCATTTATATGTATCTGCTGAGAAGGCATCCGCTGCGTGGAGGTAAAATCTGGGATCTGGATTCTGAAAAAGATGAAATTCTGTCCATGGGAGAAAAAGCAATGTTTGTAGAACATCCGCAAAATAATTCCAATCATGTGAAGTCCGATCATCTCAGAAAATGGGATGCATTCTGGGGAGATCCTCAAAAGATTCCATATACCGTTACAGGGCCATATATTTCAGAACTGTTCAGGAAAACATTCGTAGACGGATTACATGATCCCATCAGGCGTCCCACAGCCAATGAGTGGGAAACTGCTTTACTGAAAACAGTAGATCTGATCCAACCATGTCTTAATCCGGATTGTACAGAAAAATGGTACGTCTTTGATAATACGAGTAATCCCAAATGCCCGTTTTGCGGAATACCACATCAGGGAACATTACCCGTTTTAGACTTATATTTTAAATTTGATGATGAGGTCTGGAAACCGGAAAATCACAGGCTCATGGTTTATCATAATCAATATCTTTTCAAATGGCATGTTTCCAGGAAAGTGATACGCAATGAAAATCTGACGATGCAGGATAAAATGCCGGTAGGATATTTTACGTTCCACCAGGGAAGATGGGTATTGGTCAACCAAAGCTTATCAGGAATGAAGGATGTCACAGAACAGAAAGAAATTCCACCAGGCTCTATGGTTGAACTTACCGATGGTAAAAAAATACTGCTTTCCTCAGAAGAAGGCGGAAGATTGATTTACGTAACCATGGCAAACCAGTAAAGACTAACGGGTAATCAAGGCTTGTTTGCGGAGTGTCATTCTGAATGGAATGAAATGTAATTAAGAATCTCACAGATGATCGTGGCTATTTGTGCTCATTTATTTGTGAGATTTGTGTTTAAATCAAAGGGGAACATTCAACGGCTTTAGTCAAAACTTAAAAAAAGCATCTATTGTCTTTCCGTTTCCATAAAATAAGAATACTGGTCTTCCCCCACAATTCTGAACCCAAGACTTTGATAAAGATGCTGTGCTTTATTTGTTTTTAAAACACTTAATGAAACCGTTTTCCCTGCTAAAGAAGCTTCTTCTAAAATATCTGACAAGATCTTTTTTCCAAGCCCTTTGCCCTGTTGACTGGGATCAATCTGAAGCTGCAGAACCTCAATATTGGTAAATGTTCTGTCTACTTTTAACAGCCCGATGGGTTGGTCATCTAAAAAAATGATATTGGCTTTTTCAAACTGATACAGAACTCTTTGCAAAGTTGTTTCCCTGTCGGTAGAAAGCCCGGAATTTTCATAATGAGGATTCATGGTTTTCATTCTGAGATCGAGAAGAAAATCAATATCAGTATCATCAGCTTGTTGATAGCGCAGGTTAAGATTCATATTCAAAAATAAGAAATTAAGCTCTTACTTGAATGCAATTTTCAGTCCTATTTCTTCTTGCATAGGTTAAAGGTTGTAAAGGTTGGAAGCTGGAGGAAGGGAAGCTGGAAGTTACTATTGTGCTGTAGAGAAGTTCTGCATTTTTTATTGTAACTTCTGTTTTTTAAAAAATATTCCAGTCAAAAAACTTCAGATTTTTCACGTCTGCCAGAAACTTCCATCTCCCATCTTCCATCTTCCAGCCTTACACCAGCTCAAAAAAGCCCCTTCTCCCGATTTTAATTTTAGTTTGAGGGATCAACTCCATCTCTTCATTTGCGTCTGTTATTTTAATGGTATTGATCTGAATTCCTCCACTCTCAATCAATCTCCTGATGGCAGATTTGCTAAGGTCATTTTTAAGCTGGTGACAAAGTTCAACAATAGAAATTTTATTTTTGATGCTTTTCAATGAACCAATAGCTACAGGTTCATACACTTTCTCTTCAAAATTTTTATTCTGAAACTGGTTGATAAAGAACTTTTCTGCATCTTCAGCTGAAGTAGAATCATGGTACTGGCTGACGATATTTTTAGCAATGATTTTTTTAATATTCATTGGGTTTTCGCCTTCGTTTAACCGGGAAAAAATCGCTGTTTTTTCTTCCATCGAAAAATCGGTAGTCAGGTTGATAAACTCTTCAATCAAAGTATCAGGAATAGACATGGTTTTTCCAAACATTTCATTAGGCTCATCCGTCAATCCAATAATATTGTTCAGGGATTTACTCATTTTTTCTTTTCCGTCAAGACCTCTCAGTAAGGGCGTACACATGACAATCTGAGCGGGCATTTGATGCACCTCCTGAAGCTGTCTTCCCATCGTGCAGTTGAAGAGCTGATCTGTACCACCCATTTCAATATCACATGCTATTTTTACAGAATCAAAACCCTGAAGAATCGGGTAAACCAATTCATGCATGGCAATAGGTGTATTTTCTGTAAACCTTTTATTAAAATCATTTCGGTGCATCAATTGAGCCACGGTCACTTTTGAAAGCAGTTGAATGACCTCAGAAAAATCAAGAGCATCCAGCCAGTCGGAATTGAAAACAATCTTCGTCTTCTCTACATCAATAACCTTTGAAAGCTGATTGATGTAAGTCTGGGCATTATGCTGAACATCTTCAGCACTTAAAGGTTTTCTTGCTTTATTTTTTCCTGTAGGATCGCCAATCCTTGCCGTAAAGCTTCCTACAACAATAATGATCTGATGCCCCAGATCCTGAAACTGTTTCAGCTTTTTCAATACTACCGCATGTCCCAGATGGAGATCCGGAGCGGTGGGATCAAATCCCAGTTTGATGGAAAGTTTTCTGTTTTCTTTAGAGGCCACAGCCAGTTTTTCTTCCAGACCGTTTTCCGGTAGGATGATAGCCACATTTTCTTGTAATGGATGAATCATGTTGAATAGTTTTAAAATGAAGAAAAGCCCGGACAGGTACTGTCCGGGCTCTATATATACGTTAGATTATTTTTATTGGATTACAGATATAGAAAGTCTTCCCGAACGATAGCCCGGAGTGTAATATTCACTGAAGAATGGAAGACGTAATATACTGTTCAGATGTTTCATTGTGATGCAAATATACAGGGAATTCCTGAGGATCCAATATTTAAACCATTAAGACGCATTGCAGGGTTATAACAAGATTTGTTTTAAAAGAAAAACTTAACCATCCATCAATCTTAATGGCTTAAAATAATGGTTCAAAACAATTTTACTTGCGGTTTTTGAAGCTAATTTCATGCCATAAATTCCTTAAAAATAAAATACAGGACAAAGATGTAAAAACTGTATTTTATTATTTTCTTAGTTGCCTTGCAGAAAGCTTCTGATAAAGGGTAAATAATTCATTTTTCAATAAGTTTTTTAAAGAAAAAAATTAATAGTTGAGTACATATTCAGCGTATAGATTTTTAATCTGATCTTTCCAGATTTCCAGATCTTCGGGAGAAGCTTTATCTGCTTTATCAAAAAATAAATGTCTGATGATTTCCAGCCCTGAATAGATAAAAATGCCATTATCAGAAGTTAGTGTCAATGCTTTATCCATTCCTGTTTTTTCATATTCTTCATGAGATTTTCCATGGGTATTTATAATTACCGTCTTTTTACCTTTCAGGAGTCCTTTCTGTATCCCCTGATCATAACGGTAGGCAAATCCATAGCTGAAAACACGGTCTATGTATCCTTTCATTATCGCAGGAAGTCCGGTCCACCAGATAGGATAGATAAAAGTAATCTGTTCTGCCCACGAAATGTATTCCTGTTCGGTTTTTACATCATCCGAAACTTTTCCCATACGCTGTCCCTGCATATCATCCAGAGAAAGTACAGGATCAAAGCCTATGGTATAAAGATCTCTCACAACAACTTCCTCGTTACGGAGCTGAAGGGTTTCAACAACTGTGTTTAAAAGATGATGATTTAAACTGTTTTCATTAGGGTGCGCGTAAATGATTAAATGTCTCATTGTTTTGATTGTTAAGATTAATAAGACAAAAGTAGTACGACGTACTTTTCAAAAATTGTAAGAAAACGAAACGGTCTATCCGGACCTGGGATTACAGATTTCCTGCTGGAATTTTAAATATTGAGCCGGAGAAATGTTGATAAAATGCCTGAAATCATGGATGAGCTGGCTCTGGTCATAATAGCCACATTCATCAATGATCGTAAACCACTTGACAGGGTTTTGCCTTTCAGTTTCCTTTTCAATGATTTGTATAGCTTTTAAAAATCGATTGTAACGGTTAAGTTCTTTTAAAGAATAGCCAAACTGCTCTTTCTGCTTTCGCTGGATGTTTCTTTCTGTCTGCTGAGTCTGTTCTGCAATTACTTTAACGGGATTTAACAGATCATTCTCAAAACTGCTCAAAAGCTGTCCTGTAATGTCCCGATCCTGCAGATAAGGTTTACAGAATTCAAGAATGTAATCTACCTGTTTTGTGACTGAATCTAAGCTTTTAAGCTGATGCCAAAGGTCTGTAAAACAATTTTCTTCCAGCAGTTCATCCGGATGTTTTACCGATTGTTCAATAGATATTTTTCCAAAAAATCTGAAGAAAGCATCATCCTTAAAATTGGCAACCAAAATAGAGCATTCTGCGGGAAGTGTATATTCAAAAGCTTGCCTCACCGGCCCGAACACCATACATTTATCTATCTGTATGATGGTTTTTTCACGGCTAGACATTGTAGCACTTTCTCCGAAGCAGAATAGTAAAATAGTCTGATAAGTAGGCCGCAGTGTTTTGGTAACCGGATTTTCAGAGGTATTTTCCGCAAAATAAAAATGAGTAAATACATTTTCAAATTCCTGAGAAACTGAAATTCTATACTCTTTGTATTCAGAATGTAATTCCATAAGCCTGAAATTAAGCGATAAGGTTTTTGATCATTTTAAAATTGGTCAAAGCTACTCCTTTTACATAGACCGTTTTTTCCTGAACAACCTGAAAGCCTGCTTTTTCAAAAAATGGCCTGGCTGTTTTGCTTACATCTGCAGTAACCTTCGTTTCATGATTCAGCAAAGCTTCTTTTTCAATCTGACGATAAAGCATGGTTGCGATACCTTGATGCTGATGATCTTTGTGTACAAAAAGCAGATCAATATAATTTCCGTGATCAAGCGTACAAAAACCAGCAATCTTATTTTTTATGACCGCGATCAAAACATATTGATCACGGATTACTTTCAGCCATCTCTCCTCATTCTGAGAGCCGGATTTCCAGGCTTCAAGCTGTTGAGTATCATAGTCTTTTTTACATACTTCATCTATGGTTGCCGTAAAAAGCTGCAGCATTTCCGGAAGATCATCACTGACTCCTTTTCTGATGATGATTTGAGTATCTGATGTAAAGTTGTTCATAAAGCTTTTGCTGTTCTTTAATCTGATGTCAGAAAGTTTCATAAAAAAGCAAGCAGTTCCTCATCGTAAAAGGAAACTGCCGGCTATGTTATAGTTTTTATCCTGGTTCAATACTATAAAAGGCAATTATTGAATGCAGGATGTTACATAAACCGCATAATTTTCTATTCCTGCTCAAGCTTGATGATAGATCCCTTGTAAAATCTGGTCAGATCATAAAGATCGGTAAAGTAATGCTGAAGATCCGGGATGATGGCAGGATCAAAATCTTTCAAGCCACATTGGTCTTCTGCCATAAGGTACAAAGACTGGTTATCCGGTTTCAGATATTCACAAAGGATATTATCAGAATTTTGTTTTCTGTTGATCATCTCTGTCAGAAATATTCCGTAGATCAGAAATTGATTGAAATTTTTAGCATCCACAATATAATTCATGTCCTGTTTCAGCAGTTTTTCATAATCGGAAAGGATCTGAAGGAAATTTTCGGCATGAACGGTTGTTGGAATTTCATAAAAAAGATCAATACCATTGATGAAAAGCTGTGTTTTGGTCTCTTCGTGATCTGAAGAATATACTTTGTGAAACCATTGAAAAATAAGCAGAAGCTCTTCCTGAGTAAGCTCTTCAACAGAACTTTTTACTTTTTCTTTAATGGTTTCAAGGCTGTTTTTCGCTTCAGGCTGAAGAAATTTCAGAATATGTTCTTCTTCACGGCTGAGCTTATTGTACAAATTAATTTTGGCAATAGTGGGATTGGTCTTGATGAAATATAGTTCTTCCGCCATAGTTATTTACCAAATTAGATTTCAAATGGTTGTTTAAATATACAAAATATGCATCAACTGTATTAAAAAAAATAATATGCAATGAATGGTATGCTATTGTGCTGTTTTTTGCATTGCAATTCTGTTTCCTTCCGGGTCTTCGAACTCTGCTGCAGCAAATTCATATTTTCATCAATTCTTTTGGGGTAAAAAACAGAACCTCCATTTTGAACAGATTGTATTGATCTTCTAAAATAATTTTTATCTCAATTTTAAAAATAGATAGACTTATCTATTTTTTATCTACATTTGTAAAAATTTTCAAGATGAAAAAGGAAAAAGTACGTGAAAGGATTATCAGGGTTGCTTCAGATCTGTTTTACAAACAAGGGTATAATTCTACAGGAATCAACCAGATTATTGCGGAAGCTGATATTGCCATTGGGTCTTTATACAATCATTTTTCCTCTAAAAATGATCTTCTCCAGGCTTATCTTGTTAAAGAAGAGCATGAATGGTTTGAAGGATTTGAAAACAGTACATCCAAAATTTCAGACCCGAAAGAAAAGATTCTTGCACTTATTGATTACCGGAAGAAACTCCAGCAGACTTCAAAGTTTGCAGGCTGTCATTTCATTAAAATTGTTTCTGAAACCGGAGAGGGAAATCCTGCCGTTTCTGCTTTTGCAAAACAACATAAAGAAAAACAAAAAGAGCTGATTAAAGCAATCGTTAACGAATACACAGCAGAAACAAAACTGACAGATCCGGATGTAGTAACAGAAAATATTTTCCTTTTAATAGAAGGAGCGGTTGTTACTTCCACAATCAACAGACAGAACGATTCATTTGATCAGGTGAAAAAAATGATACAGGGCTTATTACCTTAATTTTTTAAATTATTGAAAATAGATATATCTATATAAAAATGAAGCGTAAGTATTTGAAATTATTGGTAGTGCTATTTGGTCAGTTGCTGACAATTATGGATATTTTTATCATTAATGTATCCATACCTTCCATACAGCGTGATCTTCAGGCTTCCAACGGAGAAATGCAGCTGATGATTGCAGCTTATCTTATCGGTTTTGCTTCTTTACTCATTACAGGAGGGCGATTGGGTGATCTGTACGGGAGAAAAAAGATCTATATGATCGGGTTATTGGCTTTTATGATAAGCTCGGTGGTGTGCGGATTTTCTGCAGGAGCAGGTCAGTTGATTATTTCAAGATTTGTACAGGGAATCAGTGCAGCAATGATGGCGCCCCAGGTACTTTCTATGATACAGATTCTGTTTCCTGATCATCACGAACGGACCAAAGCGATGGGCGGGTACGGGATAACCATTGGGATAGGAACTGTTTTGGGACAGTTTCTGGGTGGTTATTTTTCGTCTCTGAGCATGATGGATGAACCCTGGAGACTCATTTTTCTGATCAATATTCCAATTGGCCTGCCGGCAGTTTTTCTTACCTTGAAATTATTGGAAGAATCTAAAATTCCTGTGAAACAGTCCTTTGATGTGGCGGGTGTTCTGATTCTTTCTGCAGGATTGTTCTGTGCTACTTATGCTTTAACCACATCTGAGCATGAAGGGCTGCATTTCAAAAATGTTTCTTTAATGATTATTTCTGGCGGGATTTTATTCACTTTTATAAAAAATCAGAAGAAAAGAATTCACAATAATCGTTCTTATCTCATTGATTTTGAATTATTCAGATTTAAAAATTTTAATCTCGGAATCATAGCGGTTTCTTTCTTTTTTATTATGCTGGATTCCTATTTTTATATTTTGTCCCTTTTCTTTCAGAACGGACTAAAGATCAGCCCGTTGGATGCAGGGGAGATTATTGTTTTTCAAGGGTTAGGTTTTATCCTGGCATCGTTCGTTTCTGTAAAACTGATTTTGAAGTATGGAAAGAAATCCCTGATAGCAGGACTTAGCTGTATTATGGTTATCCTAATCCTTCAATTGTTTTTATTCAATAGGCAGACGAATTTTCCTGTTTTTTGTCTGCTGTTATTTTTACATGGAATGGGAATAGGATCAGTTATTCCTTCCCTGGCCAATATAGCCCTGTCCGGAATGTCTGAAAAGCTGATTGGCAATGCCTCAGGTGTTTATAATACCTTTCAGCAGATTGCTGCCATTATCGGAATTGTTGCTGTAGGAAGTGTTTTCTATTATTTTCTTGGAGAAAAACCTGATGCACAACATTATCACAATGCTTTCTCTGTTGCTTTGCTGATTAATATTCTCTGTCTGATTTTGGTAATGATCTGTATTCTTAAAGTTCCGGATCATGTTCTTCCTGAAGTGAAGACTAGGAGATAAAACCGACTTGTTTTTAAGGTTATTTTGATGAGGTTTTCATTTCATGTAAAGTTGCTTTTGCGATATTTTTAGTCACTTCAGTAGGAGAGTGGCAGTCGCAGTTGCTGAGCCCAATGACATAAACATCTTCAGCAGGAACATAAACTGCCATACTTTTAAATCCGAAGATACTTCCTCCGTGTTCGCGGTCAGAAATTCCATTGATGGCTTTCAAATGCCACCCATAGCCATAAGTAAATTCTTCACCATTATTCAGTTTGTATTTCTGAAAAGCCTTTTGGGTTTCTTTTGAATTCAGTAATAGATTTTGGCTTAAAGCCTGCTGCCATTTCAGCATATCATCTGCTGAAGACATCAGTGATCCGGAAGAAAACGGAACAGTGAAACTGATGACGGTTTTATTTACAAATTCCTGTTCTTTTTTGTGATATCCGTAAGCTCTTTTGGGAATAACTTTTCTGTCGGAAGCATAATAAGAATGAGTCATTCCCGCTTTTTCAAAAATATTTTTCTTAATAAAATCTTCATAAGAAGTTCTTGAAACAAGCTCGATGATATATCCCAAAACGATATAGCCGGAATTGTTGTAATCAAACTTCTCTCCGGGAGCAAAATCTACAGGTTCATTTTTGAAAAAATTCACCATTTCTTCAGGTTTCATTTCTTTCTGAGCAATGGAAGAAATAGACTTCATTTTTGTAAAATCTTTAATTCCTGAAGTATGGGTTAGAAGTTGATGAATAGTGATCTTATCTCCGTTGGGATAATCTTTGATGTATTGGGAAACAGGATCATCAACATTAAGTTTTCCCTGCTGCTCAAGCATCAGAATTGCTATTGCTGTGAATTGTTTAGTCATTGACCCAATTTGGAATACATTATCCGGTGTCATATCAATGCTCAGTTCAAGATTGGCTTTCCCAAATGCTTTCCGGTACAGATTTTTTCCGTTCTGACTAATGAGAAAAACACCACCAGGCTCATTTTTATTCCCGAATTCAGTCTGGATAATGCTGTCAATCTTCTTTTCATATCCTTTTGATAGTCTTTGAGCATGAGTTGTATTGCTTAAAAATGAAAGCACAACAAGAGGGGTTATCAGTTTTTTAATAATCATATCTATGTATTTTGTTATACAAAGATATAATTTATTTTGATTACTATGTTATACAATATAGTTTGATGTGTTCTATTTGTAAAATTTTAAAATTGATTATCTAAAAATTATTTCAATACAGAGATCAGTAACATCATAGGCCTGCGGAGTTCTTCTTTCATTTCCGGAATTTCTTTCAACATCTCTTCGCCTGGTTGAGGTTCAATAATTTCTTTGATTTTAAAACCTGCTTTTAATAATGTATTTAAATAAGAAGTTAAAGTACGGTGATATTTGATGACATGTTCTCCCAGAAAAGTAGTGTTCCTTTTTCCTTCCACAAAATAACGGTCTACCGGCCAGCAGGTTTTTTCACCATTTTTATCATATACCCAATCCTGACCGCCTTCTGCCGTGAAAACAGGATGCTCTACCGAAAATATAAATGATCCGCCGGAAACAAGCCACTTATGAATATTTTGAACGCTACTATCGAATGATTCTATATAATGCAAGGTGAGAGAGCTCAATATGATGTCAAATTGTTCTGCAGGATAGTCAACATCTTCAAGGGCTTTTCTTTCATATTGAATTCCTTCAAGATTATTGATTTCCATAGCTTTTGCCAGCATTTTTTCTGAAAGATCAATTCCGGTTACAGATTTTGCTCCGTGTTCTATCGCATAGCGGCAATGCCATCCGAAACCACAGCCAAGGTCAAGAACATTTTTTCCCTGAAAATCAGGCAGCATATTTTTTAAGGTGTGCCATTCTCCTGCTCCCTCTAATCCTATCTGAGAACGGAGCATTTTCTCGTATTGATCAAAAAATGAAGGGTTGTCGTATTTATTTTCTTTCATAGCTTCAAAAAATTGGGTTCTTCATTATCTATCTTTGTAAAGGTTTTTAAACTTTGACAAGGATCAAAGACTACTGTTCTTTCTGATATTAATCTCAGATATTCCAGATTTTGAAATATAAATTTACGACAATATCAGAGATGAGAGGTTTCCGATCCCTGAAAAATAAAAGCTGAATGTAGAACATCCAGCTTTATATCAACTCCCGATTAAAAATTTTTAATTCGATTCCGTATACTTTTTGAAGTTATCAAGAATTGCCTGCCAGCCTCCTTTCTGCATTTCTTCAGGATTCTGGCTTTCAGGATCAAAAGCTACATCTACATGGGTTTGGCCATTGTTTTCTTTAAAGTCAACATGTACCTGTCTTCCGTCCGGCATGGTATAGGTAAAGTTTTCGCCTTCTTTTATTTCATTATAAACAGCTTCAAAGTCGAAACCGAAACTTCCGTCTTTTGCTTCCATTCTTGCTGCATATTTTCCTCCGACTTTCATATCATTTGAAGCGGAAGGACATTGCCAGGAAGGATCAGCAAAGTTCCATTGGGTGATATGCTCTGGTTGGGTGTAATAATTCCATACTTTTTGTGCATCTGCATTGATGGCTGCAGAAACTGTGATTTTGTGGCTCATTTTTATGGTTTTAATGTTAATAATAATTCGTCAAGTTTTTCAAGAGTTGCCATCATTCCCTGTTCCATTCCCATTTCGATAATGGTTTCCAGATCAGCTAAGGACTGATAGTGTACAATTGTTTCTACAAGGGTATTTTCATTTTTATCAGTGAAAGTTACTGTCCATTCTGCCTGGGGAAGATGGGTGTTGATTTCTCCTTTTTCATTGCAAAAAGCATCACCTGATGTATAAGAATCTATTGGGTTTATCGTGTGGTAGCTCACCCAGCCCCAGTATTCTGTTCCATTAGGCTCTACCATTGCATAATGCCAGTGCCCGCCTTCACGGAATTCCATTGACTTTGTTTTAGCGGTCAGCGGTTTTGGAGCAAACCAACGGTCAAGAAGTTCACTTTTTGTGTAACAGTCCCAAACCATTTGTCGGTTTGCCATAAATTCACGTCTGATCGTAAGGGTGTTCTTTTCCTTGTCTGCCAGAAAATCGAACTGAAGATGATGTTTCATAATAATATTTTTTATAGTTTTTTGGGATTAAAATGATGAAAATATGAGGTTTTACATTGCTGAATTTTATTTCTGCTGGCTTTTCAATGTTGCCAGTAAGGTATCAAGCTGCTCGAAACGGCTTTCCCAAATCTTTCTGAACTGTTCCAGCCAATGATCTATTTCTTTCATTTTATCAATTTCTAAAAAGTAATAAATTTCTCTTCCCTGGTGATTCTGGGTTACCAATTCACATTCCGTTAGAATTTTCAGATGTTTTGAAACGGCCTGTCTGGTGGTATCAAAATGTTCTGCGATGGCATTGGGTGTCATCGCCTGTACTGCGATCAGTGCAATAATAGCCCGGCGTGTGGGATCTGCTATAGCCTGAAAAATATCTCTTCTCATAAACGATGATTTTTAAATGAAGCCATATGGTTGCAAATATATGTGCAACTTTTCGGTTTCGCAATTTTTTTTGATAAAAATTATAAATCAAAAACTAAGAAATAATAGTTGATATCTGTTAATTGGTTTTAGACCAGTTGTTTGTAATGGGTTTGAGCAGTTTTTATTTTTTATTTTCCCGCATCGCTTTGATCAATCTGTCATTTCTTTTGTCAGCTCTTTCATTGTTTAAAGAAAGGACTGCCCATATTGCTGCAGGAAGCCATCCGATAAGGGTAATTTGTAAAATCAGACAGATGATTCCGGTGAAAACTTTTCCCCGGACGATAAAAGATAAAAAGGGTAATAATATAGCCAGTAACATGATTGTAATTAAAATGATTTTTAAAGGGATTGCGGATCAAAATATGCTTTAAAAGTAAGAGGATCTTCAGTTTTATCCTCAGCTTTTTCAAGATATTCAAGATACTCTTCCTGATGTTTTCCCATATAAACAAGCACAATGGAAAGATTGACAAACAGATTTTTGTCTTCAGAACCTAAATTTAATGCTGTATTTAAATATTCCAGTGCTTTTTCATTTTCTCCCATATCGGAATAAACAGCACCCATATTAATTAAAGCCGGAGTGTTGTCAGGCTCAGCCAGTAAGATTTCATCCAGTTCCCTGATCAGCAGATCGTTTAAAGTATCCCAGTGATCTTCGTTTTCCCATCTTTTGGCCTGAAGTTTTTTTACGTTTTCTAATCTTTGTTTTATCGTGCTCATTATTTAAAATTACAAAATGGATCGCTTCCTGTACAAATTTAGCTTTCCTGGAAAAAATAGGTTATTTTTTACAGAATTAAAAAAGTTATTCTTTGAGTCCATCCAGTATGGCAGCTTTCAGTATTTCAATATTAATATCCTTTAAAGCTTTAAATTTAATACAATATCCCGTTACACCAGCTTTACCTATCTTTTCTCCGTACGTTTTTGACAGGTAAGTTTTGTTACTGATATTCATAATATAAACGGAAATTCCTGCAGTATTGGCACTCATCCCAATCTGGTAAAAATCTCTGGTCTTTCCGTCAGCATATTGTAATGTATAAAATCCATATCCGATATTAGGATTGGAAACTGTTTTATTTTCATTGTTTTTACCATCCAGAAACCACAGCTGGCATTCCGGTATGAGTTCCACAATAATGTTGTGGAGTTCCTGCATATCATTGCGTTTCAGTTCCGGCTGACTGTTGATATAGTCCTGGATTTGTTCTTGAATGGTCATGGATCAGGAATTATTTTGAGGTTTTCGAGCGGCTAATTTAAAACAAAAAGAACAGCAAACGCTGTTCTTTTATTGTGTTTTCTGATCTATGGGATCAATTCTTTCATTGTTTTCTCTGTTTTCAGCAGTTCACCATCTGGAATCTGATGATGAAGATAAGTGAAAAGCAAATTGGTTACCCAGCTATTTTCAATCTGATGAATATGGTAAGAGCAGATCAAACCAAAATCATCGGAAATATAAGCGGGAAGATCTGAAGAGCCGGTGGTTCTGAAGGTGGAAATAAAAATTTCCTTCCGGATATCACTTATTTTGTCTTCTGTTTCCTCATCTAAAGATTTTTCTTCAATTGCCTGATAGGCTTTCATCCATTCATCAGAAAACTCTGCAGAATCTCTGTTGTCAAGAATTTCATCAATCTTTTCAGGAGTTATACGTTCAAAAACTGTTTTTAAAGATTGATTAAAAACAGCTTCTAACTTGTTGATTTCTTCTGTCATAATTTTCAAGGTATATCCTATCCAAATGCTCTTTTCAACAGGCTTTCCACTTTAGGCTCACTGCCTCTGAAACTTTTGTAAAGCTCCATTGGATCTTTTGTTCCGCCCGAAGAAAGCAATACTTTATATTTGGCTGCAATCTCAGGATTGAAAATTCCGTTTTCTTTGAAATACTGGAAAGCATCAGCATCCAGAACTTCCGCCCATTTGTAAGAATAATATCCTGCCGAATATCCTCCCTGGAAAATGTGAGAAAAGCTTGGGCTCATCGCTGTTTCAGAATTCGAAGGATAAAGAGTGGTTGCTTTGGTATATTTATCTTCAAACTCTTTTACACTTTCATGTTCCAGTTCTGCCACTTTAGTGTGATAATTCATGTCCAGAAGTCCGAAACCTAGCTGTCTTAAAGTCTGGTAACCTTCCATGAAATTTTTGGACTGCTCAATTTTTTCAATTTTTTCGTCAGGAAGAACTTCTCCTGTTTTATAGTGTTTTGCAAAAGTTTTCAGGAACTCAGGCTCATAGCAGAAGTTTTCCAGAAACTGTGATGGAAGTTCCACAAAGTCCCATTTCACAGAAGTCCCGGAAAGAGTAGGGTATTGAGTATCCGCCATCATTCCGTGAAGAGCATGCCCGAACTCATGGAAAAGAGTCGTCACTTCCTGGAAGGTCAATAAGCTAGGGGTATCTTTTGTCGGTTTGCTGAAGTTGCAGACAATTGAAATATGTGGACGGGAATTTTCGCCGTTTCGCTTATACTGGTTTTTGTAGCTGGTCATCCATGCGCCGGCTCTTTTCCCTTTTCTCGGAAAATAATCAACATATAATAATGATTTGTAATTTCCGTTCTCTTTTACTTCATATACCTTTACATCTTCATGATATTTCGGAATGTCGTTTCTTTCCTCAAATGTCAGTCCGAAAAGTTCTCCAGCCAGCCCGAATACAGCATCCTGAACCTGATGTAATGGAAAATAAGGTTTTAATTCTTCATCATTAAGATCAAATTTCGCCTTACGAAGTTTTTCAGCATAAAATGCGTGGTCATAACCTTGCATTTCTTCAATTCCGTCGGCTTTTGCTAAAGATTTTAATTCTTCAATTTCTTTATCAGCATAAGGTTTTGCTTTGGTAAGAAGTTCATTTAAAAAATCGAAAACTTTCACCGGAGACTTGGCCATTCTTTCTTCAAGAACGAAATCAGCGTAGTTTTTATATCCTAAAAGTTCAGCTTTTTGTTGTTTTAAATTCAGAAGTTCTTTAATCAAATTCTGATTGTCAAATTCACCACCGTCGAAAGATTTTTTACCATTGGCCAAAGCCAGTTCCTTTCTCAGTTCACGGTTTTCAGCATACGTCATGAACGGGATATAACTTGGATACTGTAACGTGACCACCCAACCGTCAAGGTTTCTTTCTTTGGCTTCTTCGGCATATTGATCCATGATGGCTTCAGGAATTCCTGCTAGATTTTCCTTATTGGTGATATGTTTAAAATAAGCATTGGTAGAAGCCAGAACATTTTGTCCGAACTGTAAAGATTTTACAGAAAGATCCATGCTGATTTTCTTTAATTTTTCTTTGTCTTCCTCATTCAGTAAAGCTCCGCTTCTTACAAAACCTTTGTAGGTCTCATTCAAAAGCATTTCCTGTTCCTCGTTAAGATTATATTTTCCCTTTTCATCATATACTTTCTTGATTTTGTTGAAAAGAGCCTCGTTTTGAGAAATTTTTGAAGAATATTCCGTTAAGATCGGAGAAACCTCCTGGGCAATCTGCTGGATCTCATCGCTGGTCTCTGCCGAATTTAAGTTGAAAAAAATATTAGAAACCACATCCAGCTGTTCTCCCGAATAGGCCAAAGCTTCAATAACATTTTCGAATGTGGGAGCATCAGGATTGTTGACAATAGCATCAATTTCCGCTTCAGATTTTTGAATTAAATCTTTAAATGCAGACAGATAATCTTCATTTTTAATACTGTTGAACGGAGCCGAATGATATGGAGTGTTAAATTTTTCTGTTAAAATATTCATTTTTTTGATCTTTTTTAGATAAGGTAAATTTAATGATTCATCGGGAATCACAGCTGAAACGCTCAAAAATAATGCCTTACTGGTGTGGTATGACAAAAATACCTTATCTTTAATTAATCTTGTCATATGGAAAGAAGGAGTGATCTGGGAATATTTAATTTTGAGAACAGATTTAAAAAGTCATCATTAAATAAGTAACCTTAAATATACAGACTATGAAAACACTCTTAAAAATTATCGGTATTATCATCGTACTGATTCTTATCTATGCTGTCATTGCCATGCTGGCTTTCAGTAAAGATTATCACTATGAAAAATCAATTGTCATTAATGCTCCAAAGGAAAAAGTATGGCAGCATACCAGCTCTTTACAAGCATACAATACCTGGGATCCTTTTTCTAAAGAAATCAAAAATTTTTCTGTCACTTATTCAGGTGCGGGTAACCAGCCTGGCAACTCTTATCACTGGAAAGGTGACGGCAGTGAAGGAGAACAGTCTATCACAGAAATTATCCCGAATGAAAAACTGGGAACCCAGCTTCATTTCATACAACCTTTTGAGGGAACTGCTAAAAGTAATATCATACTGACTCCTGAGGGCAGCGGTACAAAAGTGACCTGGATGATAGATAATGAGCTGAATACCATGATGAAAATCATGAAGCCTATGATGGACAGTAATATGGACAAAATGTTTAGCCAGGGACTGGGAGATTTGAAGAAACTTGCTGAAAAATAATAGGAAGCCTTGTACAATGTACAGGGCTTTTTTATTAAATTCTTTTTACCCATCATGTTGATTGAGGAAGCGTTATTTTGTGTTAAGTCATTGAAATATTATTCTAAAAATATTATCTTTATATAAAGAATAGATTATATGGAGAAGATTGTATTTGAAAAAAGTGATATCAGAGACTTTGTGAAGACCACCATCGCAGAGAAAATTGAAAAATTGAAAAACTTTATAGAATTTACCCTGGAAGCGAGCCGCGATATTAAAAAGACACCAAAATATGACAGCATGAGAGAAGAGATGCAGGAGGAAATTTATCAGATGCAGCGGCAGCTCGGAGCATTGAATGATCTTAGGAGGAATATGGCAAAAGTTCTCAATACAGCTACTGTAAGAGTGCAGCTCGGCTCACTGGTCATTACCAACAAGGCCAGGTTTTATATTTCAGTGTCATTAGGAGAGTTCTTTTTTGAAGGAGACCGGTTTTATGCCATTTCTCCTGAAAGTCCTATGGCAAAAAAAATGATGGGAATGAAACCCGGAGACGAGTTTACCCTGAATAAAATCCATCAGAAGATTGTAGAGGTACTGTAAATAAGATTCAGCGATATCTCTTTTCAAGCATACAGTTATTCATCAGGATAAGGATTAACTTCAGATTTATATTTGAAGTTTTATTTTTATTTAGTACCTTGTTATGCAAAATACTATACTATGAAATTTGAACAATTAAGAAAAGGCAGAATTAATCAGTGGATCATTATTCACCTTCGTTATCTCGTAGGCTCTGCTTTTTTCCCATCAGGTCTAATAAAGCTTATGGGAGAGAGGTTTACCAGAATTTCAACTGATAACCCGATAGGATATTTTTTTGAAGCTTTATATCAATCCGGATTGTATTGGAATTTTTTAGGACTGGCACAGGTGGCAGCCGGAATTTTACTGATGACACAGCGCTTTGCAACACTGGGAGCATTGATGTTTCTGGCTATATTGAGTAATATCTGGGTTATTACCCTCAGTCTTTCCTTTTCGGGAACCTGGATAATCACCTCCTTAATGATGGTTGCCGTACTGATATTGGTCATTTGGGATCAACATAAACTGCTTCCTGTTTTTAATTACAATAAAGCAAGTACGGTGAAGGAATATCCGGATCCTGACAACAGATGGATCATTGCCGGGGTAGTATATTCCATAAGTTTTATTGTGTTATTTATGCTGAACCCGGCAAAAGGGCAAGTCTATGAAAAATGGCTGAGTATTCTGATTACTTTAATCATTGCCGCAACATTTATCGTAAGCAATTATCAGGCGTATAAAAACCGTAAAATGGCTGTACATCCTTAACATTTTAAAATGAAGATTGAATTTCATGTTGTAAATTTGCAGGTATGAGTAAAGCAACCATTTTAAAAGAAATTATAGAGGAGAGAAGAAGTATTTTCCCGAAAGATTATACTGATGCGGAAATTCCTCAGGAAGTTTTGGAGGAAATTTTACATGCAGCAACATTGGCTCCGAACCACAAACGTACCAAGCCATGGCGTTTTAAAATCTTCAAAGGGGATGAAAAAACTAAGCTGGCAGCAGAAATGCAGGCTATCTATAAAACCAGTACCCCCGAACAGCTTTTCCTGGAAAAAAAATACAATGATATTGGTTTCAAAATCAATAAAGCTGATGTAGTGGTTTCCATTGTTGTCAACTTCAGCGGTATGGTTCCGGAATGGGAAGAAATAGCAGCTACTTCAATGGCAGTTCAGAATATGTACCTTACCTGCACTGCAAATAATATCGGGTGTTACTGGAGTTCTCCCAAGATTGTAGACGAACTGAAAGAATCTCTTACTATTGAAGAAAACCAGAAATGTCTGGGGCTTTTCTATATGGGTGAAGTCTGAAATGAAGAATATTTACAGAAATTATAATGAGGAAGATCTGCATGCCGCTTATGTTCATATGACAGATCATACTGGAAAAGTCAATGATGAGTTGCGTGAGGCCATCAGTCAGAAATTCAATTATGATGAATTTGTAAAAGCAGCAGAATACAGAAAAATAGTAGTTAAAGAAAAAGGAAGAATTTCTTTTGAAATACACAAAAGGGTACAGAAGGGAGAAAAGATGGATGTTATCCTTGAAAATATATCTTCAGAAATAATTGGCAGCAGCGATTTAAAGATTTTTATTCTGAATAAATTTGATCAGTTTTCAAAAGTCAAAGAAAATGATAAGATAGATGAGAAAATCATTTTTAAAAGTCTTTTAGGGCTTATCATAGCTTCTGTAACCGGGAGTCTTTTTTTTAAGGCTGTGCTTACATCTACCGGGCAGTTTTCATTTTTTCTACTGGTGCCTGCGTATATCATCAACTATTTGGTGATCTATGGGATTACAGGAAAAACAAGAGATAATTTTGTTGTTTTTATGGCAGTTTTAATTTCTGTGATTATTTCAACAGTATTCTCTTTTGCACTGATTAGTTAAAAAATAATGAATTTTATAAAACTTTTTACTCAGAGCTCTTTACTTCAAACTTTTTTACTATCTTTGCACTCTTAAATATTTAACTGGGACGAGTTCCCGTAAAATTCAAACATTATGTCAGTAAAAATCAGATTACAAAGACACGGTAAAAAAGGAAAACCTTTTTTCCACATCGTGGTTGCAGATTCCAGAGCTAGAAGAGATGGTAGATTCATCGAAAAACTAGGTACTTACAACCCAATTACTAACCCGGCAACTATCGAATTGAACGTTGATTCTGCTGTAAAGTGGTTAAACAACGGTGCTCAGCCTACTGATACTGCTAGAGCTATTTTATCTTACAAAGGTGCTCTTTACAAAAAACACTTACAAGGTGGTGTAGCTAAAGGTGCTTTTGACGAAGCTGAAGCTGAAAAAAGATTCAATGCTTGGGTAGAAGCTAAAGATGCTAAAGTACAAGGTAAAGTAGAAGGTTTAGCTACTGCTAAAGCTGATGCTAAGAAAGCTGCTTTAGAAGCTGAAGTAAAAGTAAACGAAGCTAGAGTTGCTGCTGCTGCACAAGCTGAAGCTGATGCTAAAGCTGCTGAAGAAGCTGCTAATGCACCTGCTGAAGAAGTTGTTGCCGAAGCTACAGAAGGAGAAGCTCCTGCTGCTGAAACTGAAGAAAACACTGAAGCTTAAGAACAAAACCTGTTATGCGTAAAGAAGATTGCTATTTTTTAGGAAAAATCACACGCAGACACGGACTTGCGGGTAACGTTATCCTTAAATTGGATACCGATCAACCCGAGCTTTACAATAAATTGGAATCAATATTCGTTGAAATCAACGGATTATTGGTTCCATTTTTTATTGAAAAATCATCATGGAGCAAACTGGATGCTCTGAATCTTGCATTCAAAAACTCTTCTGAAGCTATGGTAGATCAGGTGCTGGGTAAAAGTGTTTACCTTCCGCTTGCTTCACTGCCTAAACTTTCAGGAAAACAATTCTATTACCACGAAATCATCGGATTTGAAATTCTTGATCAGAATGATAACAACTGTGGCGTGATCAGATCTGTGAACGATCAGACAGCACAGGTGTATTTCATTACCAATCTGGATGGAAAAGAAGTGGTTATTCCAATGATCAAAGACTGGATTCTTGAGGTAGACAGAGAAGAAAGAATCATCAAAATGGAACTTCCTGAAGGTCTTATTGATGTTTTTCTAGTTCCTTCAAAAAAAGACGAATAGCTTTGCAATAAGCAATAAGCAATAAGCAATAAGCAATAAGCAATAAGCAATAAGCAATAAGCAATAAGCAATAAGCAATAAGCAATAAGCAATAAGCAATAAGCAATAAGCTATTCTTTCTCACTTTTCTACATTACTCATTACTGATTATTCATTACTCATTTTTAAGGCGGGTAAAAGATAATCCTGTACTATTTTTTCAGATTGCTGGTGTGCATAGGGCTTGTTGTAGGCTTGCGCTGTAATTACTATGACAACTGGTATCTGAGTGAAAATAATAATCTTATTTCCTCCATTTCCACTGGATTGGAAAGCTTCATAACTTTTGTTTCCCACCTTGTAAATCTTTCGCCAGAACAGATAGCCATATCCTTCGAAATCAGGATGATCAGGAAAATAATTGGTGAAGGATTTTTTAATCCACTCCTTACTCAATATCGTTTTTCCATTCCAGTTGCCATTATTTTTATAC
The DNA here is from genome assembly GCF_003182335.1 of Chryseobacterium sp. AG844. Classification (NCBI taxonomy): domain Bacteria; kingdom Pseudomonadati; phylum Bacteroidota; class Flavobacteriia; order Flavobacteriales; family Weeksellaceae; genus Chryseobacterium; species Chryseobacterium sp. AG844. Next base: position 132,932 of record NZ_QGTV01000010.1, on the reverse strand, counting down.
AACTGTCCGAATTTTGCAAGATCCAGTAGTCTCATACGGAGTCCTCCCGCCAAAGAAGGCTTCTGCTGTGGTGTAAACTGCCATTTATAGCGGGTGATTCCGAGTGGCTGGAATAATGTTTTATCTGCATAATTTTTTAAACCTTTTGGAACTGTTTTATCCAAAATATCTCCGGATAATACAACACCTGCCGTAAAGTAACTCCAGTTTTTACCGATTTTATTCCCTGTCAAAGGCAGATCCAGCGTAAACTTTACCCAGTTTTCTGTCGGGTACATATTTTCTTCATTTCCCGGAGAATCAGAATCTTCATCGTTTCCGTCAAATCCCGAACTCATTGTCAGTAAGCTTTTTATAGTAATGTTTTCTTTTTGAGAAGAATAATTTTTAAAAAGTTTAAGATCATAAAATTCTTTCAGAGTTTGATTTTCACTTTTTAAATATCCATCCTGGATTGCAATTCCCGTTAAAGCAGAAGAAAAAGATTTCCCAACAGAGCGCGTATCCTGTAATGAATCTCTTCCGGATCCGTTAAAATATTCTTCAATAAGTAATTTTCCTTCCTTTATAACAGCTATTCCGGTGATATTTTTGAACCTGTTTTCTGCAATTTTCTTATTCAGAGTTCTGATGCTTTCCGTATTGATTCTTTCCTGTGAAATATTCCAACCGCTATTGGACTGAATAGGTTGAATGGCGATTTGCTGCTCTGTAGTGTTTTGAGCAGGAACAGTGAGATTGATTTGTCCTTCTGCAATGACTGATCCCGTTATGATCGTGGAAGTGGTAAGGTAATAAGGGCGGATTTCAATTTTTAGAACATGATTGCCTGCTGAAAGTGCATCAATTCCGTCGTGAGCCATATAAAAACGCATCCATAAATATCTTCCCCATGAATCTTCATTTTTACTGCTGAGAAGAGGAATTCGTAAGCTGGTTTTGAATTTTTTATGGTCGGAAGTTCCCGCTCCTGTATTGAGATTTTCCTGATAAATAAGTTTTCCGTCTACATAAAATGAGAATTGATAATTTCCTTTTTTCAACAATTCATCCACAGTCAAGCCGGGTTCAAGCTGATGAAGATAATTGATCAGCGAGTTATCAAAAAAAGCATGAATACCAAGATCTCCGTTTTCCTGAAATACCGCAGAAGTGAGAATATCTGAATCTTTCAGGTTTTCCAGCGGCGTATTTTGTGAAAGAAAAAGAATCCTTCCATTATTTTTTTTCTGAACCGGATTTTCAATTTTTTCAGGATTGACAATATTGTTGTTTTGCCCGTGATGTAGACAAAATATAAAAATAAAGATCAATAGTAGAAATGATTTCATATCAAAGAAGTATTTAATCAAAAATAATAAACTTCTTTAGAGTGAAATAGAATGAAATTAACATTGCTTTTTTATAATGATCATTACAAAGCAGTGCTAATTGAAAAGCTTTCTGAATTCTCCTGGTGACTGATTTGTTTTTTGCTTAAAAAGTTTGCTGAAAGACTGCGGATGCTCAAAGCCCAGCTCATAAGCAATTTCACTGACAGACAAACTGGTGGTGCTTAAACGTTCTTTTGCTGCATCAATTAATTTATTCTGAATATGCTGCTGTGTATTTTGCCGGGTGTGAAGACGTAAAAGCGTTCCAAGATAATTAGGTGAAATATTCATCTGCCCGGCAATACATTTCACTGTGGGAATTCCGTTTTCAAGGAGGTTTCCGTTTTCAAAATATTGAGAAAGAATGTCTTCAAATTTATATAACAATTCGTGGCTTGATTTTTTTCTGGTGAAAAACTGCCTTTCATAAAAGCGGTCTGAATAAATCAGTAACAATTCAATCTGGGCAATAATCAGATCCTGTGTGAATTTATCAATATTGGCCATATATTCCCGTTCGATATTTTTAAATAGATCAACAAGAATTTTCTCTTCCTTATCAGAAAGGAAAAGTGCTTCTTTCACCTTATAACTAAAGAAATCGTAAGACTTTATTTTCCGGGTTAATGAAGTATTCCACAGAAAATCAGGATGGATAAGCAATAAATATCCTGTAGGTTCTGCTTCTATATCCGGATTGATTTCCAGGCTTAAATACTGTTGCGGGGAAACGAAACAGAGCACTCCGGAGTTAAAGTCATATTGTTGCTGCCCGTAATTGAACTTTGGAGTAACATTTTTTTTCAAACCAATGGAATAAAAATTCTGAATCCATCTCAATTCTTCATTTTCCACAACATACCGGACCTTGCTGTAATCGATCAGGCTGATCAGCGGATGCTCAGGATTCGGAAGTCCGCAGAAAGCATGAAAATCGGATATAGAATTAAAACGAACAGGTTGTTTCATAATAGCTAATTTAGTTGTTTTTTCAAAATGATAACACATTGATTCAAAAAGTCTTCGGCTCCGCTAAGACTGACCTCATTAAAATTTTATATTGAATTCAGGAATATAAATTAAAACATTCAGTATTAGAAATGTCATCCTGAGCGGAGTCGAAAGACATGATTATTTTATTAAATTGCAGTAGAAACAGTCAGGCTTTCCCATTTCTCAGCATCTTTCTTTAAAATATCAATTTTGTTATTCAGAAATTCCATCGTTCCTACACCCAATAATAAATGTACCGGAGGATTTTTCTCTTTACTGATCTGAATCAGAACATCCGCTGCTTTTTCAGGATCGTTAGGCTGATTTCCATTGATTTCATTAAGGTGAACCTGTTCCGAATTTCTCGCTGCTTCATAAGCCTGGATAGGATTGGCAGGCGTTTTCACAGAATCCTTAGTTAGAAAATCGGTACGGAAATATCCCGGGTAAACCACGGTAGCATGAACTCCGAAATCTTTTACTTCTTCAGCCAAAGCTTCCGTAAATCCGGCAACCGCAAATTTTGTAGAACAGTAGATTCCCCAGCCTGGAAAATTAGCAGAATATCCTCCGACAGAAGAAATATTGAAAATGTTTCCTGACCTTTGTTTACGCAGATAAGGCATGGCGTTTCGGATCACATTTAAAGTTCCGAAAACATTTACAGCATAATTTTCTCTTGCTTCCTCATCAGTAAGTTCTTCAAGCGTTCCGATCTGGCCGTAGCCTGCATTGTTGACCACTACATCAATTTGTCCGAAATGGTTTACTGTTTTTTCAATAGCAGATTTGATATCATTATTGTCTGTGATGTTTACGCTGAGCGGAAGGAAGTTTTCTGAACTTTCTCCAATGGTGGAGATCAGGGATTCAACGGTACGGCTTGTTGCAGCAACCTGAAATCCTTCTGAAAGTAATTTTTTCACCAGCTCGAACCCTAAGCCTTTTGAAGCTCCTGTCACGAACCATACTTTTTTTGTTTCCATTTTTAAATATTTTTTTGTTTAAATGATGGTACAAAGATGAAAACTTACGAAAAGGGAAATGTATCCAAATCGGGGAATGATGTATCCAAATCGTGAATGATGTTATTTAACGCGTGTCAGTCTCAATGAAATGCAATGTAATGAAGAATCTCAACAATCAAGTTTCAATGATTTTTCAACAGATTCCTGTATTTCAAAGGAGTAATTCCGATATTTTCTTTAAAACATCGGATAAAGTGACTCTGATCTGAAAAACCACATTCCAGAGCAATATCCGTTAAAGAAGAAGGTGAATTGAGAAGTTCCATTGATTTATTAATCTTTAATTTTCTGAGATATTCCCCCAGATTGCAATGGAAATGTTTATTGAAATCCCTGCTGAGATGAACAGGATGGATGTTCAGTGTTTTGGAAAGTTCCGTAAGACTGAGATTTTCTGTAAAGCTTTCATGCAGAATTTCATTGATCCGGCCTACCCACAAAGGTTTTCTTTCTGTATTTTCCTTCTGATGAGTTAATTGGCTGAAAAGATGCAGTAATAACTGATTAATATTTAGATCAAAAGAAATATCATTGGTTTTGCTTTCCCTGAATATCTGATAGGCCAATAATTTTAAAGCAGGGTTTTTGATATTAAAACTTCCTTCCACTTTATTTTTCTGAATATCAAACCGATCAAACCAGCTTTGCGAAAGCTCAATATGAAAGCCTCTTGTGAAAATATCAGGTTTACTATTATAGTGTGGATCTTCCCAATGATGATACAATAATGTTCCTGCAGAACAGCCGTAGGTTTCTTTCCTGTTTCCTTCTGTCATGTTGCCCTGTAGAAGAAAAGTGAAATAAGCATTTTCATGATAATGCCAGTCTACGTAAGGATGAGTATACTCCGTATCGGTGATGGTCAATCCTTCCAAATTGACCATTTGATTGGTTTCCCCGAAATATTCGCCGCTACGAAGACTGTTCATGATAAATTTTGTTTTAATCTGTCGATCTGTTCATACATCTTATTAAAAAATATTTTCCTCTCTCTGTTTCCGGATTCGTTCAGTGATCTTGAGTTTTTGATCTGATGTTCAAAATAGCTCAGAGAATCTTCGCACGTCATTTTATCATTGGTCATCATATACCCAAACATGCTGAAAGGCACAAAAAAGGAACACTGTTCTTCATTTTTGAATAAAATACTGTTGTTTAAAATTACTAAATCATTGACATAGATCTGAAAATTATTTTTTTCCAGCGTTTTAGTCTCCAGTTCTTCCAGTAATGTTCTTAGGTCTTCAAGAATAAGATCCACTTCATTTTTCTTTAATAATCCCATTTCATAATAGAACGAAATTTGTCTCAATACACTCATAATGGTAGTGTCATTCCATATTTCCGTTACATTTTGTTTATCATAAAGATCTTTCAGCATCTCGTTTTTTATAGAATGGTATTCCATAGTAAACTTATGGAAAGGGCTTAAGAACTTATCCTGATTCAGTAAATTCATCCATACATAAAACTTGAAACGGGATAACATTGAATCTGAAATGGTATAAAAAAACGGGATATCTTTTGCAGAATAAAATACTTTGGAATTGTTAATGTTCTGAAAAACATTCAAAATCTTCAGAGAGTTTTCAAAATAGTTTAAAAGATCTTCCGTTGTTTTTACAGGCTGTGTTCTTTTGACAACCAATTGATTTTCCGTTCCCAGAAACTGATCCAATGAGATCTGATAGTATTTGGCGAGCTCCAATGCTTCCTCAAAACTGAACTTGGCTTTCATAGAAGTTCTTCTGTGAGCGGCATCATAACTGATATTAAGAATGTTGGCGATCTCATCATTCAAAGATTTCTCACCAATTTTTCTTCGGATTTCCTTTAATAAAGCCTCCTGGTGCATAGTTTTGTGATTTTCACAAATGTAGTATTTTTTGTGGAAAGAGTTTTTGATTTTTTGTTTTTAGAAGGCTGGAAGCTGGGAGAAGGGAAGAATTGCATGTCCAAAAAATTAATAACAATTTAAAAGTAATCAGATTTATAATCACTATTACTATTGATCACTGAAAATAACCTGCAGGCTCCTTCTGCCGGCTTTCAACCCGCATTTTGCGATTTTCACAAACCGGGTATATTTTTTAATTTTTTTTCACATTCGGAACTGGATCTTCTGCCGATAATTTTGAACTGTAATTTTAAAATAACGAGTTATGAAAACACGGATCTTATTAATAGCAGTTCTTTTAGTCAATACTCTGATGTATGCCTCAGACAACCTGAAAGTAGATTCTTTGAAACCAAGACTGATTGCCGCTTCACCCTCAAAGACTGTAAAAAATGTCAACGGAATTTTATTTAAATATTATGATGAAGAAGATCATTTTAAGCCTAAAAAGGTAAATGGCTTAGGCATGGGATTCAATTTTGTGGGCATTTTCTTGCCGCCATTGATGCTTTTCAATTTACAGCCACCGGGAAATCATGATTATGTAATTGTTCCCCGCAAAAAAATGAATACTATTAACGGTCTGCAGTTGTCGCTTATCAATATGGAACCTACCGTCACAAACGGACTGGAAATTAATGTATCGAGTAATATCAATACGTATGCGGTGACCAATGGAATGTCTGTTTCTCCCTTTTTTAATGTGCATCACGAGATGAAAGGTGTTTCTGTAGCGCCATTGGCCAATATCGGGCAGAAATGCAGAGGAATCCAGATCGGTTTGTATAATCAGTGTAAGGATTTCCGGGGCATCCAGATTGGTGGATGGAATGAGAACGGAAGAAGGAAGCTTCCTCTTATCAACTGGAATTTTAAGAAACAGAAAACAAAGGAGGCGTTGCAGGAGAGTCGCCAAAATAAGTTTTAACCATTACATCATCAAGCCATGAAAAATTATATGCTGATCTTATTTTTACTGATGCTGTCAATACGTATTTTTTCACAAAATACAGTGAATGATACCTTGAAAACTCATATTGAAGAATCTTTCGATTATAAAAAATATTACGACTGTGATTTTGGAGAAGGGAATGTTTTGATTGTCATTAAAAAAGGAAAAGAATTTACAGATCTGACAGATTTAAGAAAGTCAGGGAAAGGTTTTGCCATTAAAATGGAAGCCATCTACAGTATGGAATTTGAGGATGGGCAAAGGTATGAATCAAGTGTGGTGAAAAGTATTACCTTGGACAGTATTTCGATCACAAATTTTTTCAATGAGAATGCTGCGAAGCTCGCAGGACAGCCCTTTAAATTAATTACCTATCCTCTGTCATCTTTGAAATATGTCCGCTTTATTGACGACAGAATGCTGTCCTTGTATAGCAGGAAAAATATTCAGAAGAATTTTAATCTTATTGTAAAGAAAATGGATAGGGCGAAAATGTGTCCTGCAGTAATTCAATTCAGAGATAGAAACAATGAAATGAAGGTATGTCATTTTTATCTGACCTCTCAAGGATATGATCTTCTCTATGAAAACAACGGAAGGGTATATTATATGGAAGGTAAAGTAGAATGGAAATAATTTTTGAAGAGAGTACAGTTTTTTAAGGCTGTTCTCTCTTTTTGTTGATTAATTTCCATTACTTCTAATGAAAATATGGATAAATACACGAAAAAAGCAAAAGCTGTGGTGTATCTACTGAAGAAAAATAATATTTTTGTAATATAGCCAGGATGACTGATGAAAATAAAATATTTACTACTGTGTTTGATTATGGGAATGGTGTTTTCTCATGCAAAAGCCCAAAGTATAGAAAAAAATAACCTGAGACAACGGACTTATGAGGAATTGGAAAAAGAATTCTATAGTAACCGTGTGGGAGAGGGAAACAGTAAAATTATTGCACAAAGTTATCTTAAAAAGGCAAAATCTGAAAAAGCGGTTAATCATATTGCTGAAGGATATGTTATGCTTCATTTTGACGAAGATTTACCCAATGCATTAAAATATCTTGACAGCTTACAACAGATCACCAGGAATTCCAAAGAAAATACCTATCCCGCAAGAACCTATTTATTAAGAGGAAACCTGTATTTCAAGACTGATAATCTCCAGGCTGCATTAAACAATTATATCCTGGGATTAAAATATGCAAAAGAAAAGGGAAATAAAAGGCAGATTGCCATGGCACATATCAATATTGCCTACCTGAATAATTATATCGGAAAACATCAGGAAACAGCAAAAGTACTGAGGCACTATGCTTATGATACCGATTATATGAATGAAGATGAAAAGAAATCCCTTAAATTGAATCTGGCAGACGCCTATATAGAGATCAATAAAATGGATTCTGCCTATGCGCTGATACAGGAAGGTATGCTGGATTCCCAAAAAAACAAAGATGCTTACCGCTATCATCAGAACCTTGGGCTGCTGGGATCTTATCATCTGCATTTGAAAAATTATAAGAAAGCAATTAATGCCTTATTGGAGTGCGAAAAATATTTCTTTACAAATACTAATGATAAGAGAGACCAGAATTACACTCTTTTATATCTGGGGAAATCCTATGCCGGGCTTCAGGAAAAAGAAAAAGCAGCAGGATTTTTCCACAGGATCGATTCTTTGGTTCTTAAAACGAATTATATTTATCCCGAGCTGAGAGATGTTTACACTTACCTGATTGATTATTATAAAGAAAATAATGATAAAGAAAAACAGCTGTATTATGTGGACCGTTTTTTAAAAGTGGATCAGGTGCTGTATACTCAGTTCAGGTATATTTCCAGAGAGCTTCCCAGAAGATATGATACTCCGGAGTTGCAGCAGGAGAAAGAAGATATTACCAATGAAATTACAAAAAGAAAAAGCCTCTTTTATATCGTGCTGAGTCTTTTGTTGATTTCCCATTTGCTGTTTATAAACGTTTATTTTAAATATAAAAAATCTGAAAAGAACTATAAAAAGATCGCTCAGGATCTTATTCAATCCGTTAATGAAAACAGGGTAGGGAAAAAAAGTGACGGGGAAATTAAAAAGGAAATTTTATCAGAACCTCTTCTCACAGAAAATACAGAAGATAAAGCATCAAGAACTATTTCTGAAGATATTGCCAGGAATATTTTACATGAACTTGAAATATTTGAAAACAATGATCAGTTTTTGAATAAAGGAATCACGTTGGGAAGTCTGGCCAAAAAAATAAAAACAAACTCAAAATATCTGTCAGAAATTATCAATACTTACAAAGGGAAAAATTTTGCAACCTATCTCAATGATCTTCGTATTGATTATGCCATCAGCAGACTGGCCAATGACAAAAAGTTCAGGTCTTATAAAATTCCTTTTATCGCCGAAGAATTAGGGTATAATAATGAACAGGCTTTCACTTTAGCCTTTAAAAAAAGAACCGGAACACCACTTTCTATCTATCTGAAAGAAATTGAAAATATGTCTTCATATTAATTTAATCAACTGGCTTTTAATTATTTATTGTTTATAAATTCATGTTTTTAGGTATATAAATTTATGAATCTATAAACCATTCACTTGTATCATTCTTCCACTTCCTGCATCTTTGCTTCAGGTAAAAACACAACCATTTATTTTGTATGTGCACAATACAAGATATCAGTTTCAAACTCCTGATTATTTAAAATTCAGGTCTGGAATTCTATCAGAAAAATGAATAACAAATGAGGATAAAAACAGAAATAATAACCAGAAAATTAAATGTAAATAATGAAGTACTTGTTTAGAAATTGAGAATATAAAGTGTAGTGATCATTTAAAAATCATTAAACAGTATAAATCCGGTGAATCCGCCACAGTTTAAAAGTATAGTATAGTCTAAAAATGGATGTAAGCCCCGGTAATGACCACGAACGTATCACCTAAAAACTAATAACCATTTCAATAACTAATTCCATGAAAACTCAGAATAAAATCATATTTTATTCTTTTTAAAAGTGATAGTGAAGTGTTCATTCCGGGTATTCCGGATTTTATTGAAGTTCAGGATAATATTGAGTGGAAATGTACCTGAAAATGAAGAAGAGTTCGAAGAAGAGAAGGTGAATTTCCTGAACTGAGAGTTTAAATACCAGTTAAATGATTTTTAAAGACAGCGCAATCATCAAGTTGCGCTGTTTTTTTGTAACTTTGCAGACATTAATTTTTATATAAAAAATTTATCATCAACAAATGAAAAAGCAAACGATCAAAGAAATCCTAAAGGATTACAAGAAAGTATTACATCATGACATTACTGTTTACGGATGGGTAAGATCCTTCCGTGCTAATCGCTTTATTGCGCTTAATGATGGTTCTACGATTAATAATTTGCAGATAGTTGTTGATTTCGAAAATTTTGATGAAGCAATCATCAAGAATATCAGTACGGCTTCTTCCCTGAAAGTGGTAGGAGAAGTGGTGGAAAGCCAGGGAGCAGGACAATCTGTGGAAATTATTGCTAAAAAGATCATTATTTTAGGAGATAACTTTACAGAAGAACTTCAGAGTACAATTCTTCAGCCTAAGAAACACAGTCTTGAGAAACTTCGTGAGCAGGCTCACTTAAGATTCAGAACAAACCTTTTCGGAGCGGTGTTCAGAGTGCGTCACGCAGTAAGTTTTGCTGTTCACTCATTCTTCAACCAGAATCAGTTTTTCTATATCAACACACCAGTCATTACAGGAGCAGATGCAGAAGGTGCAGGTGAAATGTTTGGGGTAACCAACTTTGATCTGAACAACATGCCGAAAACTGAAGAAGGTGAAATTGATTTTGCACAGGATTTCTTCGGTAAAAAAACAAACCTTACCGTTTCAGGACAGCTTGAAGGAGAAACTGCAGCTATGGGATTGGGAAGAATTTATACATTCGGACCTACTTTCCGTGCTGAAAATTCCAACACGACAAGACACCTTGCCGAGTTCTGGATGATTGAGCCGGAAGTAGCATTCAACAACCTTGAAGATAACATCGACCTTGCGGAAGATTTCTTAAAATATGTGATCCAGTATGTATTGGATAACTGCAAAGATGATCTTGAGTTCCTGGATAACCGTTTTGCGGAAGAACAAAAGACAAAACCGGAAAAAGAAAGAGCAAAAGAAGGTCTTATCGAAAAACTTCAGAATGTGGTAGCGAAGCGTTTCAAGCGTGTAAGCTATACGGAGGCGATCGAAATTTTATTGAACTCTAAAGAAAATAAAAAAGGAAAATTTGTTTACCCTGTTGAAAAATGGGGAACAGACCTTCAGTCTGAGCATGAAAGATACCTTGTTGAAAAACACTTTGAAAGCCCGGTAGTATTATTTGACTATCCGAAAGAAATCAAAGCTTTCTATATGAAACTGAACGATGACAACAAAACCGTTGCTGCTATGGATGTTCTTTTCCCTGGTATTGGTGAAATCATCGGAGGATCTGAGAGAGAGGCAAGATTAGATGTCTTAAAACAGAAAATGGCAGATATGCACGTAGATGAGCATGAACTTTGGTGGTATCTTGATACCAGAAAATTCGGTTCTGTACCGCATGCAGGCTTCGGTTTAGGATTGGAAAGACTGGTTCTTTTCGTAACAGGAATGACGAATATCAGAGACGTAATTCCTTTCCCTAGAACACCGAAAAGTGCTGAATTCTAGAACAATAAAAAAAGCCTTAATCACAAGTTAAGGCTTTTTTTATTCTTTAATAGTTTATTATATTAGGACAAGTAATGCAAAAATCATGCTAAATGTGTTTTTTGTCAAATAAATTTATTAAATTCGTAGAATATGTTATGTTAAAACGCCAAATAAGAATATGCTTAAACAACACTTACAACTCAAATTAGGACAGAAGCTGGCCCCTCAGCAGATTCAGTTGATGAAGCTTATTCAGCTTCATACTCTTGAATTTGAAGAGGAGTTGGAGAGAGAGTTGGAAGAAAACCCAGCTTTGGAAATTGCAAAAGAAGATTCTAAGGAAGATGACTATTCTTCCCTTGAAGACGCTTATCAGGATGAGGGTACAGACAGCATTGAGACAGATTTCGACGTCAACGAATATATCTATGACGATGAACCCAGCTATAAAACCGCATCCAGTAACTATTCTCCGGATGATGAAGAATTTGATAATGAGAGTCTTTTAACGGAAGGACAGTCCTTATATGATTATCTTACAGAACAGATTCACCTGGTGAATATCGGTGAGGAAGATCTTAAGATTGCAGAATACCTTATCGGAAATTTAGATACAGACGGATACCTGAGAAGAGAGATCAAATCAATTGTTGACGATCTTGCCTTCTCACAGGGAATATATACCACTAAAGAAAGAGTGGAAGATATCCTTGAAAATTATGTTCAGAAGCTGGATCCGCCGGGAGTGGGAGCAAGAGGTCTTCAGGAGTGTCTTTTACTGCAGATCGAAAAGAAAGTAAGCTCTGATAAAGCTGTTTCTTTGGCTGCCAATATCTTAAGACATCAGTTTGACGCCTTAACCAATAAGCACTATAACAAGATCATTCAGAAATATGATATTGAAGAAGATGATCTGAAAGATGCGCTGGATGAAATCTCAAAATTATCTCCGAAAGTTGGAGGAAACTTTGATACCCAGACGATTACGATCAATCAGGAAATTATTCCGGACTTTGTGATTCAGGTGAAAGATGGGCAGGTAATTCCTATGCTGAACAGCAAAAATGCGCCTACTTTAAGAGTGTCTGAAGAATATAAAGATATCCTGACAACCTATTCCCATGATAAAAACTCATCGGAACACAAGCAGGCTGCTTTATTTATCAAGCAAAAACTGGATGCTGCAAAATGGTATATTGATGCAATTAATCAACGCCAGAATACCTTATTACAAACGATTACAGCGATTGTAAAGTTCCAGAAGGACTATTTCATTACAGGTGACGAAAAGTCTCTGAAACCGATGATCTTAAAAGATGTTGCTGATATTACAGGTTTTGATATCTCTACCATTTCAAGGGTGGTAAAAAGCAAATATGCTGATACGCCTAACGGGATTGTATACCTTAAAGATCTGTTCTCAGACAGTTTAACCAATGACGATGGAGAAGAAGTTTCTACCAAAGAGATCAAAACCCATCTTCAGGAAGTGATCAGTAAAGAAAATAAAAGAAAGCCGCTAACAGATGATGCGTTGGTGGTGATCCTGAAAGAGCAGGGCTATAATATTGCCAGAAGAACGATTGCAAAATATCGTGAACAGCTCAATATTCCTGTCGCAAGATTAAGAAAAGAACTTTAAAATATAAAAAAGCATTTCAGACTGAAATGCTTTTTGTTTTTTAATTTTAGCCCTGTTTTACATGTTCCAGGCCCAGCTCCCTCATTGAAATTTCCCTCATTTCCACCTTTCTTATTTTTCCGGAAATGGTCATTGGGAATTCATCTACAAATTTCCAGTATTTCGGAACTTTATAGTGGGCTATCCTTCCTTTGCAGTATTCCTGAAGTTCTTCTGCCGTGATGGTAAATCCTTTTCTCACCTTTATCCAGGCCATTACTTCTTCCCCGAATTTCTCACTCGGAACTCCAATGATCTGAACATCCAGAATGTTGGTATACGTATATAAAAAGTCTTCAATTTCTTTAGGCGAAATATTTTCTCCGCCACGGATGATGAGGTCTTTTATTCTTCCTGAAATGGTAATATAACCGTCTTGGTCCATTACAGCCATATCTCCGGTATGCATCCAGCGGGCATCATCCAGTACTTTCTTTGTATTTTCAGGATCATTCCAGTATTTCAGCATGACAGAATATCCTCTGGTGCAAAGTTCACCATGCTCTCCACGTTTTAAAGTCCTTCCGTTTTCATCAATGATTTTGATCTCAAGGTGATCCTGAACGGTTCCTACAGTGCTGACCTGTTTTTCCAGCGGTGTTCCTATTAAAGTCTGAGTAGATACTGGTGAAGTTTCCGTCATCCCATAGCAGATGCTCATTTCTTTAATATTCATCAGGCTTTCCACTTTTTTCATAATCTCCGGAGGGCATACGGAACCAGCCATAACACCGGTCCTTAAACTTGAAAAATCATAGCTGTCAAAATCTTTTACTGCCAGTTCCGCAATAAACATGGTTGGCACGCCATACAAAGAAGTGCATTTTTCGTCTGAAACAGCTTTTAAAGTAATCTCCGGATCAAAGCTGTCATTCGGAATTACCATACAGGCTCCGTGAGCTGTGCAGCACATATTTCCGATAACCATCCCAAAGCAGTGGTAAAAGGGTACCGGAATGCAGACGCGGTCTTTCTCAGTATATTTTAATCTGATCCCGATAAAATAACCGTTATTGAGAATATTATGATGAGAAAGTGTGACCCCTTTCGGGAAACCGGTTGTTCCGGAAGTATATTGGATATTAACAGGATCGTCAAACTGTACATGTTCTTCAAAACTGTGAAGTACTTCGTCTGAAATTTCCTGGCCGTTATTCACAAAATATTCCCAGTTTTCATCAAAGAATATTTCATGCTCCAGGGTTGGACAAACTTCTTTTGCATATTCAACCATTTCTTTATAATTGCTGGTTTTAAAGCTTAAAGAAGAAAAAATAAAACGAACTTCGGACTGATTGAGTACATAGGTCAGTTCATGAGTTCTGTAAGCCGGATTGATATTCACTAAAATAGTTCCTATCCTGGCAGTGGCATACTGTAAAAGTACCCACTCATAACGGTTGGAAGACCAGATCCCGATTCTGTCACCTGCTTTTGCTCCTAAAAACAATAAAGCTTTTGCAACAGCTGTGGTCTGATTGTAAAATTCCTGATAAGTCGCTCTGTAATTCTGATGAACGCAGACAAGTGCTTCCTGGTGAGGGTATTTTTCGACAGTACTTTTAAGATTGGCTCCGATGGTCTGTCCTAATAATGAAACGTCAGAAGTTCCATACACATAAGATAAGGGCATAGTTTAAGATTTGGTGGAATAAAATTACTGATTATATCCCGAACTATGCCTATGTATATTAATTTTCCTGAGAATCTATCTCTTTAAGCTGCTTAAGATTTTTATCAAGCTTTTTAATAATAGTACCATATACCAGTCTGTAATAAACCCAGATCATAGATACTGCCAGTAGTGTGCTGACAGTAATTCCAACAATAATGATGGTGAGACTGGAGCTGGTAGGCTGTATATTCTGGGAATCTAATATATATAATATAAAAGCGATCAGCACAAAAGTGAATAGCAGCAGCAATACAATGCTGATCAGAATAAAGGCATTCACCGTTCTTTTGAATTTGATGATTCGTGTGATAAGCCCTTTCAGATTTTCCTCGATCTTTATTTTCCGGTAATTCTGATAGAATTTCAAGACGAAATAAGCTGTAATCAACAAGCTTAAGATTTTTATAGCCAGATAGGCATGGCCGAAGTTGCTTTCTACTTCAGGAGCTTCCTGCGCACCCAATCTTGTCAGCATTTTACGAAAACTTTCCGACTCTTCTTCCTGAAAAAAGTAGAACAACCCAAATACAGAAAAGAACAGGAATTCAATAACGCTGATCCAGAAAATATACTTCACATAATTACGTGATTTTCTATTCAACATCTGAAGAATCTCCTTGTTGTCATATTTAGGCTGGACAGGTTGTTCCTGCCATGTTTTCTTAAAGCTATCTAAATCAAATTCAGGCATATTTTTCCATCTGTTCTTTAAGGGTTTTCTTTAATCTGTTCATTTTTACACGTGCATTAACTTCAGTGATTCCGAGGTTTTCTGCAATGTCCTTGTAAGGCAGATCGTCAAGATACATCATGACAATGGCTCTTTCTACATTAGGAAGAGTCTTGATTACCGTATACAAAAGTGATACCTGCTGCTGTTTTTCGTCATCATCTTCCACAAAATCTCTGTGGTTGATATCAAGCTCATTGGTAGGAAGACTTTTGCTTTTTTTTCTAAAGAGGGTAATGGCTGTATTGAGCGCTACACGGTACATCCATGTGGAAATTTTAGAGTTTCCTTTGAAAGAATCATAACTTCTCCAGAGCTGTAACACGATTTCCTGGAAAAGATCCTCTTCATCTTCCAGAGAATTGGTATACAAACGCGATACTTTAATAATCAGTCCCTGATTATCTTTGATAAGCTGCGCAAATTCTTTTTCTCTGGAATCCATAGATATATAATGGCACGAAGATAATAATAAACTGGTAATTAGGGGAAAATTATCATGTAAAATAGTAAAAAGGTAAAAAAACGCAAGAATAGTATTGATATATCTATATCGTTTACTCAGCACTAAGACCATTTAGCCATTTTACCGTTTTGCCTTTTTACCACAAAATTTGTGTACCTTTGCCTCCGCGAGAAAATCGGCTTGTTGATTTCCCGTTTTACGGGAGGTAGGAAAGTCCGGACACCATAGAGCAGCAAAGCGGATAACATCCGTCACCCGTGAGGGTAGGACAAGTGCAACAGAAAGCAGGTACAGTTCGGCTGTAGTGAAACCAGGTAAACTCTTTGCGGTGCAATGATAAGTATATCGGTTCTTTTCAGCAATGAAAATAGGGGCGGCTCGTCCTGAAAGCCGAGGGGTAATCAGCTCAAGTATTGCAGCAATGTAATACGTAGATAAATAACAGGCACTTCTTCGGAAGTACAGAATCCGGCTTACAGATTTTCTCGTGGTTTTTTTTAAGCTGGAAGTCATAGGCTTGAAGAATGAAGTTTCTCAAAACGTAATGATTTTAAATCTCCGTCTTCACGCTTCCATCATCCAACCCTATTTTATTCACTTTCCAATTGTCTTTTGGATTCCTGTAATTCCTGTCTGTCCTTATCGGAAAGAGTAGGATATTTGAGATTCATTTTCTCCAGGGTATCAATAATAATCTGAATAGCTGCTACTCTTGCAAACCATTTACTGTCTGCCGGGATTACATACCATGGAGCATAATCTTTTGATGTTTCATTGATGGCTTCCTCATAAGCTTCCATATATTGGCCAAACAACGCTCTTTCAGGAAGATCTCCGGCTGAGAATTTCCAGTTTTTTTCCTGCTCATCGATTCTATCCAGAAGTCTTTGTTTCTGTTCATCCTTAGAAACATGTAAAAAAATCTTGACAACGGTTGTTCCATTCTGTGAAAGGTGCTTTTCAAAATTGCGGATGCTCTCATACCTGTTTTCCCAGAATTTGCTGTCAAAATCTTTTACGGAAGACCATGTCTTTTCACTCAGATTATATTCAGGATGTACTTTGCATACCAGAACGCTTTCATAATGAGAACGGTTGAAAATCCCGATCATTCCTTTCTGTGGCAGTGCCAGATAATGCCTCCATAAAAAATCGTGAGAATATTCTTTGGAGCTTGGTGTTTTAAAGCTGGTTACATTACATCCCTGAGGATTCACTCCTCCGAAAACATGCTCAATCATACTGTCTTTCCCTGCTGCATCCATAGCCTGTAATACCACCAGCAAGGACTGGCTTCCATCAGCATATAATTTTTCCTGCAGCTCACGAAGTTTTTCTTTCTCCTGAATCAGCATTTGCTCTCCTTCTTCTTTAGTGAGCTTTCCATTATAAGATGTTGATGCTTTTTTTATCGAAAATTTTCCGTTTACCTTAAAGTTATCTGAGAAATCGGTGTCCATATTTTTTTTATTTAAAGATAAAAGTAAAAAGATAAAAGTAAAAAGATAAAAGTAAAGATGTTATTACAATTCAATAGGGGTGGGCTTTAGCCCAGCCATTTAAAAAAGACCGAAGGAGCTAAAATCTGAATCATATATATGATCAGCGTCCATACATTTACTGCCACCTATGACCTATCATCTTCCACCTAATCAAACATAAATGTAATAAAAAAACCGCCCCAATGGAGACGGTTCTTTTATTTTTTTGAGTAGAGATTACTTCGCAGCAGTCTTTTTTGCAAGTTTTGCAGCTTTTTTCTCAGCTTTGGCAGCCTCTTTCTGCTCAGCAGGAGTCAGTACTTTTGGTTCAGGAGCATTTGCGTCTACGTTACCTTTGATGTAGATTACACTTCTGTTGTTTGCAGGGTCATTAGAGAAAACCTCAATCATTTTGTTGAAAGGGCCAGGGATCGCTGTATTGTATCCAACCTTGATCTTCGCAGACTTTCCAGGCATGATAGGGTCCTGGCTGAATTCAGGAGTTGTACATCCGCAAGAAGGTTTTACATTTGAAAGAATCAAAGGCTTATCCCCTGAATTCGTTACTGTAAAGAATCTTGTACCGTCAGCATTAGGCTTAATAGTACCGTAATCGAAAGTCGTTTTATCAAATGTAATGGTTTGTGCAGATGCCAGAGCAAATGTCCCGAATAGTGCAATTCCTGCAATTAATTTTTTCATATTCTTGAATGTTAATACGTTTGTTAGATAAATTTTGTGAAACAAAGTTAAAAATTATTTTAATTCATGCTTAAAAATTTTTTTCTTTAGACTATTTTTGCAAATTGCAAGCCAAAGAAATAGAATTTATGCAGATTTCAGAAAAGTACAATCCACAGGAAACAGAACAGAAATGGTACAATTACTGGCTGGAAAACAAATATTTCCACTCAGAACCTAACGACAAACCACCCTATACCGTGGTCATTCCTCCGCCAAACGTGACGGGGATACTGCACATGGGGCATATGTTGAACAATACCCTTCAAGATGTTCTGGTCCGTCGTGCAAGAATGCGCGGGTTTAATGCTTGTTGGATTCCGGGAACAGACCATGCTTCAATTGCTACTGAAGCTAAAGTTGTTGCTAAATTGAAGTCTGAAGGAATCAATAAGTCAGATATTACCCGTGAAGAGTTTTTAACCCACGCATGGGACTGGACTCACAAATACGGAGGAACTATCCTTGAGCAGTTGAAAAAACTGGGATGTTCATGTGACTGGGACAGAACCCGGTTCACTATGGAAGATAAACTTTCGCAGCAGGTTATCAAAAGTTTCGTAGACCTATATAATAAAGGACTCATCTATAGAGGATATAGAATGGTGAACTGGGATCCGGAAGCGAAAACCAATATTTCTGACGAAGAAGTTATCTTTAAAGAACAGAACGGAAAATTATATTTCCTTAAATATAAGATTGAAGGTTCAGAAGAGTTCCTTTCAGTTGCTACTACGCGTCCTGAAACTATTTTTGGGGATACAGCAGTATGTATCAATCCGAATGATGAAAGATATGCACACCTGAAAGGTAAAAATGTAATCGTACCGATCGTTGACAGAGTAATCCCGATTATTGAGGATGAATATGTTGATATTGAATTCGGAACAGGAGCTTTGAAAATTACTCCTGCACATGATATCAATGACTACGAAATCGGACAGAAACATCAATTAAAAATGATTGATGCGCTGGATGATGATGGAAATCTTAATGAGCATGGTTTACATTACGCAGGGAAAAACAGATTTGACGTAAGAAAGCAGATCGCTAAAGAACTTGAAGAGAAAGATCTTTTGCTGAAAGCAGAAGATTATGTAAATAAAGTTGGAACATCTGAGAGAACAGGTGCTGTTATTGAACCTAAAGTTTCTGTACAATGGTTCCTAAAAATGTCTGAAATTGCTAAACCCGCTTTGGATGTAGTAATGGATGACGAGGTTAAGTTCTATCCAGAGAAGTTTAAAAATACCTACAAACACTGGATGGAAAACATCCGTGACTGGAATATTTCCCGTCAGCTGTGGTGGGGACAGCAGATTCCTGCTTATTACTATGGAGAAGGAGAAAATGATTTTGTAGTAGCAGAAACTAAAGAAGAAGCTTTAGAACTGGCCAAACAAAAAACAGGAAATTCGGGTCTGACCGCAGAAAACCTTAGACAAGACGATGATGCATTAGACACATGGTTCTCATCATGGTTATGGCCAATGTCTGTGTTTGACGGATTACTTGATCCTGAAAATAAAGATATCAACTATTATTATCCTACTTCTGATCTGGTTACAGGTCCGGATATTATTTTCTTCTGGGTTGCCAGAATGATTATGGCCGGATTGGAGTACAGAAAAGAAGTTCCGTTCAAGAATGTTTATTTTACAGGAATTGTAAGAGATAAGCAGAGAAGAAAGATGTCAAAATCTTTAGGAAACTCTCCGGACCCTCTTGAATTAATGGATAAATATGGAGCAGATGGAGTACGTGTAGGAATTCTATTGAGTTCTGCCGCGGGTAATGACCTTCTTTTTGATGAAGATTTAATGCTTCAGGGAAGAAACTTCATGACGAAGATCTGGAATGCATTCCGTCTAATCAATATGTGGAATCATGAAGAGAAGCCAGCTATTGAAACCGATAATCAGGCTATTGAGTGGTTTGAAAACAAGCTTAATAAAACAATTGCTGAAATTAATGATCAATTCGAGAAATTCAGAATTTCTGATGCATTGCATTTGATTTATAAATTAATTTGGGATGATTTTTGCGGTTGGTATCTTGAAGCGATTAAACCTAACTATGGCGAAGGAATTTCTAAAGAAGTATATCATAAAACGATCTATTTCTTTGAAGAATTGATGAAGCTCCTTCATCCTTTCATGCCATTCCAGTCTGAAGAGATCTGGCAGTTGATTTCAGAAAGAAGTATTGATGATGCGCTGGTTATTGCTCAACAGAAGAATGCAGAAAGCTTTAATGAAGAAGTAATTAAAAACTTTGAAATCACAGCTGAATTGATTTCAGGAGTTAGAAACTACCGCCAGACAAAAGGAATATCACTAAGAGAAGCAGTTGAGGTTTATACCAATGCATCTGAATTTGCCAATGAAGCTGTAGTAAGAAAACTGGCTAATGTTTCTGAAATCCACTTCGGACAGAAAACAGATAAACCGAGCTTTACATTCCTGGTAGGAGCAACTGAAGTTTCTATTCCTTTAAGTGAAAACTTAGATTTAGGAGAGGAAAAAGCTAAAACTGAGGAAGAACTGAAATATTTGAAGGGATTCCTGGTTTCAGTAGAGAAGAAGCTTTCCAATGAAAAATTTGTTGCGAATGCAAAACCGGAAATCGTAGAAGTAGAGCGTCAAAAGCAAAAAGATGCTCAGGATAAGATTGCGATCCTTGAAGAAAAACTGAAAAGTTTATAAAGTATAGACAATAAATTTGTCAGAAATCTCAGGCTGGATACAGATGAAAATTGTATCCAGCCTGATGGTTTAAAAGAATAAATACAATGACACACATAGAAAACATAAAAAAACTATTCTCGAAAGACTTTGTAGAAAGTCCGTTGCTGGAAAGTTTTGAAGTAGGAAAGATCTATCTTTCCAGCGGAAAGCTGGTGGCCTGTGATCCTTTAATCACTAATGATATGCTTCCTTTTACCACAGAATTTCCGAAAGGTGATTTCTCTGTAATACTACACAAAGAACGAGAAAGTAACTGTGTGGCTTATGCCGAAATTATATTCAGCAATTCTGAAGTTAAAGATTGGAAACTGGCAACCACAGCAGGACAGAAAATAAAAGATCTTGAAGAAGGAGAGGTGTTTGGATATCCTGTGGAAAGCGGGATGGGATGCCTGATGGATGTCGATACCCAAAACAGTCTTAACGAACTGGAACAGAGATTGTATCAGAATAAAGGAGGAGATTTTATGGGAATCTATGAAGAGTTTTTCCATGATTATTTCTTTGATGAAAACGGAGCAATAGATCAATATGCCTTTCTTAAACCGGCAAAAGAACATCCCGGAACCATCTTTGCTTTTGAAACCGGATATGGAGAAGGATTTTATGCCAGCTATATCGCTTATGATAAAGATCAACAACCCGTGAAAATAATTACTGAATTTATTGAGATAAGTTAATTTTAAATTAGTTATTTTTGAGACACAATTTTGTCAGTTATAAATTTTAAAGCTAATACAAAACACAATGAATTTCTCATCAGAACAACCTCGTATTATTGTTGTGGGCAGCTCATCGATAGATTTGGTTCTTGAAACCGAAAAACTTCCTTTGCCTAACGAAACCGTCTTAGCTGTCAAATCAGATAGTTATTTTGGAGGCAAAGGTGCTAATCAATCAGTAGGTACAGCCAGGTTGGGAGCAAGTGTATACTTTATCGGATGCGTTGGGATGGATCCTCTTGGACAGCAGATCATGAGGAATCTGGTAAGCGAAAATGTAAATGTAGGATTTGTTCATGAAACAGATAAAGAAGCTACGGGAACTGCCTATGTAACGACTTCTCACGGGAATGCGGCAATTGTTGTAGTACCTGCAGCCAATAAATATCTCAGCAAATCGCATATAGATGAAGCAGAGAAATATTTCAACACCACCGATCTTGTGCTGGTACAGCTTGAAGTCTCTATGGATGTTGTAGAGCATACCGTTAAAAAAGCTAAAAAATATGGGAAAAAGGTAGGATTGTATGCCTCACCTGCCATGAGAGTCAGTGAAGAAATTTTAGAAATGGTTGACTTTATTGTGGCTAAGAGTAATGAGCTGTACGTTATTTTTGGGGAAGAAAAAAGAGAAGAAGTTCTTAAAAAATATTTCAATAAGGTATTTGTAAGGGATGACACCAATTCAACCATTTACTTTGATGGTACAGAAATGAAATATTACAGAAACGATAAAGACGAAAAAGTATATAAAATGGGAATGGGGGATGCATTTACATCAGGATTTGCCATTGCATTATGCCATGGGAATTCTATCGAAGATTGTGTGAAATTCGGGAATGAAGTTTCATCAAGGGTTTCCGGAGGTAAAGGCTCTCAGACAGGATTGCCAAGAATCTCAGATTTCTTTTCCTAAAGCTATTTACGACATATCAAAAGTCTGAAACTTAACATAAAAATATAAGTAAAATGTCCACTTTTATAGTGGATTTTTTCTTTTTATACTATGGAAAAACTAATATTAACCACAGAAGACCATGTCACACTAACTGCCCATTTGTTTAAACCGGAAAGAGACCATGGAAAATTATTACTGATCAATTCGGCGACAGGGGTAAAGCAGCAGATCTATTTTTCTTTTGCCAGCTACTTTTGTGAACAGGGATTTACAGTCATTACCTACGACTATAGGGGAATTGGACTTTCCAAACCGAAAAATATGAGAGGATTCCATGGCTCAATGAGACTTTGGGGGTCAAAAGATTATAAAACGGTAACTCAATATATCAAGTCAGAATATAAAGAATACAAAAAGTACTGCTTAGGGCACTCCGTAGGTGCATTAATCCTGGGAATGAATGAGGATTCCAATATCTTTGAAGAATTTGTTTTTGTAGGAACTCAAAATGCCTTTGTAGGAAACCTTAAAGGTAGAACAAAAGTTGAAGCGTATTTAGGCTTTGGAATTGCGCAGCCTTTAACTACTTCACTGTTAGGATATTTCCCGGCGCATTGGTTTGGATTGGGAGAAAGTCTTCCAAAAAATTGTGCATATGACTGGAGAACCTTAATTTTAAACAAGAAATCAACCAACAAGCTGTTGGAAAAAATTGATGATTTTTCTAAAAATTTAACCCAGAAAGTATTTGTAATCCGAGCTGAAGATGATGTATGGTTAACGGAAAAAGGAGTATTAAGTTTATTAAATAATACCTATTCAAATCTTAAACCTACGTACAGACTGGTGGCTGCTTCAGAATCTGATAAAAAAGAAATCGGACATATTAATTTTTTTAGAAGTTACAACAGCAAACTCTGGGATATTATTTTAAATGAACTGACAGATAAATGAAAAGTACGATTGATAACACTGTAGCATTTGTAAAAGAAAAATTAGAAGGAGCAGAAGCCGGACATGACTGGTTTCATATTGAAAGGGTCTGGAAGCTGGCTGCTCAGATAGCAGAAACAGAAGACTGTGACAAAGAGGTTGTAGAGTTGTCTGCCCTTCTTCATGATATTGCTGATCCTAAATTTCATAACGGAGATGAAACTATTGCTCCGAAAATATCGAGAGCATTTCTCGAAGGGCAGAATGTACCTGAAGAAACCATTCAGAAGGTTTTATTTGTGATCGAAAATATTTCGTTCAAAAACAGAGATCAGGCGCCTGTAAACCCACCCATTGAACTTCAGATTGTACAGGATGCAGACCGTATTGATGCCATAGGCGCTATTGGAATTGCCAGGACATTCAATTTTGGAGGTTTTAAAAATAACCTGATGTATCATCCGGATATGAAACCCAAACTGGGAATGTCAAAAGAAGAATATAAAAAATCTAACGGGACAACTATTAATCATTTCTATGAAAAATTACTGCTTCTGAAAGATATGATGAATACTGAAAAAGGAAAAAAAATGGCCGAAGAAAGACATAATTATATGCTGAATTTCCTCGACCAGTTTTATAAAGAATGGAATGTAGATTAGAAAATGTTATATCCCAGAATTAAGGAAACAGATTTAAGATCTGCATGAGGAAGATCCTTATACAGAATGTTGGTACGGTTATTAAATCTTGCTTCTATACTGAATTTATTATTGTAAGTAAATCCAGCGCCAAGTGAAGAACCTCTGAAACTTTGATTAGAAGCTAGGGCTATATTATCAAATACTTTTCCGTCATAATCTACATCTATAGAAGATGGGGAACTTGTTTTTATGTTGAATATGTTGATGGCAGCATTAACAAATATTTTTGATTTATCATTCAAAAACATAGAATACCTTATCCCTACCGGAATATTAATAGAAGAATAACTATCCATGGTAATATTATAGAGATTGTCCTCTGTTCGGATAGTTGTTTTTTTATTAGTATATTGTGAGTACGTTGGCTCAAGAATGATAGACCACTTATTTTTGTTGAACGGTAAAACCAATTCAGCTTCTAGCCCTACTCTGAAATTTGATGTTGAAGAAAAGCCAGGGTTGCTGTAAGAATCTTCTAATTTTAACGGTGCATAAAAATTAATTCCCGGTCTGATAGCAAGATTGAATTTCGCCTGCTTTTTATTTTCTGTAAAATTCTGATCATTGATTTGATTAGTTGTTGAACTATCAGAATTTTTACTATTATAAGCCTTAAATATTTTTGTTAAACTAGACGCTGTATATTGTGTTCTGTTTACTAATGTCTGGACATCACTGTTATCAGAAAAAATAGTTTTTAACTGATCAAGATATTGATCATTGGTAGCAACCTGGGAACTATTTCCATTAAAAAAATATTTTTTATAAATTAATGGATGGATGATCGCATCCGATTCAGAATAGAAATATCTTGTGATGTGGCCTTTATAAATATATAGTTTTTTATTTCCGGTAACGAGTTCTTTCAGGAATACGGAACTCTTTACAAGCTTTGGCTCTTTGGTATAGGAAAAACTGGAAATATCGTCTGATGAGTAGTCAATCTCACCATTATAAGTAACATATTTAGCATCATTATATATCCCGAATTCCTTAATTGTACTGGTTGTGCCTTTATCTTCAGCAGAGTTTTCATCTGTTTTAAAAACAAAACTGTCAGGATTGCTTACCCACCCTTTATTTTTGATCAGAACTTCTTTTTTTGTGTTATTTTGGTCTATAATATACCCTTTTTCAAACTTCACTTGTGCATAAAATGAAGCTATGCTAAAGAAAATAAGGCCAGAAAGTGTTTTTTTCATGGTTATCTAAAGTTAAAATATGGGCGCAAATATAGATAAAATAGAGATAAGAAGTATATTTGTAAAATATGACACTCATTATTTTCATAATATTTTTAGCTTCTGTTCTTTCCTTGGTTCTCTTTAAGGTTAAATCAGGAAGCGTGGCCAGATGGGCAAAGCTGTTTCGTATTGTAACGGTGGTTTTTTCAATTTCTGTTTTTACGTATTGGTTTATCAAGAAAAGTGCTGTGGCATTTGTGGATAATTCTGTGGGGCTGCAGGTGATTAATAAGCTTCCGCAGGCATTAGACTTTTATTTAATCAAAGTAAATAAAACAGATCAGAACACTACCCTTGAACCTAAACATATCGGAAAAATACGCCCGGAGTACTACAGAATAGAGTACCTCAAAATGGATAAGTCTGATGAATATTGGATTGCAGGCTATCTTGGAAAGAAAAACCTTGTGTACTTTTCTCAACATTCTGTACCCAATAAAAATATCGACCAGATTGTAGAAGTGCAGAACTACATCAATCAAAGTATGAAGCTTTCCGATGCTGCCAAAAAACAGGTGGATGCTTATAATTATGAGAATACAAAGCTTGGTATCTGGATTACATTAGACTTCCTGCTCCTGTTTCTCAATCTCGTATTGCTTCTTAGAAAAAATAAATAAAAGAGGTAATGAGTTTCAAATACTCATTACCTCTTTTGTTTCTATTAAGGATAATCCAGAATTTGCATAATCCACTCTTTAAACTCTTCAGGACAGGCTTTAATCAATCTATCCTTATTTTGTTTACTGATTTCTTTGGGTTCAAGCCATTCAATCTTGTTGAAATTCAGACTGTGATTATCATATACTCTTTTTATCGTATGGTTTTCATAAAAAATATAGTCATCACCAAGCCAGTTGGTAGCAATGCTTATTGTACAAATTTCCTTTTCCATGATTTATGTTTTAAAGTATAATGTTGAGTGAAATACATTATACTCTAATATATGAATTTTTTTGTTATGTAAAGGAATAAGCTACAGTCTATTTCCACATTGACTTAAAACAGGGTTCCGGTGCTTTCTGCTGCCATTTGCGGAATATGAATATCCGTTTTCCATTCCTCATTCACTTTTTTGATAAAATAAGCAGATAATAGAGGAGATGCTTTTTCAATATTCTGGTGTACAAAGAAGTAAAGGTTCTGAAGACCTTCTTTCTTCCATTTGGTAAGGTGCTTCAGCCAGTCATCCAGTCTTTCGTAGTCACTTTCTGCATTGGCTCCCACATAACGGATAAATGCGTTGGGTGTGGTAAGACGCATGTGAAGCATATCTCTTCTTCCTGCAGTATCTACAATGATATTGGTAATATTGTGAGCTTCAAAGAGTTCACATGTTGTATTAAGTATTTCTTCATCAGTAAACCATTCCGTATTCCGGAGTTCTATGGCTAACGGAACTTCTTTTGGCCATTCCTTTACAAACTTTTCAAGTCTGTCATAATCCTTAGGTTTAAAATTATCATGAAGCTGAAGGAAAGCCATTCCCAGTTTTTCATCAAAATTAATAACAGCGGAAGCAAAATGAGTCACAGGATCCGTTACATCAATCAGCCTTCTGAAATGGGAAACTGTATTGGTGATTTTAGGGAAGAATTTAAAATTTTCCGGTGTTTTTTCTTTCCAGGTCTTTACCTGATCCGGAGTTGGCATTCCGTAGAAAGTAGCATTCAATTCAATAGAATTAAACTGAGTGGCATAATAGGTGAGTTCATCCTTGGTTCCTTTAGGATAGAATCCTTTGAGATCTGTTTTATTCCATTTCGCACATCCGATAGAAATATTTTCCAGTCCCTTTTTATTGAGAGCTAGTATTTCTTTGGTTTTAGGATGGTCCTTAGGTAACGTGAAATCTATTTTTGATGGGTCTTCTACTTGTCCGAATTTCATATCTGTAGTTTTGGGATTAAACAATGAACACAAATATAAACCAAAAATCTCAGAGCATTCTATGATTTCTCTGGAAAGTAATTAGACAGAATCAGCATTGAAAACGACAAAAGCACACCTTTCGGTATGCTTTTGTAAATATAGCGTGTTTATTACTTGGTCCTATGCCTCGCAGCTTGAACATGATACGAAGTTAACCATCATTTCTTTTGAAACAGATGAACTTCTTTGGTAGTAAAGTGTTTTAACTCCTTTTTTCCAGGCTTCAATATAAAGGTAGTTGACATCTTTTACAGGCATTGTAGAAGGAATCTGAAGATTCAGAGACTGTGCCTGATCAATATATTGCTGTCTCTGTGCTGCCTGAGAAATAATCTCCATTGGAGAAATTTCTTTGAACGTTTTGAATACTGCCTTTTCTTCAGGAGTAAGCTCGTTCAGGTGCTGTACCGATCCGTGGTTCAGCATGATTGTTCTCCATGTTTCTTCGTTATCCAGTCCTTTTTCTTTCAATAGTTGTGCAAGGTATTTATTCTTACGCATAAAGTTTCCTTTCGCAAGACCTGCTTTATAATAGTTGGAAGAGAAAGGCTCGATTCCCGGAGAAGTTTGTCCTAAGATGGCAGAACTTGAAGTGGTTGGAGCAATAGCCATTGTTGTGGTATTTCTTAATCCGTAACCTTTCAGTACTTCAGGTTCTCCATAGATGTTGGCAAGTTCTCTTGAAGCCTGCTCAGCCTGCTCTTTGATATGTCTGAATGCTCTGGCATTGAACTGAGTCGCTTCAAAGCTTTCAAACGGAATCATATTTTTCTGTAAATAAGAGTGGTATCCTAAAACTCCTAAACCAAGAGCTCTGTGACGCATCGCGAAGTTTCTTGCTCCCTGTAGGTAATAGTTTCCTTCAGTTTTGTCAATGAACTCTGATAATACAGCGTCAAGGAAGTATACTGCCAGTTTTACAGCGTCTGTATCTTTCCACTCATCATACAATTCCAGGTTCATGGAAGACAGACAGCAGATGAAAGATTCTTCCATTGTTGATGGAAGCATGATTTCAGAACAAAGGTTACTTGCATTCACCGTCATTCCCAGGTCTTTATAAACCTGAGGTTTATTTCTGTTCACGTTGTCTGTAAAGAAAATATACGGAAGACCTTTTTGCTGGCGGCTTTCCAATACTCTTGCCCAAACTTTACGTTTTTCCATATCACCATCGATCATATCCTGCATCCAGTAATCCGGTACACATACTCCGGTAAACAGGTTCTGAATCGGGCTGCCGATATCTTTAATGGATAAAAATTCTTCAATATCTCCGTGGTCAATATCTAAGTAAGCAGCAAAAGCACCTCTTCTTACTCCTCCCTGAGAAACCACATCCATAGCCGTATCGAAAAGCTTCATGAATGAAACTGCTCCTGAAGATTTTCCGTTATCCGTTACAGCGGTTCCTCTGTTTCTCAATTCTCCAAAATATCCTGAAGTTCCACCTCCGATTTTAGTCTGCATGATAACTTCACCCATTTTGTGGGTAATTCCTTCAATGCTGTCCGGAATATGAACGTTAAAACATGAGATAGGAAGACCTCTTTCCGTTCCCATATTAGCCCATACAGGAGAAGAGAAGCTGATCCATCCCTTTGTGATCATCTCTTTGAAAGCCGGCTGAAGTTCAGGTTTATATAACCTTTTTGCAGCGGCAGTGGTAATTCTGTCGATAGCGCCGTCTACCGTTTCACCTTTCAACAGATATCCTCTGTTCAGCATTTGCTCAGACTCTTCATTGAGCCACCATATATTTGAATTTTGCTCTTCCATAGATGTTATATTTTCGAATTCCGGAATGAGAGAATCACTCCGGAATTTTGTTTTTTTATATTATTGATTGTAAAATTTCTACTTTGTGGGAACCGTTCAGCCCGCTTTCATCTCTTAATCTCTGAAATTCTTTAAAAGACGGAACATTCAAAACCTCATGCTGAACTTCTTCATTGATGTAGTTTGAATAATGTACAAAAGTAACACCATCTTCCTTTACAAATACCTTATATTCAAAAGTGGAAGGATCTAAATTTTTGAAGTCTTCCAGAAATTTTTGGATATTGGTTTTATTGTTTGGAACAAATTCCGGGTTTACCGTATAGGTTACTATTACATTAATCATTTCTTTTGTATTTGTGCTTTACTGATGAACAACAATTTCACTTATTAATCAGAAAAGGGTAATCCTGATACTGACCGCTTTGACGCTCGCTTCGCTCGCGCCCCAATATTAGAACAAGTCGTTTGCTGTAATACTCTTATCGTGTTTTGTATAGTCAACAGGTCTTTTAGCAAAGAAATCATCTAATGAATTGGCGAAAACTTCTTCCTCGAACCATACCATTGGTCTGTATTGTTCAGGAGTAATGTTGTATTTTGTTTTCATGTTGATTTTCTTCAAGCTGTCATCCACACGGTATTTCATGAAGTTTAACAGGTCTTCTTTAGAAACGTTGTCGATTTCTCCCAGTTCAAAGATCCAGCTAAGGATATCTCCTTCTCTTGCGATAGACTCATCTACCAAAGTGTAAATGTCTTCGATATCGCTGTCTGTTAACAAGTCAGGCTGTTCCTCACGGATTTTGTTGATCAGATAAATTCCTGCGTTAGCGTGAATCTGCTCATCTACGGAAGTCCATGCAATGATATTGGAAACATTTTTCATAAACCCTTTGAATCTTGTGAAAGAAAGGATGATGGCAAACTGCGAGAAAAGAGAAACGTTTTCCACTAAAATACTGAATAATAATAAAGCAGAAACATACTCTTTAGGTGTTGCAGAGTTAGCATGTTTTAAAGCATTTCCCAGAAACTCTATTCTTCCTTTTACAGCAGGAATTTCGATAACATTAAGGAACTCATCATTATATCCTAATACCTCTAATAAACGGGAATATGCTTCAGAATGGCGGAATTCGCATTCTGCAAAAGTAGATCCTAATCCATTGAACTCCGGTTTTGGTAGGTGGTTGTATAAATTTCCCCAGAATGTCTTTACAGACACCTCGATCTGTGCAATGGCTAACAGCGCATTTTTCACAGCATGCTTCTCATGTGGTTCCAACTGCGAATGAAAATCCTGAACATCTGCAGTAAAGTCCACTTCCGAATGCACCCAGAACGATTTGTTGATGGCTTCTACAAATTGAAGAACCTCCGGGTATTCAAATGGCTTATAACTTACTCTTTTATCAAAAATTCCCATATTAAATATCTTTATAATTAAATAATTTAGATCCTTGTGGATAACGTTCAGGAAATACTTAACTTTTTGTTTATCTGGAGGTTGTGAATTAAAGTTATTCACTTCCCAAATTCATATTTCTTGTAAAGAACTAATAGCAAAGTTCGAAAAAAAGAACTGATTTTGAAAGAGGTAAATACTAATAGGCTGACTTTTAGCCTGAAAAGTTTTCCACATTTACATGAAACTGGCTCGGATAATAGGCTGGACAGCAATCTTGAGGATAAATAGATACAAATAGGGAGTTACAGTTAAACAATGTTTTGTAAAGTATTATTAATAAAGGATTAATGTGTTAAACAAAAAAATATTTGAATAAATTTTTATTCTTGTAACAATTTGAAAATATCATCTACTTATTGGGTATAAAACATACATCACTTAATGTTAGTAATTCAGGATTTAAATAAGTCATACGATACAGGGAAAAGCAAGCTTCATGTTCTCAAAGGAATTAATCTGAATATTTCTGAAGGGGAGTTTGTTTCCATTATGGGAAGTTCCGGTTCCGGAAAATCTACGCTTCTTAATATTATTGGAATTCTGGATGAAAAAGATTCCGGAACCTATGAGTTGGATGGAGTTCCTATTGAACATTTATCCGAGGTAAAGGCTGCCGAATACAGAAGCAGATTCCTGGGATTTATTTTCCAGTCTTTTAACCTTATCAATTATAAAACAGCTTTGGAAAATGTTGCCCTGCCTTTGTACTATCAGAATGTACCAAGAAAAGAGCGAAATCAGAAAGCTATGGAATATCTGGAGAAAGTAGGATTGGCACAGTGGGCCAACCACCTTCCAAGTGAACTTTCCGGAGGGCAGAAGCAGAGAGTAGCCATTGCAAGAGCATTGATTACAGATCCTAAAGTAGTACTGGCAGATGAGCCAACCGGAGCATTAGACTCTAAAACCACTCATGATATTATGAAACTTCTACAGGATATCAATAATGAAGGAAAAACAATCATCGTTGTAACCCACGAACCTGATGTAGCTGCACAGACCAAAAGAAATGTAGTACTGAAAGATGGGATTATTGAGAGTGATGAGTTTATTAAGCAGATTGTATTATAAGTGAATCGTGAATGGTCAATTTTGCTTCGCAAGTGAATTGATAATGAAGAGGAAAAATAATTAATAACACACACAAATGAATATGAAAAAAAATAAAAATGTTTTTAAATCTGAACCATTATAAACTTGATGTTTATCAGTCAGCCAGAGAATTAAGAATAGAATGTTATAAAATTTTATCCAAGATTCCTGATCATGAAAAGTTTAACATAATCGACCAGATACGAAGAGCTTCTACTTCAGTGGTATTAAATATTACCGAAGGATGTTCAAGAAAATCTGAACTGGAAAGGAAAAGGTATTTTGAAATTGCCAGAGGTTCGGTTATTGAGTTGGATTCTTGTTTTGATATCGTTATAGAATGTAACTATATTAAAATAGAGGAATTAACAAAAATTGGAAATTTAATAAAAACAGCATTTATCTTGTTAAGTAAAATGTTGAAAAAAGATTAGAAATGTGAAAATCAGTCAGGTTCGTAATTAAAGTTTTGCGAAGAATAAATTGACAATAAAGTTAATTGACTTCGAAGAAAATTGAAAGCGCAGCTAATTGACTTTTTTACAAAGTAAAAAAATAAAAACTATGTTTGACCTAGATCGTTGGCAGGAAATATTCAGTTCTATCCGGAGTAATGTACTTCGGACGGTGCTTTCAGGGTTTACAGTAGCTTTGGGACTGTTTATTTTCATCGTACTTTTTGGAATTGGAACAGGTCTTCAGAATGCTTTTTCTGAAGGATTCTCAGGTGATGCCAAAAACCTGATCACCATTACTACCGGAAAAACGACATTGGCCTATAAAGGACTGCAGTCAGACCGAACCGTTACACTGAATAATGGTGACTATGATTTTCTTATTAACGCTGAGAAAAAAAATGTAGGAGCTTCCAGCCCGAGATACAATGCCAGTTTAATGGTGAAATATGGTAAAGAAAGCGGAATCTATCAGATCCATGGAGCAGAACCCGGAGAGCAGGTGATTGAGAACCGGAAAATGATAGACGGCAGATATATTTCTCCAAGAGATCTGGAAGGAAAGCAAAATGTGGCAGTCATTGGAAGAATGGTACAGCGGGATTTGATCAAGAACGGAAGTCCTGTAGGAAAAGAACTGGATATCAATGGAACTATGTTTAAAGTGGTGGGCGTATTTTCAGATGATGGTGGAGACTGGGATGAAAGACATATCACGGTGCCGATTACCACTTTGCAGCAGATGAAAAAAGGTTCCGATACGGTGAATATTGCCTATATCTCATACAGTGATAAACTGACTCCTCAGGAAGCCATTAAATACGGAGATGAACTTAAAGATAAGCTGAAATCAAGGAAAAATGTTTCTCCTGATGATGAAAACGGTGTCCGTGTCTGGAATAATGCTAAAAATATGAACGACACATTCATGTTTATGGCGGTACTTACAGCAATTGTAGGGTTTATCGGGCTGGGAACACTGCTTGCCGGAATCATTGGGATCAGTAACATTATGGTGTATATCGTAAAAGAAAGAACCAAAGAAATCGGAGTACGAAAAGCTATTGGCGCAAAGCCAAGCGGAATTGTAGGGCTGATTGTTCAGGAAAGTGTTGTGATTACAGTGGTGTCCGGACTTGTTGGAGTCGCAATAGGTGTTTTGACTTTAAACCTTATCGGGAACAGCCTTGAAGAGTTTTTTATTAAAAACCCAAGTGTAGGCTGGGGATCCATTATTATGGCCTTCATTGCACTGATTTTCTCAGGACTG
The DNA here is from genome assembly GCF_003182335.1 of Chryseobacterium sp. AG844. Lineage (NCBI taxonomy): Bacteria > Pseudomonadati > Bacteroidota > Flavobacteriia > Flavobacteriales > Weeksellaceae > Chryseobacterium > Chryseobacterium sp. AG844. The sequence goes on along the minus strand of NZ_QGTV01000010.1, from coordinate 99,976 downwards.
ATCGCAGGATTTGTACCCGCATACAGAGCTTCCAGAATCAAACCTATTGAAGCGCTGAGGACGGAATAATATAAACAAAAGGCAAAAATGCAGATTGATGGAATTCATAACTCATAATGTATAACTCATAATTCAACAAGGTGAATATCATATTTAAAAAAGATACTTGGCAGGAAATTTATTATTCATTGAGGAATAATAAACTCCGGACATTTCTTACCATGATCGGTGTAGGATGGGGAATGTTTTTGTATGTAAGCCTTCTTGGAGCAGCAAAAGGAATGGAGAATGGTTTTGATAAATTATTTTCCGGTTTTGCCACCAATTCAATCTTCCTGTGGGCACAAAAAACATCAATTCCCTATGAAGGATTTCCTAAAGGAAGAGAAGTTCATCTGAACTTAAACGATATGGAAATGTTGAAAAGAAAAGTAACAGCCATAGATTATATCTCGCCGCAAAATGCGAGAGGAAGCTTTACAGGAACTCCCGGAGAAGCAATGTCCAGAAACGGTAAGAACGGAACCTATTCGCTTACCGGAGATTATTCTGTGGGAAATAAAATTTCAGAAAAGAAACTGATCTTCGGACGTTATATCAATGATGCCGATGTTTCCGGGAATAAAAATGTAGTTGTTATTGGAGAAGAGATTTACAAAAACTTCTTTGATTCCAAGAAAAAAGAGAATCCAATAGGAAAATCAATCAATATTAAAGGGCTGTTCTTCAATGTTATCGGCGTTTTCCGGGTAAAAAAAGGAGGAGGATTTGAAAATGACCAAACGGCTTTCATTCCACTTTCCACTTATACGAAAATGTATAATGCAGGAGATCAGATAGACATGTTTGCCATTGTCAGTAAGCCGAATGCCAATGTCAATTCCGTAGAAGAAGATGTAAAACAGGTTTTAAAAAGCAAAAATAAAGTTTCCCCTGAAGATACCAATGCTTTCGGAAGTTTCAACCTTGGAAAAGAATTTAAAAAGCTCACAGGTTTCCTTACAGGAATGCAGCTGTTAACAATCATTGTAGGTACACTGACTATCCTTGCGGGAGTCATTGCGATTTCAAATATCCTTTTGATTACAGTAAAAGAAAGAACTAAAGAAATCGGGATCAGAAGAGCGTTAGGAGCGAAGCCTGCGGAAGTAAGAAATCAGATTCTCCTGGAAAGTGTTGTCATTACACTCTCTTCGGGATTAATAGGTTTCATGTTTGGAATCTTTGTATTAATGATTCTCAATGCGGTTACCCAGGGTCAGGATTCATTTCCTTTCTATAATCCGACAGTGAACTACGGAAACGTATTTGCTGCAATGGCTGTTATGGTGATTCTGGGATTAATAATCGGGATGATTCCAGCACAGAGAGCCGTAAAGATCAGGCCTATTGAAGCATTAAGAACAGAGTAATTAATTTGAAAATAAAACAATTTTAAGATTTAAATAAGAGAATATGGAGAATCAGCCTTTTTAAATCTTTCAATCTATTGAATAAAAAATAAACTATACATATGAAAAAGAAATTCACCTGGAAAAAAGCCATTTATATAGTATTAGGGCTTTTATTTGCAGTGGCATTGTTCTCAGGGCTTGGCTATCTTATCAAATCAAACTCTAAAGAAGGAGAAGCTTTCCTTACCCGTAAGCCTACCGTTCAGAATATGGATGATAAAGTAATGGCAACAGGAAAAATTGTTCCCAAAGAAGAAATTGAAATCAAGCCCAACATTGCAGGGATTATAGATAAAATTTTAGTAAAAGAAGGAGATAAGGTAGAAGTAGGGCAGTTAATTGCTACCGTAAAAATTGTTCCGAGTATCTCTGAAGTAAATGCCGCTCAGCAGGAAGTTCAGAATGCACAGATCCAGATCAGTAATGCCCAGATGAATGTAGGAAACATGCAGAAGCAGTTTGATATGCAGGATAAGCTTTACAAGCAGGGAGTAGCTTCTAAACAGGAGTATCTGAACGCTCAGCAGCAGTTGTATTCTCAGCAGCAGACTTTGAAAAATGCCCAGCAGCAGTTGAATACCGCTCAAAAAAGATTGCAGATCGCTAAAACAGGGGCAACTCCTGAACTTAAAGGACAAGGTTTGGCCACTACAGAAATCCGTTCCAAAGCATCAGGTACTGTACTTGAAGTTCCTGTAAAAGCAGGAAGTCAGGTGATTGAAGCCAACAACTTTAACGCCGGAACTACCATCTGTTCAGTGGCAGATCTGAATGTTCTGATCTTTAAAGGTGAAATTGATGAAGCCCAGGCCGGAAAGCTAAGTGAAGGTATGGATATGAACATCGTGATCGGTGCTCTTCAGAATAAAACATTCCCCGGAAAACTAACTATGATTGCTCCAAAAGGCAAGGATAATGCAGGAACTATTAAATTTCCGGTAGAAGGTAATGTAACTAATCCTAATAATGAGTATATTAGAGCTGGTTTTTCTGCCAACGGTGAAATTGTTTTAAGTTCTCAGAAAAATGCATTATTATTGGATGAGTCTTTAATTCAGTATGAAAAGAAACAAGGAAAAGATGTTCCTTTCGTGGAAGTGAAACAAAAAGACGGGAAATTCAAAAAAGTATATGTAAAACTGGGAGCAAGTGATGGGATCAACGTTCAGATTCTTCCGGGATCCAATATTACAAAAGACACCGAAATTAAAGTGTGGAATCCATCTGATAAAGACAAAGAAGAGCTTAAAGAAAAAGCGAATAAAAAATAATAAACTACACTATACACTTTTAAACTGTGAATCCCTGAGGAATTTTTTTCTCGGGGATTCTTTTTTACGTCAAAATCTTTTGCAGGTGTAAATTCCTATATTTGAATATATAAATCCATGAAAAAATGTGTGGCTACGCCCAGAAAACTTATAAATCACATTATGTCTGTTTTAAATGCCGGAAATCATTTAAACAGCCGGATGCTTATGATATTATAAAAAGGATCGAAAAAGAAAAAGTATACCATGAACCAGGGAAGTCAGTCCGTAATGTAGGATATACTTTTACAAAGGCAGGAACGCAAGAGCTGGAAAAAATTGTTTCTGAGATTGAAAACCGGACTATAAAATGTCCTGAATGCAGCAGTATGATGGCTGATATGGGGAAAGGTTTTAAAGCCCCTAAAAAAAAAGCTCTCAAAGAATGGAAGATTATAGAAAGTCTTTTTAAAACAGGGAAATGCTTTCACTCATGTGGCTGTGATGGAATAGGGTATATTCCTGAAAATCCTAAAGACTATGAAACGTATCTGAATAATATATTGAAAACATATCAGGAATATTTAGCGGTCTGCCAAAAGCTTCCTATAGAAAAATGTCCTGAGAAGAATGACGAAATAAAGTATTGGTCTGACAATATTCAGAAGATAAAAACTGAAATTATTGATAACAGATTTGAAATAATATTGTAACGGAAAAGAGGTTGAAACTGTCTTATCTTTAAAATTCCAAACTATATCCCATGAAAAAAGACTATTGGATTCTGTTTCTTTTTATCGTTGCAAAGTTTGCCCTTCAATACTCTCTGATAAGCCCTGATTATGAACTTCACCGGGATGAATACCTGCATCTTGATCAGGCGAATCATCTTGCCTGGGGATATCTTTCAGTTCCGCCTGCCAATTCCTGGATAGCCTGGATCATTAAAATGTTGGGGAATTCCATATTTTGGGTTAAATTTTTTCCAGCTCTGTTTGGAGCTTTGACGATTGTCCTTACATGGAAAGTTGTGGAAGAACTCAAGGGAAGCCTGTTTGCTAAAATACTGGCTTCTACAGGAATATTATTTTCAGTACTTCTTCGGGTCAATATGCTGTTCCAGCCGACATCTCTGGAGATCTTTCTCTGGCTTTTCCTTTATTACAGCCTGATCAAATATTTCAATTCCCAAAAAGTAAAATGGCTTTACACAGGAGCCGTCATTGTCGGAATCGGATTATTAAATAAATACAATATTGCCTTTTCATTATTAGGGCTTATTCCTGCCTTATTACTGACGGAGCAAAGGAAGGTTTTTATGCAGCCTCATGTATATTGGGCAGCTCTTTTGGCTTTAATTATTATTTTTCCGAATCTTCTGTGGCAGTATCAGAACCAGTTCCCGGTTGTTTATCATATGAAAGAACTTTCTGAACGGCAGCTTGTACATGTAGACAGAATGGATTTTATGAAATCCCAGATTTTATTTTTTGCCGGAGTTATTTTTGTGATTATTGCTGGCTGGGGAGCATTGCTGTTATACAAACCTTTTGAAAAATACAGGTTTTTCTTTTGGAGCTATGTCATCACGATCACTCTGTTTTTGTTTTTTAAGGCAAAAGATTACTACGCAATCGGACTCTATCCTGTGTATATTGCTTTTGGTGCTGTTTTTCTCGGAAATGTATTTGAAAAGGGCTGGAAAAGATTTTTGAAGCCGGTTAGCATCCTTATTCCAATACTTTTATTCCTGCCTTTGTATAATGTGGCTTTTCCAAATAAAAGTCCTGAATATATCGTATCCCACCAAAGCCAGTATAAAAAATTAGGACTTCTTCGTTGGGAAGATGGAAAAGATCATCCGCTGCCACAGGATTTTGCTGATATGCAGGGTTGGAAAGAGCTGGCTCAAAAAATAGATAAAGAGTATTCCAGATTGTCAAAAACCGGAAATACCATGGTACTATGTGATAATTACGGACAGACCGGAGCTATTAATTATTACTCAAAAGCGGGAGTCGTGGCGGTGTCATTTAATGCAGATTATATCAATTGGATAGATGTAAGCAAAAAATATAAAAATGTGATCAGGGTTAAAGAGGCATCTGAAGCAGGAAAAGAACTTAAAGAATCCGGTTCCTTTTTTGAAATTGCAACATTAAAAGATTCCATTACCAATCCTTACGCGAGAGAAAGAGGAACTGCAATTTTCAGTTTGCAGGGAGCGAAAGTAGATATCAACAAGAGGATTCAGGACGAAATTATCGAAGTTAAAAATGAGTGGAAATAATTTTTAATAAAGTTGTAAATGACGATTTGCAGACAGGATAAAGCTAATAGATAAATATTATTGCAACTTTATTGCGTTAACTGATTTTAGGTTACCTTTGCATTATCAATTATCAATTATCAATTATCAATTATCAACTAAACTATGGAAAACAAAAACTTTGATGTCATCATAACAGGAGGAAGTTATTCAGGATTATCTGCAGCAATGGCTTTGGGAAGATCTTTAAGAAATGTCCTGATTATTGATAACGGAAAACCTTGCAACAGACAAACTCCGCATTCTCATAACTTTGTCACTCACGATGGGAAAACACCATCAGAAATTGCACAGCTAGCCAGAAAAGATGTCGAAAAATACAATACAGTTCATTTTTATAACGGAACTGTAGCGAAAACACAAAAAACGATAGGAGGTTTTGAGGTTGAAATTTCCTCCGGTGAAAAATTTAAGGCTAAAAAACTGATCCTTGCTTCAGGCGTAAAAGATACAATGCCGGATATTCCCGGGTTTGCAGAATGCTGGGGGATTTCTGTTATACATTGCCCATATTGTCATGGTTATGAAGTGAAAAACGAGGTTACGGGAATTCTTTCCAACGGAGATATGGGCTACGAATTTTCGAAACTGATTTTTAATCTGACTAAAAATCTCACGCTGTTTACGAATGGAAAAGCAGTTTTTACCGAGGAACAGCTTGAAAAACTAAATCAGAATAAAATCATTCTTAACGAAGATGAAATTGCAGGTATAGAACATACGAACGGCTTCATTCAAAGAATTATTTTCAAAAATGGAAAGGAAATTCCTTTACAGGCTTTGTATGCGAAAATTCCTTTTGAGCAAAATATCAATGTTGATGATCTGGGCTGTGAAATAACAGAACAGGGATTTATTAAAGTAGATATGATGCAGAAAACAAGCATTCCCGGAGTTTATGCCTGTGGAGATAATGTAACCATGATGCGCTCCGTAGCCAATGCAGTTGCACAGGGTAATTTTGCAGGAGCCATAGTGAATAAGGAACTGTCAGATGAAGAATTTTAAAGGCTTTTTACTGCAATTAGAACAATCATAATATAGGATTTATTCATAGGTCTTTTCTTTTTTTAGTGTTTAAAAATCATTTTTTCAATAGGGAAATCTCGATGAAAATTCCGTACATTTGGGGTGAAAATTTCAAAAACTAAAAGTAAAATGGATATTATTTTCGACCTGATTGAAAAGGAAAGACAAAGACAAACCCATGGTTTAGAGCTTATTGCATCAGAAAATTTTGTTTCTGAAAATGTAATGAAAGCAATGGGAAGTGTACTGACAAATAAATATGCTGAAGGATATCCCGGAAAAAGATATTACGGAGGATGTGAAGTAGTAGATGAGGTTGAAACTTTAGCGATCAACAGAGCTAAAGAACTTTTCGGAGTTGACTACGTGAATGTTCAGCCACATTCCGGTTCTCAGGCGAATGCAGCCATTTATCTTGCCGTTTTGAAACCAGGTGATAAAATCATGGGGATGGATCTTTCAATGGGAGGGCACCTTACTCACGGTTCTGCAGTGAACTTCTCAGGAATTCAATATAATGTAGTTTCTTACGGAGTTCAGCAGGAAACAGGTCTTATTGATTATGACCAAATGAGAGAAGTAGCGTTGAGAGAAAAACCAAAAATGCTTATCGCAGGTTTCTCAGCGTATTCCAGAGATTTAGATTATGCTAAATTCAGAGAAGTAGCAGACGAAGTTGGGGCTACCCTTTGGGCAGACATCGCTCACCCGGCTGGTTTAGTAGCAAAAGGATTATTAAACTCACCATTCGAACACTGCCATGTTGTAACTACCACTACTCACAAAACGCTGAGAGGGCCAAGAGGAGGTATGATCATGATGGGAAAAGACTTTGAAAATACATACGGTCACAAAACTCCAAAAGGAGAAATCAAAATGATGAGCCAGGTGCTGGACGGAGCCGTATTCCCAGGTATTCAGGGAGGGCCTCTTGAGCATGTGATTGCTGGTAAGGCTGTAGCTTTCGGGGAAGCTTTGGATGTGCAGTTCGAAAATTATGCAAAACAGGTTAAAGCTAATGCTCAGGCATTATCAAAAGCAATGATCGACAGAGGTTTTGATATCGTAAGTGGTGGTACAGATAATCACCTGATGCTGGTAGACCTTAGAAATAAAGGGGTAAACGGTAAAGAAACCGAAAAAGCATTGGTACTTGCTGATATTACATGTAACAAAAATATGGTTCCTTTTGATGATAAGTCACCATTTACAACATCTGGTATCAGATTGGGAACTGCAGCGATTACAACAAGAGGATTGAAAGAAAACGATATGGATACTATTGCAGGATTGATTTCTGAAGTGGTCGACAATATCAAAAATGAAGAGGTTCTTGGATCTGTAAGAAAGAAAGTGAACGAATTAATGGAAGGTAAAGCTCTGTTCAATTACTAACAGACATTCCAATATCATATAAAGAATGAGCGGATTGCTCATTCTTTTTTTATTCAAATGGAAAAGAAATCGTATACCTTCGATGAAATTAAGCAGAAACTGGTTAATTACTGTGTTTACCAGGATCGCTGTCATGCCGAAGTGGAACAGAAGATGAGGGAGTTTTTGCTTATTGATGAAGCGAAAGAAGAAATTATTTTATTTCTTCTGAAAGAAAATTATCTCAACGAAGAAAGGTTTACCCGAAGCTATATCCGGGGGAAATTTTACATCAAACATTGGGGGAAAACCAAAATTAAAATCAATCTGAAACAAAAACAGATTTCTGAGAAGTTGATAAATTCCTGTTTTGATGAAATTGATGATGCTGATTATGAAAAAATAATCAGAAAAATTTATGATAATTATTATACCAAACAAACTGGCTTGAAAGAATATCAAAAAAAAACCAAAACTATAAAACATTTGATGAGTAAAGGTTTTGAATATGAGAAAATAATCGATATTTTTGGCTAAATATTAATAAATTAAAAAAAAACTTGAAGTATGACTTATATAAAAAAAACAATCAGTTCATTGAAAAATATTGATATATAAACATTTAATAATTATTTTAAAGAAAAACAGCTGATATCAGGAATTTATACAGGTAAATATCATCTTCATAAAGAGTTTATATGGTATGATTTTTGTCTCTGGATTTAGCTGTATCGAAATGAAATTGTTAGATTTTATTAATATAACATCAAATTTATTTTTGATTCAACATATTGAAATAAATTTATTTATTTTTGCATGATTGTATCAGAATTATCTTTGATTTGGATAATCAGATATTATACTTAATTAAATATGAACACCAATACAGACAATGTACAATTCTCTTAGAAAAACAATATTTGGAGGGGATAATGTTGTCAATCTCTCAGACGTAAGATATCTTCCTAGATGGATAATTCTTGTAATAGACATTATTATTCTTGTAATATCTTTATTTCTTTCCACTTACATTATCGCAAAGATTACCAAGCAGGAATTTATATATCATGATGATAAAAGCCTGATTTTCGCTTTTATTATCCTTGTGAATGCTGCTTTTATGTATGTCTTCAAGACTTATGCCGGGATTATACGTCACTCCACATTTATAGACTTATTTAAGCTTCTGATATCCTGTTTTTGCACAATGCTGGCTATCGGAACAATAAACATCTGCTATTTCTGGATCACAGGAAGTAAGTTTATCCTTACTCCTTATCTGATGCTTTATTTTGTAATTTCATTTATGGGATTATTTCTTTTCAGACTTTATGTGAAAGAGTTTTTCCATATTGTAAGAGAGTACAGAAGAAGCGCACTGAAAAAAAGAATTCTGGTATTGGGAATTGACGAACAATCTATTGCAATTGCACGCGCTATTCTTGATAATCCGAGTTTGCCTTATCAGGTAGTAGGTTTTTTGACACAAAGAACAGACTCCAAAAGAGCATCTCTGCTAGGAAAGCCAATTTATGAAAAAGAAAAAATAGAAGAAAATACCAAAGAAGATCTTATTATTGACGGCGTTCTTATTGTTAAAGAAATGATGGCCAGAGATGAGATGAATTCATGGGTGAATCTATTTTTAGAGAAAGATCTTAATGTCTTTAAAGCACCATCAGTACAAAAACTGAGAGACAGTGATCTGGGTGGATCTATTAGAAATCTTCAGATTGAAGATTTGTTAAATAGAAAACCTATTAAAATTCAGAACGAAAAAGTTAAAAGCAGACATTTTGATAGAACAGTATTAGTAACCGGTGGAGCAGGATCCATAGGAAGTGAGATCGTAAGACAGGTTGCTCTTTTCAATCCTTCATTGATTGTCGTTTTAGATCAGGCAGAAACACCACTTTATGAAATTGAACTTGAAATGAGAGAAAAGTTCCCTCATATCGCTTTCAAATTTGTCTTAGGAGATGTTTCCAATCATCACAGGATGGAATCTCTTTTCCAGACCTATAATTTCTCAATGGTATATCATGCGGCTGCTTATAAACATGTGCCTTTAGTAGAGGAAAACCCTCATGAAGCGATCTTTGTTAATATATTAGGTTCTAAGATTGTTGCAAAACTATCCAGCAAGTATAAAGTAAACAGGTTCGTAATGGTGTCTACGGATAAAGCTGTAAATCCAACCAACGTAATGGGAGCTTCAAAACGTGCTGCTGAACTTTTTGTACAATCGCTTCAGAATGTGGAAGGAAATGTTACCAAATTTATTACAACAAGATTTGGAAATGTATTAGGATCCAACGGTTCTGTAATTCCTCATTTTAAAAAGCAGATTGAAGCTGGAGGACCTGTAACGATTACCCATCCGGAAATTGTAAGATATTTCATGACGATTCCTGAGGCATGTGAACTGGTACTTCAGGCCGGAACAATGGGAGAAGGAGGTGAGATCTTTGTCTTTGATATGGGTGAGCCTGTAAAAATTATTGATCTTGCGAAAAGAATGATAAAGTTATCAGGATTTGAACCTAATGTAGATATTAAGATCATCTATACAGGATTGAGACCGGGAGAAAAGCTTTATGAAGAACTCCTGAGTGACGATGCAAAAACACTTCCTACTCATAACGACAAAATTATGATTTCTAAAGATCCTTCAATGGGATTTGAAGATATAGACAAGCTTACTAAAGAAATTACCAAGGCTTCCCTGCGAAGGGATAAAGTGGAGGTTGTAAGGATTCTTAAAACAATAGTGCCGGAATTCCGAAGCAATAATTCAATTTATGAGGCTTTGGATAAATAGGAAAAAAATATAAATGTATATTTGCACAATTTAACAAGATAATGAAAGGAAAAATATTAGCATTAGTATTGGTGTCCTCTTTGGTGATTTCCTGCAAAGTGAACCCCAATGCTAAGAATGATTTAAATTATATGCAGAATATAGAACAGGTTGCAATTAACGCATCTGCTAAAAATTCAGCAAACACAATCCAGGTTGGGGATCAGTTGGTTATTCTGATCACAGCAAAAGATATGGATGTTGTAAAACCTTTTAATCAGAATTATTCTTCCTCAGAACTTATCCAGACAAATGCTATGGCCGGCGGAAATACTCCTAATCAAGGAGCGACAATACTGTCAGGACCAACTTATATTGTAGATGCAAATGGAGATATTGATTTTCCTATATTAGGTAAACTGAATACATCGGATAAAAGTCTGACAGCTTTTAAAGACGAACTTAGAGAAAAAATGACGAGATATGTTATTAACCCAACAATTAATATCAGGCTCTCGAATTTTAAAGTTACAGTACTTGGAGAAGTCAGCAGACAGGGAGACTATACTATAGCAAGCGGGCAGGCAACTATTTTAAATGCATTAGGTATGGCTGGTGACCTGACGCAATATGGGAAAAGAGAGGACATATTGGTGATCAGAACAGAAAATGGCGTTGTTTCTCATGGCCGTATTAATATTCGGGATGCCAATCTCATTAATTCTCCTTATTATAACCTGAAGCAAGGGGATGCTATTATTGTTTCTTCAAACAATACCAAAGATGTTTTAGCAAAACAAAACCCCAATACTGGCCTTTATCTGACCGCTATTTCTATTGCGGTTACAGCAGTTGCCGTAGTAGTAAGTTTATTTAATAAGAAATAAAAAATTGATGGATAACCAGCAATCTTCAGAATTTTCAGAAGTAGAAAACAACTCAAGTAGCATTAATATTAGTGAAATTGTAAAGCCATATTTGAGAAAATGGCCTTGGTTTATTATAAGTGCATTTATTGCTTTGGTAATAGGTTATATATCGCTTAAGTTTATGGTACCGATATATAATGTTCAAACTACAGTTTTGATCAAAGATGCTCGAAATTCTTCACCCATCATGGGAAGTGATTTGGGAGTATTACCAGATTTATCGGGTTTAGGAGGTCTGAAAACAAATAGTATTGCCAATGAAATAGAAATTCTGAAGTCTAAAAAAATGATGCGTGAGGTTGTTATCAACCAAAATTTGCAGGTAAATGTTATTGGTAAAGGGAGGGTTACTAAAGTAGAATTATATAAACAAACGAGTCCTATAGACGTTAAGGTTATTGAAGAAAAACACAGTGATAAACCTGCAAGTCCGGTAAAACTTACAATAGATAAAGATAAACTTACACTTACTTCAAAAAGCCTTTCAAAAGAAATTGTTACAACATATGGGAAAACTATAAGTTTACCCTTTGCTAATATAATCATTACAAAGAATAAAGAATTTGCTCCTGGTAATCTTGCAGTTGATATGAAAAATTTAGAGCTGCAGATTTCTACAGTAGATGCCAAAGTAAATAGTTTACAAGGAGGATTAAGTGTAGATTTAGTTAATAAAGAAGCAACTGTACTCAGATTAGGAATTAATTATCCACAAATATTAAAAGCAGAAGACATTCTAAATAATTTAGTTGTAGCCTATAATAATGATGCAATGTCTGATAAGAATTCAGAGTCAAAAAAGACACTAGATTTTATCGAAGACCGAATCAAAAAATTATCTGGAGAGCTTGGACAAGTTGAAGATCAAAAAGAAAGTTTTAAATCAAAGAATAATATTATTGATATAGAAACTGAAGCTAAGATAGGTCTAGAAAGCTCTGCTGCTGCAAGAGCTAAGCAATTGGAAATAGATGCCCAATTGGAGCTGACAAACTCATTGATTAATTATGTTTCAAATCAAGGCCAATATCAGGTTCTTCCGGCTAATGTTGGGTTGAGTAATGTAGAGGCTACAAATGGAATTTCCTCTTATAATCAATTAGTACTGCAAAGAAACAGGTTCTTAGAATCCGCTACATCAGAAAACCCCGCGGTTGTAGATATTACGAAACAAATTAACGCTATGCGTAGTTCTATTATGCAGAGCCTCCAGAAAAACAAAACAGGACTTGAGCTAGCAAGAAGTGAATATTTAGGAGAACAAAATGTAGTTTCCGGAAAGATATCAAAGTTGCCTTCCATTGAGAAAATGTTCAGAAGTATCGAAAGACAACAACAAATTAAAGAAAATCTGTATTTGTTATTGCTTCAGAAAAGAGAAGAAACTGCTATTGCCCAATCAATTAGTGCTCCTAAAGCAAAAATTGTAGATTCAGCTTATTCCTCTGGTGTACCTGTTTCGCCTAAGAGAGAGATGATTTTAGGTGCTTCTTTCTTTTTTGGATTATTAATTCCTTTTGCTTTTATTTATTTTACACAGTTGTTTAATAATAAGGTGGTTACTAAACATGATTTAGAGAAGTTAGTACATGCACCTATTATTGCAGAACTACCAAGTCTTGAAAAAGGAGATTCTGAGATTGTTAAAATGAATGATATTACTCCTATGGCGGAAGCGTTCAGAATTCTTATTACCAATATGAATTTCATGCTCTCAAAAGAGAAAAAAGGAAAAGTAGTATTTGTTACTTCAACGGTAAAAGGAGAAGGGAAAACATTTACATCTGTAAACTTAGCTTTGACATTGGCGAATCCCAAGAAAAAAGCAATTATCATAGGATCTGATATCAGAAACCCGCAGCTTCAGAGATATAATCCTGCCAGAAAAGGACTTGCCGGGCTTACGGAATATCTATACAATGACGAGACTAAACTGGAAGATATTATTCATGTATCATCTTTTAATCCTTACCTGGATGTAATTTATTCAGGAATGATTCCTCCGAACCCAACAGAATTGTTATCTAACGGCCGTTATGAGATCCTTCTAAGGGAATTGAAAGAGAAATATGAATACATTATTCTGGATACAGCACCATTGCTCCTTGTAACAGATACTTTCCTTATTGCTGAGCTTTCTGATGTAACCATTTACGTGTCCAGATCTAAATATACAGAAAAGGCATTATTGGAATTTGCCAACAGTAATATTGATCAGAAAAAAATCAGAAATGTAGGATTTGTTCTTAATGATGTAAGCAGAGAAAATTTAGGATACAGTAACAAATACGGTTATGGCTATAACCAGCATACAGAACAATCTTGGTTTCAAAAAATAAAAAATAAATTTAGTTAATGGCAACAACATATAAAATAGCGGTTATAGGCCAGGGTTATGTAGGTCTTCCCCTATCTCTTGAATTTGCAGATCATTATCCTGTTTTTGGGTTTGATATCAATACACAGCGTGTTGATCAACTTAATAACGGAAAAGATATAACGCTTGAAGCTGATGTTGATAAATTAAATACCGGACTGAAAAAGTATAGAGAATCTAATGGTTCTTTAGGTTATAAAGCAACAAGCCAGTTATCTGATATTGCTGAAGCTAATGTTTTCATTGTAACAGTTCCTACCCCTATTGATAAATACAACGCTCCCGATCTTAATCCACTGATTTCGGCCTCAAAGATGTTAGGAGAAATTATCAAAAAAGGCGATATTGTTATTTATGAATCTACAGTTTTTCCCGGGTGTACAGAAGAAGAATGTGTGCCGGTTCTTGAAAAATATTCAGGACTTAAGTTTAACGAAGACTTTTTTGTAGGTTATTCTCCGGAAAGAATTAATCCCGGAGATAAAGTAAATACGCTTACCAGTGTTAAAAAAGTAACTTCAGGTTCTACAGAAAAGATTGCCGAAGAAGTAGATAATCTATATAAGAAAATCATTACAGCCGGAACTCACAAAGCACCTAGCATTAAAGTTGCAGAAGCCTCAAAAGCTATCGAAAATGCACAGAGAGATGTTAATATTTCTTTTGTTAATGAACTAGCATTAATCTTTGATAGAGTAGGTATCGATACGAATGATGTATTGGAAGCTGCAGGAACAAAATATAATTTCCTTAAATATAAACCAGGATTGGTGGGAGGACACTGTATCTCTGTAGATCCTTATTACCTTGCACACAAAGCAGAACAGCTGGGATATCATCCGGATGTGATCTTATCCGGAAGACGAGTAAACGATTCTATTGCAAAGTTTGTGGCTGCTAAAGTAGTGAAGCTTCTTATTGCAAAAGGTGGAGTGATCAAAAACTCTAATGCTTTGATCTTAGGAGTTACATTTAAAGAAAATTGTCCGGACGTCAGAAATACTAAAGTCGTAGATATCTACAGAGAGCTTGCTGATTACGGAGTAAATGTTGATATTTATGATCCGTGGGCAAGCAAGGAAGAAGTGAAACATGAATATGGAATTGATATTCTGGATGCTCTTCAGGAAGGTAAAAAGTATGATTCTTTAGTGATTGCAGTATCTCATAATGAATTCCTGGAAATGGATCTGGATCTGCTTAAAAAAGAAAATGCTGTGGTTTTTGATACCAAAGCATGTTTAGACAGAAATCTGGTTGATGCAAGATTATAAAAGATCATGAGCTATGATATCATAATCATTGGGGCAGGTCTGGTAGGATTGGCTACAGCTTACCAGACTAAGCTGAAAAATCCTGATTCTAAGATTCTCATTTTGGAGAAAGAAAATGATGTGGCATTGCACCAATCGGGACATAACAGTGGCGTAATCCATAGCGGGATTTATTATAAACCGGGAAGCCTTAAAGCTAAAAACTGTATCGAAGGGTATAATTCCGTTATTAACTTTGCTGAGAAATACGGCATACGATATGATCTTTGCGGAAAAATAATTGTAGCTACTTCACAGGAAGAATTACCCCTTTTAGATAATATATATAAAAGAGGAGTTGAAAACGGACTTCAGGATTTAAAATATCTTTCCAGAGAAGAATTTCGCGAAATTGAACCCCACTGTGAAGGCGTAAAAGCAATTAAAGTTCCACAAACCGGAATTATCGACTATCCTGGAATCGCAAAAAAAATAAAAGAACTTTTTGAACAAGCAGGAGGTGAAGTAAGATTTAATAATGAAGTAAAAAACATTATTGATAAAGGATCTGAAATTATTGTCAGCACTAATATTTCCGAGTTTAAGACCAAAAAACTTATTTCCTGTGCAGGATTATATTCTGATAAGATAACCAAAATGACCAACGAAAAAAACGATGTGGTCATTATTCCTTTCAGAGGAGAATATTATAAGATCAAGGATGAAAAAAAATACCTGGTAAAACATCTTATTTATCCGGTACCTGACCCCAGTTTTCCGTTTCTCGGTGTTCACTTTACCAGAATGATTGACGGTAATATTGAAGCCGGCCCTAATGCTGTTCTGGCCTTCAAAAAAGAAGGATACCATTTTTTCGATTTCAATTTCAATGAAACCATGCAAACCATGCTATGGCCGGGATTTAGAAAAATTGTAGCAAAATATGGTAAAACGGGAATAGGAGAAATGCACCGTTCACTTTCCAAATCTGCATTTACAAAAGCACTTCAGAAACTTCTACCGGAAATACAGGAAAATGATCTTATTGCTGGAGGTTCTGGAGTAAGAGCCCAGGCTTGTGACAGAAACGGAGGATTGATTGATGATTTTGACATTGTGAAAAACGGAAACATTATTCACGTCCGAAATGCGCCCTCTCCGGCAGCCACTTCCTGCCTTTCTATAGGAAATAAAATAAGTGAGCTGATCATGAATTAAAAAAAATGCACATATGCGTGCACTCAAAAAACTAAAAATATGAAAATTCAAATGGTTGACCTTAAAGGTCAATACCTGAAAATAAAAGAAGAGGTAGATTTTAGTATTCAGGAATGTATTGATAGTACCGCATTTATTAATGGTCCTGCTGTAAAAGAATTTCAACAGGATTTTGAAAAATATCTGGGAGTAAAACATGTGATTCCATGTGCTAACGGAACAGATGCTCTTCAGATTGCCATGATGGCCCTTAATCTGAAGCCAGATGATGAAATAATCTGCCCTGCTTTCACTTACGTAGCGACTGCAGAAGTTATTGGTCTTTTAGGATTAAAACCTGTAATGGTAGATGTAAATGAAGATACTTTTGATATACAGCTGGAAGATCTTGAAAAATATCTTACCCCTAATACCAAAGCGATTGTTCCCGTTCATTTATATGGCCAAAGTGCTGATATGGAACAAATTCTTAAATTTGCAGAAAAACACAACCTTTTTGTTATAGAAGATAATGCTCAGGCAATAGGTTCTGATTATACGTTTTCAGATGGAACCGTAAAAAAAACGGGAACTATCGGACATATCGGATGTACTTCATTTTTCCCATCAAAAAATCTTGGATGTTATGGCGATGGAGGTGCATTGATGACGAATGATGATGAACTGGCTTTCAAAATCAGAATGATTGCCAATCATGGTCAAGAAAAGAAATATTATCATAAAGTTTTAGGCTGTAATTCAAGATTGGATACCATTCAGGCTGCAGTATTGAAAGTTAAGCTTAAACATTTGGATGAGTATTCAGCTTCCAGAAACAGAATGGCGGATTATTATGATGCCAATCTTGCTGGTATATCAGAAATTCAAACTCCTAAAAGAGCTGCGAATTCTACCCATGTATTTCATCAGTATACCCTTAGAGTGAAAAATGGAAAAAGAGATGGATTACAAAAATATCTGGCAGAAAAGAATATTCCAAGTATGATATATTATCCTTTGCCTCTTTACAAACAGGAAGCTTTTCTTCAATATGTGAAAGAAGGTTTTAGTCTTCCGGTTACAGAGAAACTTTGCAAAGAAGTAATCTCTCTTCCTGTACATACAGAATTTGATC
This sequence comes from Chryseobacterium sp. AG844, assembly GCF_003182335.1. Taxonomy (NCBI): domain Bacteria; kingdom Pseudomonadati; phylum Bacteroidota; class Flavobacteriia; order Flavobacteriales; family Weeksellaceae; genus Chryseobacterium; species Chryseobacterium sp. AG844. The sequence continues at coordinate 82,849 of NZ_QGTV01000010.1, read as the reverse complement.
AGGAAGTACTGGATATTATTATTACAGAAATTAAGAATTATTTTAATTAATATAAAGCAGATATGTCGGATTTTTTTGCACACGAAACAGCCATTATCGACGAAGGGTGTCAAATAGGAAACGGAACCAAAATTTGGCATTTTTCACACCTTATGACTGGTTGCATTTTGGGCGAAAAATGTAATATTGGCCAGAACGTTGTCATTTCACCCAAAGTCGTTTTGGGAAAGAATGTAAAAGTTCAGAACAATGTTTCCATCTATGAAGGAGTAACATGTGATGATGACGTTTTCTTAGGTCCTTCAATGGTTTTTACCAATGTGATAAATCCCAGAAGTGCAGTAAACAGAAAAAATGAATATCTGAAGACTCATGTTGGAAAAGGGGCTTCTATCGGAGCTAATGCAACTATAGTGTGCGGTCACAATATAGGGCAGTACGCTTTTATCGGTGCCGGAGCTGTGGTTACAAAAGAAGTTCCGGATTATGCATTGGTAGTGGGAAACCCTGCCAGACAAATGGGTTGGATGAGTGAATTCGGGCAAAGACTTCAATTTGATGCAGAAAATATTGCCGTTTGTGAAGAAAGTGGAGAAAAATACAAATTAGAAAATAATAAAGTTTCAAAAATTTAGAAACATACAAATGAGTGAAAAAATAAAATTTGCAGTCGTTGGCTGCGGGCATATCGGAAAAAGACATGCTGAAATGATCACTAGAAATGAGGAATGTGAACTGGTAGGATTAATTGATATCAAAGATAAATCCGTACTGGGAATTGAAAATTATGAAGTTCCTTTTTTTGCATCTCTGGATGAATTTTTGGCTTCAGGAATTGAGGTGGATGTCATCAACATTGCTTCTCCAAACGGATTCCATTTTGAGCAGTCTTATAAAGTGATAGACGCAGGAAAACACGTGGTGGTAGAAAAACCTATGGCTCTGAAAAAGCAGCATGCCGAAAAACTTATTTTTCAGGCTTTGCATAAGCATAAACAAGTTTTTGCTGTAATGCAAAACAGATATTCACCCCCTTCCGCATGGGTTAAAGAAATGGTAGAAAGCGGAAAGCTTGGGAATATTTATATGGTTCAGCTTAATTGCTACTGGAACCGGGATGACAGATATTATAAGCCAGACTCATGGCACGGAAAGAAAGATCTGGATGGGGGAACATTATTTACTCAATTTTCTCACTTTATCGATATTATGTACTGGCTTTTCGGTGATATTACCAATATTCAGGCAAAATTTGCAGATTTTAATCATGCAGGTCTTACGGATTTTGAAGATTCAGGATTTGTTAGCTTTGATTTTGTAGATGGTGGAATGGGATCATTAAATTATTCTACTTCAGTATGGAATCAGAACCTTGAAAGTTCTATGACTATTATCGCAGAGAATGGATCTGTGAAGATTGGCGGACAATATATGGACAAAGTAGAGGTTTGTAATATAAAAGATTATATAATGCCGGAATTAGCACCAACAAATCCTGGAAATGATTATGGCGCTTATAAAGGATCTGCAGCCAATCATCATTATATCATTGAAAATGTTGTAGATGTCTTGAAAGGAAGAAATACCATTACTACTAATGCTTTGGAAGGATTGAAAGTGGTGGATATTATTGAGAGAATATATGCAACTAAATAATATTGATAATTTAGGCGTTGTTATCTGATATTGTTAATATTTGATTTTAGAAGCTTTCATTCCTCATTTAAATGTTATTATGTCTTTTGCCAAAAAAATACCATGTTTGGAAAATGTTAATAATTAATTTTTAATATTATAGGACATTAAGTAGAACCAGTTACACATGATAAAATTTTTTAATAATTTAAAAACCTTTTTACTTTCTAATATTCCTAGGCAGATTGGACAAGGTATTTTTTGGGCGACGCTAGCGTCTGTGGTTAGTCAGGGAATAATGCTGTGTTCAATGTTTATAACGGCAAGATATTTAGGACTTAAGCAATATGGAGAATTTGCTATGCTTAAATCAACCATCAGTACATTTACATTATTTGCAGGATTAGGGATAGGACTTACAACAACTAAATTTATATCACAATATAAAAATAATGATAAAGTAAAAGCAGGAAAAATTATAGCACTTGCTATAGTTTTTACTTACTTATCAGCAATACTGGTTGTTGCACTTATATGTCTTTTTGCCCCATATATCGCTGCAGAATATTTAAATGCCCCACATTTGGCTGGAGAAATAAGGCTTAGTAGTTTAATAATTTTTCTCTGTGCTTTGAATGGTCTATATAATGGGAGTTTAATTGGATTTGAAGCTTATAAATCAGTAGCTAAAGTCAGTATTATTTCTGCGATTCTCTTCTTCCCTTTACAGCTGATATTATTTAAAGTATATCCAAATTTATATGCTGCATTAATTGGACTGGCAGTATTTTATTTATTCAATTTTCTGGTTGGGCACTTCGAAGTTAAAAAGAAAATAAAAGAATTTGGAATTAAGGTTGATTATTTTAACTGTCTTGATCAGCTTCCAATTCTATATAAATTTACTCTACCTGCATTTTTATCGGGTATAATGATTACCCCTGTCTTATGGGTTTGTAATATGTTAATAGTTCATCAAATAAATGGATATAAAGAACTTGCAATTTTTGATGCAGCCAATCAGTATAGAACAGCAATTTTATTTTTGCCAGGAGTTTTTTCTCAGATAGCAATACCTATGTTTTCTAAAAATAATAAAAGTTCTACATTTCATAAAATTCTGAAAATGAATGTTTCAATAGTTGCAGTAGTAACAATGACTGTAGCTTTATTAGTATTCTTTCTCTCTGAATTTCTTATGAATTTTTATGGAAAAGGTTTTATAGGAGGGAGTAATGTGTTGATTATTTTGTCAATTTCAGCTATTCTAAGCTCTATAAACAGTGTTTTTGGCCAGGCAATAGTAGGCAAAGGCTTAATGTGGTCAGGGTTTTTTATGAATTTTATTTGGGCATTTGCGTTATTAGGTTTTGCTTATTATTATAACTTATCCAGTGAAGGAGCAATGGGATTTGCAAAAGCTTATTTATTTTCTTATGCTATTCATTCTGTTATTCAGCTTCTGTTTTTTAGATATCACCTTCGTCAAAAATCTTAATTTATTATGAAAAAGAAAAAAAGAATACATTTGGTTTTTTTGAATACTAATCTAAATTTTGATGGGAGGGTTTTTTCATTAATAAACACATTGTCATCTGCATATAATAAGGATGAAATTGTTGTATATAATTATGACGTAAATGTAAGTGAAACAATCAAATTACCAACTAATACAAGAATCATATTTTTTAAATCATTTTTTGAAAAATTTAATCAATTTAAAATATTTAGGGCTTTAAGATTGGTAGAATATAGTATCAGTTCTTTTTTTAAGCTGTTATATTACAGACCCCAATCAATTCAATTGCATCATGAAGTTACCTTGATAGCTCCATTGTTTTACAAGCTTTTTGTTAGAAAGGTTAAAGTTGTTTATGATGACAAGGAATTTTATCATTACAAAAATAAAAATATTTCTCCATTTTTTTATTTTATTGAAAAATCTATAATCCGATGGAGTGAATTACTGATCATTACAAATGAGTATAGAAGAAAAGCTCTTTTCAAATTGAATAAGAATGGAATAAAAAAGCATATTATAGTTGATAATTATGAATTCAAAAATCAGTTTTCTAGAAAAATTAACAATGATTTGCTAAACGAATTGAATTTAGTAAAAAACGATAATAAAAAGATTTTATTACATCAAGGTGTAATTAGTAAGGAAAGAGGAGCAAAAAAATTATTTGATGTTATAGAAACGCTTCCTTCTGATTGGAAATTATGTTTTATTGGTGTTTCACAAAATGATTATGAAAAGTTTGTATCAGAACTAGAAGAGGAACAAAAAGGTAAAGTCAAAAATTTTGGATACATTGATTATAATGAATTAAGTGATTTTTATAATTATGTAGATGGAGCGGTTTTATTTTATGATTCCTTTAATTTCAATAATAAGTATTGCGCCCCTAACCGTCTTTATTCAGCAGCGAATAACGGTGTGCCAATTATTGTTAATGAAGATAATTTTACGTTAAGTACATTTGTAAGAAAATTTAAAAATGGCGTATGTTTTTCAGGTATTAATGACTTAAAGATGTTTTTCAGTAATTACTCTAATTTCAAAAAAAATGCTGAAATTATGAAGAATAATTATGAGCATAAAGAAATGATTCCTGAATTATATAAATTTTATAAAAATGATGTATTACCTATTTCCTATTTTGTTTGGCTTTTTTTACAGCTTCAATAGGAAACGTTTTAAAATAGATGATAAAATAAAAAACATTATAGAGAAATTTTGTATCTATTTCTCTGTTATTATTTTTTGTGGTGGCTATATGACAGGTAGTGACTGGGTAAGTTATGAAATAATCTATAACGACTTTAATATTGAGGCTTTTAGCAAAATAGATAAAGAACCTGCTTTCTATCTTTTAATTCTTTTATTTAAATTCTTAGGATTTTCTTTTTTCTTTTTCCTGATCATCATGAAAATTTTAGTTTTTTTTATAATAGTCAGGTTTTTAAAGAAATATAGTCAGGATCGTTTTTTACTTTCTTTTTCTGTTTTTCTATGCACTAATGCTCTTTTTATATTTGTAGACAACCCGTTAAGGTATATGATAGCCTTAGGAATTGTTGTTTTGGCATTAGATTTTTTAATTAGAAGAAAGTTTGCTTATTTTATAATTCTAGTGCTATTAGCTTCTATGTTTCACATTAGTAGTATAATTGTTATTATTGCTTATTTTTTCAGAATACAAAAACTATCAAATCTTAAAATATTTTTTATATACCTCATTCTTACAATAGCTTGGACTCCAAAAAACATAATCAATATAATTGAGACATTTCCTGCATGGCTTAATTTTCTTATAGGTTCTTATTATAGAAGGTTTATCGAGGAACAAAATAATAGTTATTTTAGCATTGGTTGGTTTTTTACCCATTTCCTTTTTTTATTTATCCTTTTTAATAGAAAAAAAATTATCTCATCATCTTCATTTGGAGTAACCGTTTTTAACATGAGTATACTCTATTTCTTTTTAGTAGCTACAGTGGGATTAATTCCAACTTTCTTTAGAGTTCCTATATATTTTGCGGCCTTTTTATATCTCGCATTAGCCGTAAGTTTAGATGATCTGTTTGCAAAAAATATTCTAATAAAGCTGTTTTTCGTATTATATATGATATTAGCAAATGTTAAAAATATCTATTCAACTTATGTTTATATTCCTTATTCAAGCTATTTTATCCATCTCTTTAAAATAGATTTGCCGTATGAGTATAGAATACAATATAATAAGAACGAATATTTTAAAAGAACAGGTGAAGCTCCTCCGGAATATATTCCAAGTGAATAAAATAATTTTTTTGAAATGATATTATTTTGTAATTAGACTTACAGATATCAAAAATATTATTTAAATATGCAAAAAATATATTAGTTAGAATTTGTAGAAAAAGCTGATTAATAAAAAATAAAATGATTTAAAAAATAAAACAAATGTGTGGAATTTTTGGTGTCGTATCGAACACCAGCATTAATAAACAAAAGTTTCAAACTCTGGTAAAACATTCCGAACAAAGAGGAGTAGATTCCAGTGGTTTGATTTATTATCAAGATAACCAATATAAGGTAAACAGAGCTGATTATAGCATTGAAAAATTACTGAATAAGGTAAAACCATATAATAACAATATTGTTTTAGGACATAGTAGGTTGATTACTAATGGACTGGGGGATAATCAGCCAGTAATTAGAGGAAATATATGTGCAATACATAATGGGATTATAGTAAACGAAGATGAAGTCTGGAGCAAATTATCCGTTAGCAGACAATTAAAAATTGACTCTGAAGCTATTGTAGCTATTGCAGAAGAATTTCTTACCAATAAAGAAAATAAAATAGAAGATCTACCTAAAGAGATTCTTTCTTTATGCCAAGGAGTTATTGCCTGTGCTCTTGCTCTGCCGGAAAAAGGAAAACTTCTTCTGTTCTCTAATAATGGCAGTTTGTATATAGGATATAATGAGGACAAAACTTATTTTGCATCAGAAAGCTATGGGCTTAGAATCATAGGATGTGAAAATATTACACAGATCAAAGAAGAACCTTTGATTCTAGATATTCCAGTCTCAAAAGAAAACCTGTCAGTTAAGGATGAAAAGAGCCGAGTGGAAGATTTAATTCCTGAGTTTAAATTTAATACTATTGAAGAAAATCTACTTGAATATAAAAAACTGAGCATCAAAAGATGTACCAGATGTGTTCTTCCGGAGACGATGCCTTTCATAAAATTTGATGAAGCAGGGGTATGTAATTATTGTAAAAGTTATAAACCAAGAAATAACCCAAAACCGAAAGAAGAATTATTTAAACTGGTTGAACCTTACAGAAGGAAAGGAAAAGAATTAGATTGTATTGTTCCTTTTTCAGGAGGTAGAGATAGTTGCTATGGACTGCACCTTATTGTAAAAGAGCTTGAAATGAAACCTGTTACCTATACCTATGATTGGGGAATGGTTACAGATCTCGGTAGAAGAAATATCAGTCGTATGTGTGCTGATCTTGGAGTGGAAAACATTATTGTTGCCGCAGATATTTCATTGAAAAGAAAGAATATCAGAATGAACCTTGAAGCATGGCTGAAATCGCCCCATTTAGGAATGATGGCAATGCTTACTGCAGGAGATAAACATTTCTTCAGACATGTGGAAGATATCAAAAAGCAAACAGGGATCAACCTTAATCTTTGGGGTGTAAATCCATTGGAAGTAACTCACTTTAAAACAGGATTTTTAGATATTGAACCTGATTTTGAAGAAAAAAGAGTATACAGTCATGGTGCTATGAAACAGCTGAGATATCATTCTAAAAGATTCAGAGCAATGATGCAGAGTCCTGGGTATTTCAATAGTTCACTTTGGGATACTTTGTCTGGAGAATATTATCGCAGTTTCACAGAAAAGCAGGATTACTATCATATCTTTGATTATTGGAGATGGGATGAAGAGCAGGTTGATAATACTCTTTTAAACGACTATAATTGGGAAAAAGCGATCGATACTACTACGACCTGGAGAATTGGTGATGGTACAGCCGCTTTTTATAATTATGTATATTATACTGTTGCTGGGTTTACAGAACATGATACATTCAGAAGTAATCAAATTAGAGAAGGACAAATAACAAGGGAGAAGGCCTTAGAACTTATTGAAATAGAAAATGCTCCGCGTTATCAGAATATCAGATGGTATCTGGATACTTTAGGACTCGATTTTGAAAGAGTAATTAAAATTGTGAATAAAATTCCGAAGTTGTATACTGAACAATAATTTCAAGTCCAAAGATCAGTAAATGAATAAAAAATACGAATTTCACATATGTCATCTGACAAGTGTTCATCCACGGAATGATTCCAGAATATTTCATAAGATGTGCAAAAGTCTGGCATCCGATGATATCAAGGTATCATTGGTAGTTGCTGATGGTAAAGGTAATGAGGTGATAGACAATGTGGAAATTATAGATGTAGGTGCACCTGATGGCAGATTAAAAAGAATTACGAAAACTACAACCAAAATTTTTAATAAAGCTAACGAACTCAACGCAGATGTATTTCATCTTCATGACCCTGAGTTGCTTTTAATAGCAAAAAAACTAAAAAAGCTCAATAAAAAAGTAATCTTTGATTCTCATGAAGATACTGTAAACACTATTTTAGTTTCGCCCTATTTAAAATCCCCTTTTTCGAATATAATTTCTCTATTATATGAGAATTTTGAACGTTATATCTGTAAAAAAATAGACGGAGTGATTGGTGCAACACCTCATATTGAAAGTTATTTTAAAAAATTTGCCAGACAAACTGAAAATATCAATAACTATCCTATCTTATCTGGTAAGAAACAGGAGAGTATTTCCTGGGATGAAAAAAAGAATGAAGTTTGTTATGTTGGATCTATTGATGATACGAGAGGAATCAAAGATTTGATGAATTCATTAGAGCTCACCAAATCAAAAGCCAAACTGAATCTGGCAGGAATGTACTCTTCTCCTGCTCTGGAAAAAGAGATAAAGGAACATAAAGACTATCATCTGGTTAATGATTTTGGATATGTAAATTCTGAAGAAGTAGATGATATTTATAACCGTTCGTTAGTAGGTGTAGTTACTTTGCATCCCATTCCAACATTTCTAGTGAGTTTGCCGATAAAGATGTTTGAATATATGGTTGCAGGAATTCCGTTTATTGCCTCAGATTTTCCTTACTGGAGAAGTTTATTGAAAGGGAGTGATTGTTGTATTTTTGTAAACCCTCAAAAGCCTCAGGAAATAGCCGATGCTATCGATTATTTTATTCTTAACAAAGAAAGGGCTAAACAAATGGGTGAAGTGGGACAAAAGCTAGTTTATGAAAATTTTTCATGGGAAAGCCAGTCTGAAAAATTATTAACGTTTTATCAAAAACTTTTATCAAACTAACATGTGCGGAATAACAGGAGCAATAGAGTTTAAAAGATCACAAAACCTCAATTTTGAAGAAGGAAGTGATTTGCATAATTATATACGAAGAAGAGGACCAGATTACTATGGAGTTGAAAAAACAGAATATGAGAATTGGTCAGTAACTTTAGCCCACTCAAGACTTGCCATTATAGATCTTTCAGGAGCATCCAACCAGCCTATGATTTCTGATGATGAAAGGTATACTATCACTTTTAATGGTGAAATATATAATTATCAGGAAATCCGTGAAGAATTGATAACTAATGGTTTTACATTCAGAACCACAGGAGATACTGAGGTGCTTTTGAGATCCTGGGAATGCTGGGGCGAAGCTTGTCTGAATAAACTGAACGGAATGTTTGTTTTTGGTATATTTGATAAGATTAAAGGTGAGTTCTATCTGGTAAGAGACAGATTTGGCGTTAAACCATTAATATATACTTTTTTTAATGATCAGCTATTGTTCTCCTCTTCCATAGCCTCTGTAGCAAAACAAATAAATCCGGAAATAGATCTGGAATATTGTTCCAGTGGGATAAGATTCGGTTTTTTCGAAGGATATGAAGACAGAACTCCTTTCAAAAATGTAAAATATCTTTTGCCAGGATCATTGATGAAATGTACGCTGGATGAAAAACTGAAAATAGAAACCAAAACATGGTATTCTCTGGAAGAACAGGTTGCCAAAAAAAGAAAGGAATTGGAGTCATTAAGCTCGGATGAATTAATTTCCCAAGGGAAAGCCCTGTTGGAAAATTCAACAAAAATACGTCTGAGAAGTGATGTTCCTCTGGCAATCTCTTTAAGTGGTGGAGTAGATTCGTCTTCTATAGCGGCAATTACATCGAAAGGAATAGATCATCTGATGGCTTTCAGTTATGGTGCTCCGGACCATCCCAAATCAGAGGGGCCAATTATTAATAAATTTGCAAAAGACAAAAATATTAATGTTGAATATATTCACCATTCTTATACCGCACAAGAGATGGGAAATATCTATGATCAGACCATGGAGGCACAGGAATCCCCTTTCCTTGGATTAAGTATTATAGCACAGCATGAAGTATACAAGCAGGTAAAAGAAAGAAACATTAAAGTTTTATTAGGTGGCCAGGGAGGTGATGAAATATTCGCAGGATACAGAAAATTCTTCGTAGTGGCACTGAAAAAGGCAATAGAAAAAAAGGAAATTCTGCCGGGTTTGCAATATTTTCACTCATTAGCTCTTATGCTGATATTTGAAACCAAACAAATAAAAACATATTGGAATGAGAAAAACAGATATCTGAAAACAACAGGAAAAGATACATCATTCCTGGATTGCTTACCGGAAATTTCTTTAAATCTCTTTGAAAATACATCTTTATCAAACAGACAGATATCAGATATTCAAAAATATAGTATTCCTTCTCTTTTAAGATATGAAGATAGAAACTCAATGTATTTTTCTATTGAAAGCAGACTACCTTTTATGGACTATAGATTGGTAGAGTTTGCTCTGGCATTGCCGGATTTGCTTAAGATTAAACATGGATATGGAAAGTGGATACTACGTGAAATGATGAAAAAAGACGTACCAGGCTATATTCTTAAAAACCGTTTAAAAAGAGGCTTTGACGTTACCCAGAATTGGGTAAATGATGGTGTGGGAGAAAGAATACAAACAAATATTTTAGAAAATAAAAATAAAGTAAAAGATTTTGTTTCTAATATGAGTAGACTTGAAGATGCTCTTACAATCAGGAATCTTAATAACAGCAATATTTTGAATGAAGCAATTATGCTTGATTTTCTGATAGATCCTATTAAAAAACCAACACTTCAGTGATGAAAATGAATAAAAATATCTGGCTGATTTCCAAATATGCCTCACCGCCACAATACGCAAAAGTTCCCTCACGTTTGTTTTATTTGGCAAGAGAGTTTAAAAGACAGGGAAATAATACCCTCATGATAACTTCAGATTCTAACCATTTCACCCATTGTCCTGAAACTGATAAAATATATAACGATGAAGAGCAGGATGGAGTGGCTATAAGATGGATTAAAACTAAAAAATATATCAAAACCGCATCTATAGACAGAATATTGTCCTGGTTTGATTTTGAAAGAAAGCTTTTCTCAATGAAACTTTCCGGGATGGCAAGGCCTGATGTGGTTATTGTTTCTTCACTTTCTATTTTTACCATTATTTATGGTTATTATCTGAAAAAGAAGTTTGGGAGCTTTTTGGTTTTTGAAATCCGTGATATCTGGCCTTTAACAATGACGGAGGAAGCTGGGTTCTCAAAATGGCATCCTCTTGTTTTACTGATAGGATTTATAGAAAAATTTGGATATAAGAAAGCTGATTTGGTTGCAGGAACAATGCCGAGGCTGGATTTACATGTAGAACAATTATTGGGATATAAAAGACCTTTTCATTGCTCCCCATTAGGATTTGATCCTGATAACTATTCTGAAGACTTTTTAAAAGAAAAGAACCCGTTTTTGGAGGTAATACCATCAGATAAAGTAATTATTGGCTATGCTGGGAGTATGGGAGTTACCAATGCATTGGAGCCTTTTATTGAAACAATAAAAGCCATGAAGGAAGATCGTCATATTCATTTTGTACTTGTTGGGAGCGGTGATCTCAGAGAATCTTACGAAGAACAGTTAAAAGATTGTTCCAATGTTACATTTTTACAAAGAATCCAGCAAACTGAAGTTAAATTTTTCCTCGAAGCTTGTGATATTCTTTATTTGTCTACTAAAGATTCGAAAGTTTGGGATTATGGACAATCTATGAATAAAGTGGTTGAATATATGTTGGCTGCGAAACCTATAATAGCTTCTTATACAGGATATCCTTCCATGATTAATGAGGCGGATTGCGGTAGATTTATCAACAGTACATCTGCGGAAGATATTAAAAGCGCGATTCTATATTATGCCAATATGAGTTCCGAGGAAAGAATGACCATAGGCAATAAAGGGAGACAATGGATTTTTGAAAACAGAACGTATCCGGTACTGGGGAAAAAATACATGGATGCTATTTTATTTCATTCCGTAAAGCAAAAGAAGTAGCTTTGCACTGGCTGAAATAAAAAATAGGCTTTATTTTGAAAATTACTGTTAATAATAGTTTCATTGATAAACTATTCCTGTTATCTGTTATGGTAGGAAATACTGTTGCCATTTCTTTTGCAAAACCATTAGAAATGAATCCCAGGGACTTTTCTATACCGTATCGTATTTTTATTATTGTCTTTTCTGTATTTATCATCTATAGAGAAAGAAAAAATATTAGTTTTAAAAATATTTCACTGGTAAGCCTTATTGGATTTTGGATTTTTTACATTATCAAACTTATCTATTCGTTCAATAATTATTCTTTTGATCAGGAAGTACTACAATCAAAAAATGAAGATATTTTCAGGATTTTATTTATAATACTTGTACCAAGTATTGCATTATTATGTATTAATTACAACAAAGTAAATTTCAAAAGTATTACAAAACTCTGTATCTCAGTTTTATGCGGTCTTCTTGTTTTCAATTACATATATGGCTATATAAACTTAGATCATATTTTTAGTACATATTACATAATGTATGGCCATATTGGAGCCTCATTATTTATTATATCGTTATTTTTACTTTTATTTTGTAAAAAAGACTATAATTCTTATTTTTTATTCTTCTGCCTTTTATTAGGAATCTTTAATGTGATTCAATCTATGGCAAGAAGCCCGTTAATTGCGGTTTTTGTATGTTCTTTTTACCTTATTCTTTTGAAGGAAAACAAAAAATATGTGTTATATGCAGTTATATTGGCCTTGTCATTTATAGCACTGATTTTTCTCCACGAACAATATGGAGATGAACAAATAGCAAGCTTCAATAGAATGTATAAATGGATTGCCCAGGGAGATACATCAAGCAGAGGCCTATTATATAGAGGAGCCATTGAAATTTTTAATTCAAACCCTTTTTTAGGAGGAAGAATATTATTTAAGGATGGAGTTCATCCGCATAATATCTTTTTAGAGCTTTTAATGGCTACCGGCATCCTGGGGTTAATTATTTATTTTCTAAAATTTTTAAAGGTATTCCAAAATGCTTCTATATTCTTGAACATAAAAAAAAGTAATATATACTATAAACTGATTTTTGCTTTATTTTTGCAATATTTTACACTCGTACAGACATCTTGTAATCTTTTTAATATACCGGAATTTTTGTACTTTAGTTCAATAATTATTGGGATTAGTAATACAGCAAAAACAGAAGAAACTGAGTAGAATCTCATGATGTATTATGACGAATGTATCTAACTTTTAAGAATGTATAAAAATTATTTAAAGAGGATTTTCGACTTTGTATTTTCTCTGATGGGAATTACCTTATTGCTTCCGATTTTTCTTATTGTGATGGTAGGATTGTTCCTATCCAATGGTGGAAAACCATTTTTCTTTCAGTTAAGACCTGGGAAGAACGGAAAGGTATTTAAAATTATAAAGTTTAAAACAATGAATGATAAAAAGGATTCCAATGGAAATCTTTTATCAGATGCAGAAAGATTAACCGCAGTGGGTTCATTTGTCCGTAAAACATCTATAGATGAAATTCCTCAACTGATTAATGTTTTGAAAGGAGATATGGCATTAATAGGGCCAAGACCGTTACTGGTACAATATCTGCCGCTTTATAATGATCATCAGGCAAGAAGACATGAAGTAAGACCGGGAATTACCGGCTGGGCACAGATTAACGGTAGAAATGCTATTTCCTGGGAAGAAAAGTTTAATTTAGATGTCTGGTATGTGGATCATGTATCCTTTATCCTGGATCTGAAAATAATATTTCTTACTATAAAGAAAGTTTTTATAAAAGAAGGTATTTCAGCCGATGGACACGTTACCATAGAACCATTTCAAGGAAATTAATTAATAGCTATGTATTTATTTGGAGCAAGCGGACATGGAAAGGTAATTGCAGATATTGCTGCTGCTAATGACATAAAAATTAAGGCATTTATAGATCAGGATGTCACTAAAAAGGAATGCTATGGATCTCCGGTTTTGAATAATTTACCGGATGATAAAGAAAAACTGATTATTTCAATTGGCAACAATCTGATCCGTAAGAAAATCGCAGAACAGATTAATCATAAAATTGGCACTTTAATACATCCCAAAACAATCATTTCAGGTTCTGTGAAAATAGAAGAAGGAACAGTAATCATGGGAGGCGTGGTAATTAATGCAGATACGGCCATTGGAAAACATTGTATCATCAATACCAATGCATCTGTAGATCATGATTGTGTGATTGAAGATTTTGTTCATATTTCTCCCAACTCAGCACTTGCCGGAGGAGTGGAAGTAGGTGAAGGCTCTCAGATTGGAATAGGAGCTTCTGTAATCCAGGGAATCAAAATAGGAAAATGGTGTGTAATTGGTGCCGGTGCAGTCATCATTACCGATGTTCCCGATTACTCAGTTATTGTGGGAAATCCGGGGAGAATTATCAAGAAAAATATTATATAAACAAGTTACTAATCAAAAATATGAATACTAAAATCTGGCTGTCCTCACCGCATATGGGAGGGAATGAACAAAAATACATCAACGAAGCATTTGAAGAAAACTGGGTAGCTCCGTTGGGACCTAATGTTAACGGATTTGAAGGTGATCTGGAGCAGTTTTTAGGTGGAAGCGTAAAAGTGGCTGCGCTGTCTGCAGGTACTGCAGCATTACACCTTGCTCTTATCGAATGCGGAATTGTACATGGCGATGAGGTGATCTGTCAATCCATGACTTTCTCTGCTTCAGCCAATCCAATTGCGTATTGTGGAGCAATTCCTGTTTTTGTTGATAGTGAACCGGTTACATGGAATATGTGCCCTAAAGCGCTGAGAGAAGCCATCGAAGACAGAATCCAAAAAGGAACAAAACCTAAAGCAATCATTGTCGTACATCTGTATGGTATGCCGGCAAAAATGGACGAAATTACTGCCGTTGCTCAGGAATTCCAGATCCCTTTGATAGAAGATGCTGCTGAAGCCCTGGGCTCAACTTATAAAGGACAGGCATGCGGAACATTCGGCCGTTTTGGAATTTTAAGTTTTAACGGAAATAAAATTATTACCACTTCAGGAGGTGGAGCTTTGGTTTGTCATACTCAGGAAGATAAAGATAAAACCGTTTTCCTTTCTACACAGGCCAGAGATAATGCTCCCCACTATCAGCACTCACACATCGGTTTCAACTACAGAATGAGCAATATTGTAGCAGGAATAGGAAGAGGACAGATGGAAGTGCTTAAGGACAGGGTTGCTGCCCGTAGAGCAATGCACAATTTCTATGTTGACCTTTTCCGCAATATTGAAGGGGTAACTGTATTCTCAGAGTCGAATGATGATTTTTATTCCAACCACTGGTTATCCGCAGTGATTGTTGATCCGGAAATGACAGGAAAAAACAGAGAAGGTTTAAGACTTGCATTTTTAGAAGACAATATAGAATCAAGACCGCTTTGGAAACCTATGCATTTACAGCCGGTTTTTGAAACTTCTCCTTATTATGGCGGGAATGTTTCTGAAAAACTTTTTGATAACGGATTATGCCTTCCTTCAGGCTCTAATCTGTCAGAGGATGACAAAGAAAGAATAGCAAAGGTTGTTCATTCTTACTTTGGACTTTAATATTATTTGAATTTAATGAATCAGTATAAATATTGGAAAAAAGTTTTTGATTTTGCCTTAGCGGCAATATTGATCCTTTTTCTTATGCCTGTACTGATTATTTTATTTGTGATTGCAAGTCTGGATACATCTTCCAACGGAATCTTTTTTCAGACCCGGATAGGGCAGTATGGAAAACCTTTTACCATTTTTAAAATTAAAACAATTCATGAACAGAAGAGAACATGCTCAAAAATAGGGCAGACTCTCAGAAAATTTAAGCTCGATGAATTTCCGCAATTGTTTAATATTGTAAAAGGTGATATGAGTTTTGTAGGTCCCAGGCCTGATATTGAAGGATATTACGATAAACTTGTCGGAGAAGACAGGAAAGTTCTGGAACTGAAACCCGGGCTTACCTGTGAAGCAAGTATTAAATACAGAGACGAAGAATACCTTCTGAAAAACCAGGAAGATCCTTTAGCTTACAATGATGAAGTGTTATTTCCGAACAAAGTAAAAATGAATCTGGACTATTTTGAAAAGATGTCTTTCAAAAACGATATAAAGATCTTATTTAAAACATTAATAACCACATTGAAATAGAGTTTTTAACTATTATGAAAATTAAAGAAACCCCGCTTAAAGACTGCTACATCATAGAGCCTACCATATTTGAAGATGAAAGAGGCTACTTCTTTGAAAAGTTTAATGAAAAAAAATTCGAAGAACTTACCGGAATGAACGGGCACTTTGTGCAGGATAATATTTCCAGATCTTCCTACGGAGTATTAAGAGGCCTGCATCTTCAGAAAGGAGAACATGCCCAGGCAAAACTGGTTTCCTGTCTTGAAGGAAGCGTTTGGGATGTGGCTGTAGATCTTAGGGAAGATTCTCCTACATTCGGAAAATGGTTCGGAATAGAACTTACTGCTGAAAACAAATTACAGTTGTATGTGCCGAGAGGTTTCGGACATGGTTTTTCTGTATTAAGTACCCATGCTGTATTTTCGTATAAATGTGATAATTTTTACAATAAAGAGTCAGAAGGCAGTGTAAAATTCAATGATCCTGATCTTAATATTGATTGGAAGGTTGATGAAAAAGATGCCATACTTTCCGAAAAAGATCAGAACGCTCCTGGATTTAAAGAAAAAAACTTTTAAAGCATATTCCTGAAAACCACTTTTATAAAGTGGTTTTTATTTTTTAATCCTAACTCTCCAATATTTTGTATCTTTGCAGACTCAAAATCAAAACGATGCGTACAAAATCTGTAGGGAAGAAGAAAATCAATGTAGTCACTCTTGGATGTTCCAAGAATGTATATGATTCTGAAGTATTAATGAGCCAGCTGAAAGCCAATGGAAAAGAAGTGGTTCATGAAGACCGTGGGGACATTGTGGTCATCAATACCTGCGGATTTATTGACAATGCGAAAGAAGAGTCTATCAATACCATCCTGGATTATGTTGACGCTAAAAACAGAGGCGAGGTGGAAAAAGTATTCGTTACAGGATGTCTGTCTGAAAGATATAAACCGGATCTGATCAAAGAAATCCCGGATGTAGATCAATATTTCGGAACAAGAGATCTTCCGGTACTTTTGAAGCATCTGGGAGCAGATTATAAACATGAACTGGTAGGAGAAAGATTAACAACAACTCCAAAACATTACGCGTACCTTAAAATTTCTGAAGGCTGTGACAGACCATGTTCTTTCTGTGCGATCCCATTGATGAGAGGAGGTCACGTTTCAACGCCAATCGAAAAACTGGTGTTAGAAGCTCAGAAACTGGCTAAAAAAGGAACGAAAGAATTGATTCTTATTGCCCAGGACCTTACGTACTATGGCTTGGATCTTTATAAAAAAAGAGCACTGGGTGATCTTTTAAAAGAATTGGTGAAAGTAGAAGGAGTGGAATGGATTCGTCTTCACTATGCTTTCCCAAGCGGTTTCCCTGAAGATGTTCTTGATATTATCCGCGAAGAACCAAAAATCTGTAATTATATAGATATTCCTCTTCAGCATATCAATTCAGACTTACTGAAATCTATGAAGAGAGGAACTACCCATGAGAAAACAGATGCCCTTTTAGGAAAATTCAGAGAAAAAGTTCCTGATATGGCGATCAGAACAACGCTTATCGTTGGATATCCTGGAGAAACAGAAGAGATATTTCAGGAGCTTAAAGACTGGGTAAGAGAGCAGAAGTTTGACAGATTAGGATGCTTTACCTATTCTCACGAAGAAAACACTACTGCCCATGTTTTGGAAGATAATATTCCACAGGAAGTAAAAGAGGCAAGAGTAGAGGAAATAATGGAACTGCAGTCTCAGATTTCATGGGAAAAGAATCAGGAAAAAATAGGTAAAGTATTCAGATGTATTTTTGACCGTAAAGAAGGAAATTATTTCATCGGAAGAACTGAGTACGATTCACCAGATGTAGATAATACGGTTTTGGTTTCAGCTGAAGATATTTATATTTCAATTGGTGAATTTGCAGACGTGAAAATTACTTCTGCCGAAGAATTTGACCTATACGGAGAATTAGTTTAGCTAAAGGCTTACTAATCAAGTGAAAATAGTATTTCCGAAATCAAATTATTAATGAAAATTAACATAGAATTTTCTCGGTAATATGTTTTTATTTTTCTGATAATCAAATAGTTAGTATTTTTTGTGTAATTAAGAATTTTTAATTTTCTTTTATAATGTATTTAAAATCGAAAATTATGCTTAAATTTGCGCAAGAAGCAATATTTTTAAATCATGTGATTTCAGCAAGTTATCATTAAATAAGCTAAAAGTCAATTGAAATTATTATTGTATTACTTTGGTTTTATTGTAATGTTCACAAGTTGAGATGTACCTTCTCTTTTTGGAAATATTGATGAAAAAAATGTAATTAAAAATCTTTAAAAACTTATGAAAAAAATTTTATTAACAGCAATTATGCTTGTTGGCCTTTCGGCCTTTTCTAAGGCTCAACAGGGGCGAGTGGGGATTAACACAACCACACCTGCCGCGACTCTAGATGTAGTAGCAAATACTACTGATCCTTCTAGACCTGACGCCTTATTGATTCCCCGTTTGACAAGGACTGAGTTAGCAGCTAAAAATGCAGCTTACACAACGGCTCAAAATGGAGCTCTTACATTTGTTAGTACTTTAGATGGTACTGCAGCAGGTAAAACTATAAATGTAACAGCAACTGGTTTTTATTATTATGATGCGCCAAATTCTGTTTGGGTTGCTGTAGGTGGTGCTTCAGCTCCTAATCTTAATATTTATAATTCAGATGGCAGCCTTACAGGAAACAGAACGGTAACTCAGGGAGCAAATATTCTGACATTTACAGGTACATCAATTGAAGCTCTTTTAAAAGTACTCACCCCAAGTGATGCCTTTGGGATTCATCATACTGACGGAACAATTAGTCTGAAATCCTTTATTGGAGCAGGAAAAGCTATGTGGGGTACTACTACTTCACATGATCTAGCCTTTGTAACCAATAATACAAGAAAAGCTATCCTTACCAAGGATGGTGATTTTGGAATTGGTACGGAAACTCCCCAAAAAAAGCTCCATGTAAACGGTGACTTACAAGTAACTAAAGAGTTAAATGTAGGGGGTGATGGTACTACTGCAGGTAGTGCAGGTACTGCAGGGCAAGTATTGACATCTAATGGTGCGGGTGTAGCTCCTACTTGGACAACATTTTCAAGTGGAGCAACTCCAACGTACAGAACCGTTGCAGGATCAGCTAGCATGGCTATTCTCCCATCAGATGTAGGTAATGTGGTTTTATTTGCAGGTGGTATTAACGGGAGTATCTTATTGCCAACTCCTGATGCAAGTATGATTGGTAAAAAGTTGACCCTAATATCTACAGATATCCTAAGTCATAATTTAACCAACTTAAATGCTAATTATAAAACTGTTACTTATTCTTCTATGCAGCAGAGTGGTTCTGAGTTTATTACAGATGGTACTAACTGGTATTCTTTAGGAGGTCAATAATCAATTACAATAACTTATTAAATTATTTTACTGATGAAAAATTTTAAATATTTCGCTGTAGCTTTGATTATTTCTTCAATTGGAGGTACTGCTTCAGCACAAATTAAAGGAAATCAAACATTTGCTGATGGAAGTATTCCCGCTTCTTCAGCGTTCTTAGATGCTTCCTTAACTGCTTCTGTTAATAATGCAAGCTTAGGTAAAGGGCTTATATTCCCAAGAGCAGACATTACTCAACTAGCTTTGGCTAATCAAGGTACATTATATAATGCCGGAAATAACCCTAACAGGTTTGATGGTATGATCGTATATAATACTGCAACTACTGGTTCACCTGCTACTGGTACACTTTCAGAACCTCTTTTTGCAGGATTTTGGTATTATGACAATAAAACTGCAAGTCCTACGACTGGGACTTGGAGACCTGTCACAGGTGCTGGTGGTAAAGAAAATATTTTGCAAACAGAAACTGTTACAACTAGATCAGTGGAAAGTAAGCAAGTTTTTGCTAAAAAAGGGACATTTACTGCTAGTGGATCTTCTACTGCGCCTACATCTTACACACCAGGACCTATAATTATTCCGGCAAGCTCTACAGCTTCTGTATATAAAGTGACTATTTATAAGGCAGGAACAGGTAGCGTTTATGATAACAATGTATATTCTTATGATATTGCAACGGGAAATCTTATTACAGGATCTCCTAGTATGTCTGTAGTATATCCTGCAGGAAACTATGATTACATTGTAGAGTATATTAAATAAATTGATTCTTAATTCAATTATAAGAAACCAATGAGCAATCATTGGTTTTTTACTTTTAAGAGACTTGCGTTCATTTATGTTTTGGGATAATGAATCATTCTAATTCATCCTTTTGAACGACTGAAATTAAATATTTGTTGAATAATTGGTTAGTCTATCAGTTTTAACAAAATAAAAAGGTGTTAAAAATTAGTTCAGGAATAGATCTTTATAGGGTTGAGGGTCTTCTATCAGACTTTTTTTTGAAATCTGATTTTAAGATATTTATTTTTTATGATTGGTTTTTCTAATCAGTTCTTAACATTGTTGTTTTTTTAACATGTTGATTTTCAGTTTATTTTTAAATCTTGAATTTTAAATTATGCACAAATTAGTTAATTATGTTAACTTTTTACGTGTTTTTTTAACAATTTTTAACACTCCGCTCTAAAACCCCTGTTCATAGGAGGTTACAGCGGTGTTTAACATTTGATTAATCTTTTGTTAACAGTTTTTAACATGTTGAATAGGGTTTTCTAAAGATTCCTGATACTTTTGCTCCGTCAAAACCAATAAAAGTTCAAAATGATGAAAAGATTCATTCTCGTAATCATAATGATGATTTCAACCCTGGGTATTTATTCTTTTACAAATAATGCCTTAGATGCGAAAAAAACAAGTTATGCATCGTACTACCACGATAGATTTAACGGTAGAAAAACCGCCAGCGGAGAAATTTTTGATAATTCAAAGTTTACTGCAGCAAACAGAACGCTTCCATTTGGAACAAACGTTAAGGTAACCAACCTTAGAAATGGTAAAGAGGTAATAGTGAGAATTAATGACAGGGGGCCTTACCATTCATCAAGATCTTTAGATATGTCTAAAGCTGCGTTCGATGAGATTGGAGATATCAGTCATGGTACTATTCCTGTCGAATATGAAATTGTCGATTAATTTTATGATTTAAATTAAAAAAAAGCCAGCTGATCAGCTGGCTTTTTGTATGGATAAATATAGCATTGATTATACATCCAATTCCAATAAAGCAGGACAATGGTCAGAATGTACTGCTTCCTTTAAAATGACAGCTCTGCTGAGCTTATCCTTTAAGCTATACGAAGTGAAGTTATAATCTAACCTCCAGCCTTTATTTCTTTCCCTTGAGTTTTGCCGGTAGCTCCACCAGGTATAATTGTCAGGTTCATTGTTAAAGAACCTGAAACTGTCAATAAGTTCGCATTCATTGATAAAATTGGTCATCCATTCCCTTTCCATAGGAAGAAACCCTGAAACATTCTTTAAACCGACAGGATTGTGAATATCGATAGCCTCGTGGCAGATATTAAAGTCTCCGGAGATAATAAGATTAGGAATTTCTTTTTTTAAATTTTTAATATACCCAAGAAAGTCATGGCAGAACTGCATTTTAAAATCTAACCTCTCAATATTAGATGCAGAAGGAACATATACCGAAATCGCGGAAAATCCGTCAAAATCTGCACGGATGATTCTTCCTTCATTATCATAGCTTTCGATACCACAACCATACTCTACATGGTTGGGTTTTATTTTTGAGGCAATTCCGACCCCGCTGTAGCCTTTTCTTACCGCTGAGTGCCAATAACTGTGATATCCCAATTTTTCAAGGCTTTCGATGTCTATCTGATCGTTTCCGGCCTTACTCTCCTGAATACAGATGATATCCGGATCGGCAGTCTTCAGCCAGCCCAGAAAATCTTTCGTAAAAGCCGCCCTGATTCCATTGACATTGTAGGTGATTAATCTCATAAACAAAATAAATTTTTTTCAAATGTAGGGAAATAAAAAAAGCCGGTTCTGAATTTCAAATCCGACTTTTATATATTGAGTAAGTGATTTTAATTTTTAAAAACTGTTTTACCGTCTTGTGTCAGTTCTATTTCCTCGCCTTTTCCTCTCAGTTCATAATGGTCATTCTTGTACCATATTCCTGATGCAGGTTTTTGTCCCTGAAGCTCAATGGTTTCATTGTTGAATACTATAGTAGCCGTATTTTTGGTATTGTTGAAAGTCATATCCAGGGTTTTCCCGTTCTTGTCTTTCGAAGTACTTTTTACAATTTCATCCTGAGTACCTGAAACAGCTGCTGAATCAGATGGCTTGGATGCAATACTGTCTACAGAAGCGGGAGTGGAATCTGTTGTTGTCTTTTCTTTATTACATGAGGTTAAAAATAATGCTGAGAATGCTGCTGCAATAAAAATGTGTTTTTTCATAAATAGATATTTAAGGTTGTCTGTTGATATGCAAAATAAGTGCCTTAAAAAAGAGGCGGAAAAAATCGCAAGATTTTTTCCGCCTTTAAACCCAAAATTAAATAAACTATGAAAAAAACTACTTGGGTTCTAAAATACTGATAGGAATAATACACTCTTCAAGTGAAATTCCACCATGCTGGTAAGTTTCTTTATAGTAATTAACAAAATGATTGTAATTTTTAGGATACGCCAGGAATATATTGTTTTTAGCAAAAATATATTTCGAACTTAAATTTCCTTTGGGCAGGAAAAGCTTTTCCGGATTGGTAATAGCCCATACATCACTGTCATCATACGTTAAGCTTTTGCCTGTTTTATATCTGATATTCGTAGAAGTTTCTCTGTCTCCTACCACTTTACTTGGCTTTTTAACATATACAGTACCGTGATCTGTTGTGATCACCAGTTTATATCCGTTTTCTGCAGCTGCCTTAATGATCTTCAATAAAGAAGAGTTTTCAAACCAGTTGAAGGTAAGGGAACGGAAAGTCTTATCATCACGAATCAGCTGGTCTACAATATGATTGTCTGTTTTTGCATGCGACAGGATATCAATAAAGTTGTACACAATAACCAGCAGGTCATTATTTTTATGCTGGTTGAAATCGTCATAGATCTTTCTTTCAAAATCAGCGTTCAGTACTTTAAGATACTTCATAGACTTTGAACCAAGACCGATTCTCTTCATCTGATCTTCCAGGAAGTCACGCTCAAACTCATTTTTATTTCCTTCTTCGTTATCATTAAACCATTTATCAGGGAAGCGTTTTTCTATCTCAGACGGCATTAATCCTGCAAAGAAAGAATTCCTTGCATATTGTGTTGCTGTCGGAAGAATACTATAATAATAATCTTCCGATATTTTATTGTAGTATTTTGTAAATAAAGGTTCGATTACTTTCCACTGATCATACCGAAGATTATCCACCATCAGTAAAAGAACTTTCTCTTTTTCCACTTCAGGCTTCACTTTTTCCTTGAAAAGCGTGTGGCTCATCATCGGTTTGTCTGAATCTGTAAGCCAGTTTTCATAATTTTTCTCAATGAATTTGGCAAACTGAATATTGGCTTCTTCCTTCTGAGACTGCAGAAGATCGGCAAATTCATTGTCTGCTACCTTATCAAATTTGATTTCCCAGCTAAGAATCTTTTTATAATACTCAGCCCATTCCTGATACGTTCTCAAATAAGAAAGTTCCATGGAAAGGTTTCTGAATTCCTGCTGGTATTGTAAAATTGTTTTTTGTTCCACAAGATTATCCTGCTGAAGGTTTTTCTTTAAGGACAGTAATATCTGATTGGGATTTACAGGCTTTAATATATAATCGGCAATCTGGGAACCGATCGCTTCTTCCATAATGTGTTCTTCTTCGCTTTTGGTTACCATGACGATTTTTAAGGCATTATCTTTTTCCTTAATCATAGGAATTGCCTCCAGACCGGAAATACCCGGCATATTTTCATCAATTAGCGTTAAAGCAAATTTCTCTGAATCCATAAGTTCCAAAGCCTCATTTACATTGTTAACAGGCGTTACCTGATAACCTTTCTTTTCTAAAAATACGATATGAGGTTTAAGTAAATCTATTTCATCATCGATCCATAATATCTTTTCTGACATAATTTATTTTTTACATGGTTATTGTATCAAAATGTTGACCAAATCCTTTTAAAATCTCACAAATTCGAAAGATTAAAAGTTAAATATAAGTTAAATGAAAATGGTGTAGAATAATTCACATTTTCACTTCATTTAATCAGTAGTTTTTATATACTCCAAAGCCTTTTCCAGCACTTCGTCTTTTCCCTTTTTTATCCCTTCAATACTTGGTTTTACCAGAATATCGGGAATAATTCCTATTCTTTGGGTTTCCCTGCCATCAGGATAATAAGCACCAAGGCCTGTAAACCGTGTATCGAGATCAGCAATTTTAAACATAATGACATCTCCGTTGGCTCCTGAAGTATTACTCCCGATAATTTTAGCTTTCGGATGCTGTTTGAACATCATTGTCGTGGTTTCTGCCTGGCTTTGTGTATTCTCATCTACTAAAACGATGACATTTCCTTTATAGTATTCAGGATTTTTCCTGCCGGTGACATTTTTTCTGCTGTAGAATTTGCCGGGATAGCTGGTATCAGGAAAAGTAAACTGATAATAGATTACCGGGTTGGGAAGAAGAAGAAAGCTTAAGGGTACAATCGTTTGTTTTGGATAATTCCTGAGATCAAAGATAATGGATTTTGTGGATTTTAAACTGCTGTACATCTCATCAAGATCATCTTTTTCTATCATTCCCATATTAACATATCCGGTTGTCTTTTCATCATCCATCAATTTCCACTTTTTTACAACAGGTTTCTTTTCACGAATAATATTCTTACTAAGATATGTTCTGGTTTTTATTTCTATATTTTGTCCTTCTCTTTCAATCTTTAAAGAAACAGAATCATTGTTAGTGAAAAGCAGCTTGTCTTTTATTTTACTGACCTTACCCCATGAGTTGGAGGCAGGTACATACTTTCCCAAACTGTTGATCATCTGCGGAATGGTTTTTCCTTCAATATCATAAATGACATCTCCGGTAAGCAGCGGGCTTTGATGTCCGGGCCGTGTGTCATTAACTTTTGTAATCACTAGTTTTCCTTCAGCATAAATATATTCTACAGGAACTTTTCGTTGGCCATACAGATGAAACTGAATCTCCTTTGAAGAAAGGTAAGCGTGTGAATCATCCGTTTTAGCTACGAGTTCTGCTAATGTTAAGTGAAAATTTTCATCATTATCAACCAATAGAAATTTGGGAATCATTTCTGTAAGTACATCATTCCAGTTCTGATCGGTTTCATATTTATAAGGAAAGAAATATTCCACGTAATTCCAGTATCTGAATAGCTCCAGTAAACTAATCGCTGTGGAAGTGAATTGATACCCATAGGATTTTTCATTCCTGAAATATATTTTTCTTCCCCCTTTTCCCACAAAATGATTGTCTCCAATATTTCTGTTTTTTTCGATATAACGAAGCTTTTGAGATACATCATCAGAGAAAATCTGTGAATTGTCCATCCAGCGCAGATCAAAATTTTTAAGGAAATACACCTTCTGATCTTTAGCTGAACATTCTTTGCATGGCGGAACTTCTCCCAGACTCTCAATCCATTCAGAATAAAAATTATTGAGAGACTGTTTATCATTAATATTTTCAAGTTCATTTATTTTTTGAAAAAGCTGTTTATCCCAGTTAAGATTTCCCTTTGCCACACGGGGATGGTAATATTTTAAAAATCCCCAAATCCTGCAAAGAGATTCCAGCTTTTGGGTCTCAGTGATGATCTGTGCGGAAAAATTCAAACTTAAAAGTAAAAAGAGGAAAAGCGGGAAGCGTCTCATTAAAGGTTGCCGTGTTTTCTCTCAAAGATAATCCTTTAATATAACAGGCGCAAAAGGTTTTCAAAAAATCTCGAATTGATAATAAATAGATATTTAGGAATTTCTGAAGTTGATATGAAGATGTTTTTGATGAAAAATATTTGGTGTATCATCATGTTATCCCAGAATCTTAATAGTAATTTAATAAAAGGCTAAATTTTAAAATGCCTAACTTTGTTTACTAATACTGAAGTTTCAATGCAGAATAAGCTAAAAATCATCAACGATCCTGTTCACGGGTTTATCAAAATTCCACACGAAATTTTATTTGATATCATTGAGCATCCTTACTTTCAGAGATTGAGAAGAATCGGGCAGACCGGACTTCTGAACCTGATATTTCCCGGTGCTACCCATACAAGATTTCATCATGCTCTTGGAGCGATGCATTTGATGTTTACAGCTTTAGAAACATTGAAGCAGAAAGGAGTGAAAATTTCTGAGGAAGAAGAAAAAGGGGCGATGCTGGCCATTTTGATGCATGATATCGGTCATGGTCCGTTTTCACACGCATTGGAAAGTATGCTGATGGATGACTGGCATCATGAAAATCTTTCTTTGCTGCTGATGAATAAGCTTAATGAGGAATTTGAAGGCCAACTATCAATGGCTATTGAAATGTTTCAGGGGAAGTATCACAGAAAGTTTTTTAACCAGCTGATCTCTTCCCAACTGGATGTTGACCGTTTGGACTATCTAAAAAGGGACAGTTTTTTTACAGGAGTTTCAGAAGGAAATATTAATACCCAGAGAATTATCTCTATGATGAATGTCTGCGAAGAAGGCGAACTGGTGATTGATGCAAAAGGAATTTATTCCATTGAAAATTTCCTTACTGCCAGAATGTTTATGTATTGGCAGGTGTATTATCATAAAACTTCAGCCTTGGCAGAGTTTCTTTTGGTTAAAATTCTTGAAAGGGCAAAATATCTGATTTCCCAGGGTGTAGCACTTTCGGCAACAGACAATCTGAAATATTTTTTATACCGTGAAAAGAGCGGTGCCACAGATGAAGATATAGAAAGATTTACTCAGCTTGATGATAATGATGTAATTCAGGCCATGAAAGAATGGCAGAATTCAGAAGATTTCGTATTGTCATACTGGTGTAAATGTGTAATTCAGAGAAATTTGCCTAAAACAATTATTTCATCACATCCGTTTGATGAGAAAATAATTGATGAAAAAATAAAAAAGAGCAATGAATTTTTCGTAATCGATAATGGTGATGAATTGGTTCATGAAATTAAAAGAAAATTATTGCCTTATCACGCAGAGAAACAGCCCATTTATTTACTGCATAAAAATGGAAAAAGAACAAGGCTGCATGAGTCGGAAGATCAGCTTTTATCAGGATTAATCGTAAATAAGACGACCCGCTATATCCTTATGTTTCCAAGAGATATCTCCAGACTGGACTCTTAAAGAATATTAAAATTTACGATCTGAAACTAAAACATGTTTGCAAATTATAGAATTTCTTATCTTTGCAGAATATGGAATTTACAGCTTCGCAAATTGCAAGTTTTATTGACGGAAAAATAATAGGTGACGAGAATGCACTTATTACGGGAGTTTCACCAATTGAAAATGGGGAATCGGGACATCTTTCTTTTATAGCACAAGATCGGTTTTCTCATTTTTTGGATAGCTCAAAATGCTCTGTTATCATCGTTTCGGAAAAACTTCTGGAGAAAAATCATTATAACCCTACCTTAATCGTTGTAAAAGATGCCTATCTTTCTTTTCAGATTCTGATGAATTTATATCAGGAAATGCAGGGAAGAAAAGAAGGTATTGAGAACGGTTCATCTATTCATGATACCGCTGTCATAGGAGATAAAGCGTATATCGGGGCATTTACTTATGTTTCCGAGAAAGCTAAGATCGGGGAAGGATCACAGATCTATCCACATGTATATATAGGGAAAGGAGTGAAAATTGGTAAAAACTGTAAGATAGACAGTGGTGCCAGAATTTACGACTACTGTATTATTGGAGATAACTGTGTGATTCATTCCAACACGGTAATCGGAGGAGACGGTTTTGGTTTCCAGCCAACGGCTGAAGGCTTCAAGAAAATTCCGCAGCTTGGAAATGTAATCATTGAAGACGATGTAGAAATCGGGTCAAACTGTAGTATTGACAGAGCCACGATAGGTTCTACAATAATAGGTAAAGGAACCAAGATTGATAATCTGATTCAGATTGCCCATAACGTGAAAATTGGTCAGAACAACGTCATTGCTGCACAGGCAGGAATTGCAGGTTCCACCACTATCGGAGACTGGAATCAGATTGGTGGCCAGGTAGGTGTCGTAGGACATATTAAAATAGGAAACCAGGTGAAAATTCAGGCTCAGAGTGGAGTGAATTCCAGTGTTAATGACAGAGAAACTTTGTACGGTTCACCTGCAATCAGTTACAATGACTATTTAAGGAGTTATGTTCATTTCAGGAACTTGCCTGGAATAGTAAATAGAATAAATAATCTTGAGAATAACTCAAAAGATAATACTAATGAGTGATATGCAAAAAACACTTCAGCAAGAGGTAACTCTTTCTGGAATTGGCCTTCATACAGGTAAAGAAGTAAAACTTACCATTAAACCTGCTAAAGAAAATACAGGTTTTGTATTTGTAAGAACAGACTTGGAGGGACATCCTCAGGTAGAAGCTGATGTAAATTATGTGGTAGCAACCGAAAGAGGAACTACATTAGAAAAATTAGGGGTAAAAATTACCACTTGCGAACATCTTCTGGCAGCCCTTGTTGGTTGTGATATTGATAACGCAATTTTAGAAATGGATGCCTCTGAACCACCAATTTTGGATGGATCCTCAAAATACTTTGTGGAAGCTATCGAAAGTGTGGGAGTAGCAGAACAAGCTATTGCAAGAGAATATCTTGTTGTAAAAGAGGTGCTTACCTACAGTGATCCGGCTACAGGTTCGGAAATCACAATCATTCCTTCAGATACTTACGAGGTAACTACTATGGTAGATTTTGGGACTAAAGTATTAGGTACTCAGAATGCTACTCTTAAAAATATTTCAGAATTTAAAGACGAAATCTCATCAGCAAGAACATTCAGCTTCCTGCATGAATTGGAAATGCTTTTAGATCACGGTTTGATCAAAGGTGGAGATATTTCCAATGCTATTGTATATGTAGATAAAGATCTTACTCCTGAAACTACAGAAAAATTAAAAAAAGCCTTTGGAAAAGATAATGTATCGATCAGACCCAACGGTATTCTTGATAATCTTAACTTAAACTATCCTAACGAAGCGGCGAGACACAAATTACTGGATGTAATCGGTGACCTTGCTTTGGCAGGAGTAAAAATAAAAGGTAAAGTTATTGCTAACAAACCGGGACACTTTGTGAATACTCAGTTTGCGAAAAAACTAAACCGCCAGTGGAAATTGCAGAAAAAGAAAAACGTTCCGGATTTTGACCTGACAAAAGAACCAGTATTCGATATCAACGGAATTATGAAGCTTATGCCTCACAGACCTCCGTTCTTATTGATCGATAAAGTTCTTGAACTTTCAGACTCTCACGTAGTAGGTTTGAAAAACGTAACCATGAACGAACCTTTCTTCGTGGGACACTTCCCAAAAGAACCTGTAATGCCTGGAGTTCTTCAGGTAGAAGCATTGGCACAGACAGGAGGAATTCTTGTGTTGGCCAGCGTTCCGGATCCTGAAAACTATTCTACTTATTTCATCAAAATTGATAAGGTGAAATTCAAGAGAAAAGTAATTCCAGGAGATACACTTATATTCAAAATTGAATTGATAGAGCCTATCAGAAGAGGAATTGTTCATATGCAGGGGTATGGATATGTAGGAGATACTGTAGCAGTAGAAGCAGAGCTTATGGCTCAAGTTGCAAAAAATAAAGTTGATTAAATGATTCATCAATTAGCAGCCGTAGATAAACGTGCGAAAATCAGCAAAAATGTAATCGTAGAACCTTTCACTACCATTGCAGGGGACGTAGAAATTGGAGAAGGAACGTGGATTGGTCCTAATGTAACCATTATGGATGGCGCAAGAATAGGAAAAAACTGTAGGATTTTTCCGGGTACTGTAATCTCTGCAATTCCTCAGGATCTGAAATTTGATGGTGAAGATACCCAGGTAATTATCGGTGATGATACAACAATCAGAGAGTGTGTTACCGTAAACAGAGGGACAAAGGCTTTGGGATATACTAAAATAGGAGCGAACTGCCTTATTATGGCTACCTCACATATTGCCCATGATTGTGTTATCGGAGATCACGTTATCATTGTAAACGGTTGTGGTATTGCAGGACATGTGGAGATTGGAGATTATACTGTAATGGGAGGTTTATCAGCAGTTCACCAATTCGGTAAAATCGGAAAACATGTCATGATTTCCGGAGGTACTCTGGTAAGAAAAGATATTCCGCCTTACGTAAAAGTTGCAAGAGAGCCTATGTCTTATGCCGGTATCAATTCTGTTGGTCTAAGAAGAAGAGGATTTACCAATGAGAAAATCTTTGAAATCCAGAAAATCTACAGAGCCATCTTCCAGATGAAGATGAACGTTTCACAGGCTATTTCCCATATTGAAAAAGAAATGCTTCCAACGGCTGAGAGAGATGAGATCTTACAGTTTATTCAAAACTCACCAAGAGGTATCGTAAAAGGATACGGAACCGGTAAAGAAAGTAACTGATGAAAAAATTGTCTTTCCTTTTTGTACTGGCAATTTCCCATTTTTATCTGTCCCAGAACCAGAGAATAACAGGTATGGAGTTCTATTACGGCTTCTCGGACTATAAAAAAGACAGCCTTGCTAAACCCAGTGTTTATGCAGAAGTAAAAAGTCAGAATGAAGATTACATCAAAATATCTCCATTCAGATATACAGATACGGATAAAAAAGCAAAAAAGGAGAATAGAGCATGGCTGATGAAATATCAGGATAATCTGTATTTTAGTATGACCTATGCAGCGTATATCTATTCTTTTGATACATTTGCAAGAGTCAATGTAATTGGGAAGAAATATTTTCTGGTCTATCTTGATGAAGTAAAAGATAAAAAAGCAATTTCATACAATAATCCTTATGGAGGAGGTTTGCTGGGAGGTGCTTTAAATGCAGGGCTGACTCCTAAGTTTGCGTGGAAGGATAAAAAAGGAAATTCTTACAAGGTTCTTTTGATTGATATTGAAAAATCAAATAATGCCTCTGATAAAAGAGATGTCAGCTTCGGATTGGTAGTAGATACAAAACTTATTGTGAAGCTCACAGATAATGATCCTGAAGTCATTTCAAAACTAAAGACCAATCAGTATTACTTAGAGGATATAATTGATTTGGTGAACAAAGAGAATAATAAATAAAAGAATATAATATATTAATGGCAACAAGTAACGATATCAGAAAAGGGCTATGCATCGAATATAGCAATGATATTTATAAAGTAATCGAGTTCCTTCACGTAAAACCGGGAAAAGGACCTGCTTTCGTAAGAACAAAATTAAAGTCAGTGACAAACGGTAAAGTAATTGATAATACTTTCTCTGCAGGACACAAAATTGATGAAGTAAAAGTAATCACCAGAAAATTCCAGTATCTGTATGATGATGAGAACGGATTCCACTTCATGAACAATGATGATTTCTCTCAGTTATACATCAACAAAGAAATGATTGAGAACTCTCAGTTTATGAAAGCGGGTGAAGAAGTGACTATCATTTTGAAAGAAGCTGATGAAACTCCACTTTCTGCTGAACTTCCACAATCCGTATACCTGGATGTTATCGAAGCTGATCCGGGTGTAAAAGGAAACACAGCAACCAATGCTCTTAAAAACGCAATCGTTGAAACAGGAGCAAGAGTAATGGTTCCTTTGTTCATTGAACCGGGAGACAGAATTAAAGTAAGCACTGAAGACGGCAGCTACTTAGAAAGAGTAAAAGAATAAATAAAATTTACATAAATTCGGTTTGCATCAGCACTCCGAATTTTGTTTTATAAGAAAATCTATTGTTATGAGATTCCATTCTCCGCAAAAGCTTAAAACGATTGCAGATTTAATAGGCTCAGCATTTGTAGGGCCGGAAGATTTTGAAGTATTGGGAACTAACGAAATTCACATGGTAAAACCAGGTGATATCGTTTTTGTGAATCACCCTAAATATTACGACAAAGCATTAAACTCTGCAGCTACTATTATTTTAATTGATAAAGAAGTAGATTGCCCGGAAGGTAAAGCGCTTTTGGTTTCTGATGATCCTTTCAGAGACTTTAATAAAATCAATACCCATTTTACCAGAATCTATAATTTCACGGAAGAACTACACGATGTTGAAATAGGAGAGGGAACCAAAATCCATTCTTCGGCAGTAATCGGGAACAACGTGAAAATCGGGAAAAATACCTTAATCTTTCCTAATGTTGTCATTGGTGACCGTACGGAAATCGGAGATAACGTAATTATTCAGTCCAACACCGTTTTAGGAGGTGATGCATTTTATTACAGAAAATTAAATGGAAATTTTGATCGTCTGATTTCTGTTGGAAATGTTGTTATTGAAAACAATGTGGAGATTGGAAACGGGTGTACCATTGACAGAGGAGTTACAGACTCTACCATCATTGGAGAAGGATCCGTTTTGGATAACCAGATTCAGATCGGACATGATACCGTTATCGGAAAAAAATGTCTGATTGCTTCTCAGGTTGGAATTGCAGGATGCTGTATCATCGGTGATGAAGTGACATTATGGGGACAGGTAGGAATCGCTTCCGGAAACAAAATTGAGTCGGGATCTGTACTTTTGGGGAAAACCGGCGTCAACAGAGATCTTGAAAAAGGAACCTATATCGGGATGTTTGCAGAAGATTTTAAAACTTATCTGAAAAAAGAAGTAAAACTGAGAAATCTCAAATAAACAATTCCAAAGGTTTTATCCAAAATCAAAGAAATTTGAGTAAATTTGTGAGCATTAATAAAATAATAAATAAATTAAAACAACAATAAAATGTCAATTTTAGTAAACAAAGATTCTAAAGTAATTGTACAAGGATTTACAGGGAACGAAGGAACTTTCCACGCTGGTCAGATGATTGAATACGGAACAAACGTAGTAGGTGGTGTTACCCCAGGAAAAGGAGGTAGCGAGCACTTAGGAAAGCCGGTATTTAATACAGTAGCTGACGCTGTTGAAAAAGCAGGAGCAAACGTAAGTATCATTTTCGTACCACCGGCATTCGCAGCAGACGCTATCATGGAAGCTGCTGAAGCAGGAATCAAAGTAATTGTATGTATTACTGAAGGTATTCCTGTAGCTGATATGGTAAAAGTAAAATCTTACATCGCTGACAGAGACTGCAGATTAATCGGACCAAACTGCCCTGGAATCATTACTTCTGAAGAAGCTAAAATTGGTATTATGCCAGGTTTCGTTTTCAAAAAAGGAAAAGTAGGTATCGTTTCAAAATCAGGAACGCTTACTTATGAAGCTGCTGACCAGGTAGTAAGAGCAGGTTACGGTATCTCTACTGCAATCGGTATCGGAGGTGACCCAATCATCGGAACAACTACAAGAGAAGCATTAGAGCTATTCATCAACGATCCTGAAACTGAAGCTGTTGTAATGATCGGTGAAATCGGTGGAGGTCTTGAAGCTGAAGCTGCAAGATGGTACAAAGCTAGCGGATCTACTAAACCGGTTGTAGGTTTCATCGCAGGACAGACTGCTCCAAAAGGAAGAACAATGGGACACGCAGGTGCTATCGTAGGTGGTGCTGAAGATACAGCTCAGGCTAAAATGGAAATCATGAGAGAAAACGGTATCAACGTTGTTGATTCTCCTGCTGATATTGGTGCTACTGTAGCTAAGATTCTAGGATAATATAAAACCCAGCATATGAAAAAACTTTTATTAGCCTCAGCTTTAATGTTTTCTGCTTTATCATTTGCACAAGTGCAGTGGAAAAGTACAAGATTTGGAGTAACAGGAGGTTTAAACTACTCCAGAGTATCTAACGCCCATAATCCTTCAGGCCCAAGATACACTTTCCAGGCTGGAGCTTTGGCATTGATTCCCGTAGGAAAGGCAAACCAATTCTTTATTCAACCCGAAGTTCTGTATTATGGTGCAGGAGAAACAGGAAAAGATAAAGATGCTAAAGGGGTAAGTGGTTATGACGCATTATATGCTAATAACTACCTGAGTGTACCTCTTTATTTTAAAGGATATTTTTCTGAAGCAGAATCAGAATTCTTTGGATTGATAGGACCTAGATTTAACTTCTTGCTGAGCCAGAACGTTAAAGACGCTCCAGTAAGCAGACCTTATTATGATCCCGATGTTACTGATCCTAACCAGCCGGCAGGCGTAAACGGTAAGGCGAACAGTTTTAACTGGGGACTTGGTCTGGGCGTAGGATATAGCTACAAAAGACAACTTGAAGTAGCGGTAAAATATGACTTAGGTCTAAGCGATACTTATCCTGGTCTTGCTAAAGAAACCAAAGGTACTGATAAGAAAAAATCAGAACAGGTAATTGCACTTACTTTAAGCTATATATTCAAATAGAATATTTCAGAATATAAAAAACCCCGGAAACGCAGTTTCCGGGATTTTTATTTTATATCAGTTGGCAAACCAACGTTCTCAGCTTTTACGCTGCTTTACATTTTGATTACCCTTTAATCCACTTCCAAAGCTCTTTTAACGTAGCTTTATTTCCATACATTAAAATTCCTACACGATAGATTTTTCCGGCAAGGAAGATCATGAAAATAGTAGTTACCAGCAATAATGTAATAGACAATGCAATCTGCCATGCAGGAACTCCAAACGGAATTCTGGCAATCATAGCAACCGGTGAAGTAAACGGAATGATTGACAGCCAGAAGCCTAAAGGACCTTCCGGATTGTTCATCAGTGTAAAGCTTCCATACATACCTAATGTTAACGGTAAGATCGCAAATAAAGTAAACTGCTGGGTTTCTGTTTCGTTATCCACTGCAGAACCAATAGCTGCATAAATAGAACTATAGAAGATATATCCTAAAAGGAAAAATACGATGAATACAAAAATGATGAGCGGGAAGTTCAACTCCAGCAGGCTGTGAGAAATCTGGGTAGCAAGCTGTCCCATATCCAGTTTACTTGCCATCTCCTCATTTCCCCCTGGAATATTCTTCTGAATAGAAGAGAACCCTGTATTGAGTACCAATGCACCAATAACAGACATGGTAATCCAGATCAGAAACTGGGTTAGTGCAACCATGGTTACTCCCAGAATTTTACCCATCATCAGTTCAAAAGGTTTTACAGAAGAAATGATGATCTCCACAACACGGTTGTTTTTTTCTTCAAGTACACTTCTCATTACCCTTACCCCGTAAATAATGATGAACATAAAAGTAACATACATCAGTACCATGCTCAATCCGGATTTCACCCCGAAAACAAGATCCGAGTCCTCTTTGTTATTATCCGTAACGTTGATGGTTTTTAAGCTAAAGTTTTTATCAAGATCATTTAATTGAGTTTCCTGAATACCCAGCTGCTTGATCTTTTCTTTTCGGACAACATTGCTGATATCAGATACAATTCTCTGTTTTGTGTCAAACCCTATTTTACTGTTGATAATTAGTCTGGTTTCCTTTTCAAGCTCATCAAAATTCTGGTTTTTCAGCTGTGGAAGAATCAGGATGCCATCGAGAGATTCATTCCCTTTTAGATTGTTAATCTTGGACTTTTCATCCGCCGCAGAAACAAAAACATAGCTTAATTTATCATTTGATTGAAGCTGATTGGTAAACAAGCCGCTCTTGTCAACCACTTCTATGATACTATGTGATTCATTCGCCTTAAACATTAGCCCTACCACTGCTCCGAAAGCAATAATCAAGACAGGGGCAAGCAGAGTCAATATGATAAAGGATTTTTTCTTAACCTGGGTAAGAAACTCTCTCTTGGTAATTAAAAAAATATTATTCATAAAATTAAGAATGGTTACTTACAGCATTAATAAACACTTCATTCATACTTGGGATTCTTTCGTCGAATGATCTCACTTTACCTACCTGTACAAGATCAAGAAGAACATTATTCTGGCTCTCCTCATTTTTCAGGTCAAAAGAAACAAGATTGTTTTCATTGGATAAATTGAAGATCTCATATTTGTTTCTGAAATTTTCAAACTGATCATTGCTTACTTCAGAAAGCGTAATCCCAAAAATATTTTTCTTGAATTTTTCCCTTACATCAAAAACCCTTCCGTCAATAATCTTCTTTGAATTGTTGATCAATGCAACATAATCACACATTTCCTCCACACTTTCCATTCTGTGGGTAGAAAGAATGATGGTTGTTCCGTTATTTTTAAGATCAATAATCTGATCTTTGATTAAGTTGGCATTTACCGGATCAAAACCTGAAAACGGCTCATCAAGAATTAAAAGATGAGGCCTGTGAAGAACAGTAACTACAAACTGGATTTTTTGAGCCATTCCTTTAGAAAGTTCAGAAAGCTTTTTCTTCCACCATTGGTCGATGTTCAGTTTTTCAAACCATTTTTTGGCTTCGTTCAGAGCATCACTTTTGCTCATTCCCTTCAGTTCCCCGAAATAGAGAATCTGGTCACCAACCGTCATGTTTTTGTACAGTCCTCTTTCTTCAGGCATATAGCCAATATCTTTAATGTGACCTGGATTAAGCTTTTGGCCATTGATATGGATTTCTCCAGAGTCTGCCTGAGTAATTTGGTTGATGATACGGATAAAAGAAGTTTTTCCGGCTCCGTTGGGACCTAAAAGGCCATAAATACTGCCTTTCGGGACATGGATGCTGAAATCATCCAGGGCGACCTTTTTTCCGGCATTATAGGTCTTTTTAATATGTTCAGCTTTTAGCATTAAATTGTTCTTTTTTACTATTAGTATGAAAAAGTCCCGAAAGTTACGGAAATATTAAAACAGAATTAATGTAAAAGAAAAAATCCTGATGATTATCAGGATTTTAATTTATTGTTTCACGATTTGAGTAACTTTTTGTGTATTGTCACTTAAAATATATCGGATCATATATTTTCCGGGCTTTAATTTTTCAATATTAATCTCTCCGGAATTCATATTCACCGTATAATTAGCGACCTGCATACCCAAAATTGAATAAAAAGTCACGCTTTTGATTCTTAAAGAAGAATCTTTTGCCTTAATAATAAGGAAATCCTTTGCAGGATTTGGATAGGCAAGCAATACGCCGTCATCCGCCTTTTGAGTGGTGGAACCCGGCTCTCTAAGCTGAGCTTTGAAATTGTTGGAAAAACCAACAAAAGTGCCTACAAATAGAAATAAAAGTAAAAGTTTTTTCATCAAATTTATAATTTCTCGAATATATATAACAAATGTAATACATTCTGCAATTTCGTACAATAGTTTTTTGCAGAACTTATATTAAATTTGTAGAAACTTATTCAAAAAGTATTCCAAAATGATACATTCAAGAAATAGAAGACTTAGAGTTAATGAATCTATCAGAAGTCTGGTAAGAGAAAATGTGCTTACAACTGATGATTTTGTAATGCCGATCTTCGTAATGGAGGGCGAAAACAAGCAGGAGGCAATCCCGTCTATGCCGGGAATTTTCAGGCGCAGTATAGATTTAACGGTGAAGGAATGTAAGGAATTATTTTCTTTGGGGGTAAAAGCTGTCAATTTGTATATGAAAGTGTCAGAACATCTGAAAGACAATACAGGAAAAGAAGCCTGGAACAAAGACGGATTGATGCAGAACACCATCAAAGCAATCAAAGATGCCGTTCCGGGAATGATTGTAATGCCGGATGTAGCCTTAGATCCTTATTCAATCTATGGACACGACGGGATCATTGAAAACGGAAAAGTTGTAAATGACGCTACCAATGATGCACTGGCAAGAATGTCAGTATCTCATGCAGAAGCAGGAGCCGATCTTGTAGCACCAAGTGATATGATGGATGGCAGAGTAATGGTTATCCGTGAAGCTTTGGAAGAAAGCGGATTTACAGATGTAGGAATTGTAAGCTATGCTGCGAAATATGCAAGTTCTTTCTATGGCCCTTTCAGAAGTGCTTTAGACAGTGCTCCGAAAGATGATATGGAAATTCCGAAAGATAAAAAAACATATCAGATGGATTTCCACAACTCACGCGAAGCCTTGAATGAAGTATTTAAAGATATAGATGAAGGAGCCGATGTAATCATGATTAAACCGGGACTTCCTTACCTGGATATTGTTTCCAAAGTACGTGAAGCCATCGATCTTCCGATTGCAGTATACAATGTAAGCGGAGAATATGCCATGGTAAAAGCAGCGGCTCAAAACGGCTGGCTGGATAACGACAAAACGATCATTGAAAGTTTGACTTGTTTTAAAAGAGCAGGAGCAGATATGATCTTTACTTATTTTGCAAAAGAAGCAGCTATTCTTTTAAATAAATAATGATTAAATTCATTCAGATAAAAAAGAGACTACTCAATCGGTAGTCTCTTTTTATTTCTAAGTAATAATAATTTTACAACCATCCTTTTTTCCCATACACATACGTGTCATCGAATTGTTTATCGCTCATAAAAAGATATAAAATACCTTCGATAAAAGGAATAACAGAGGCAGCTCCTAACGTAACAACATTCAGGACAAGCTGAATAATTCCCTCCTTCGTATATCCAAGATAAAATTTATTTAAAGCCAGCCATCCCACAAGAATTCCCAATATAGCGGCAGGGATTTTCTTTTCTGAACGGTAGGGAACATTGCTTTGCTGGTTTTGCACATTTTCTGTTTTTGTATAACCGTAATTTTCCATTTCTTACTATTTATAATTGATTGATGTTTTACGATAAGTAGATTAAAGTAGTGAAAAGTTACAATAGGTTGTAAATGAATAAGTTTGCGTTTAACGTAAACAAGTTGATATTAACCTATAAGTGAAGTTTATATTTTTGATATATTTGCCCTATGATTTTACGAGGAGAAAACTTAATCAAGGAATACGGTCCTAAAAAAGTTGTAAAAGGCGTTTCTGTACAGGTTCAACAGGGAGAA
This sequence comes from Chryseobacterium sp. AG844, assembly GCF_003182335.1. NCBI lineage: Bacteria > Pseudomonadati > Bacteroidota > Flavobacteriia > Flavobacteriales > Weeksellaceae > Chryseobacterium > Chryseobacterium sp. AG844. The sequence continues at coordinate 43,987 of NZ_QGTV01000010.1, read as the reverse complement.
ATTGTTGGTTTGCTGGGTCCGAACGGAGCAGGGAAAACCACATCGTTTTATATGATTGTAGGGTTGGTTAAGCCCACTTCAGGAAAAATTTTTTTGGATAAGCAGGAGATTACTACAGATGCTATGTACCGAAGAGCCCAGAAGGGAATCGGGTATCTTGCTCAGGAAGCTTCGGTTTTCAGAAAGTTGTCTGTGGAAGAAAACATTATGGGAGTATTACAGCTGACCAAGCTTTCGAAGCGTGAACAGCAGATCAAATGTGATGAACTGATTGAGGAGTTCTCTTTGCAGCATGTCCGTAAAAACAGAGGAGATCTTCTTTCCGGGGGAGAAAGACGTAGAACCGAGATTGCACGCTGTTTGGCCACAAGCCCGAACTTCATTCTTCTGGATGAGCCTTTCGCAGGGGTAGACCCGATTGCCGTAGAAGATATTCAGAAAATCGTAAGAAGTCTTGTTGATAAAAATATCGGAATTCTGATTACCGACCACAACGTACAGCAAACCCTGGCAATTACTAATAAAACCTATATCATGTTTGAAGGAAAGATCCTTAAAGAAGGACTTCCGGAAGATCTTGCCAATGATCCGCAGGTAAGAGAAGCTTATCTGGGTGAAAATTTCGTGTATCAGAGTATTCTGGATAAACCTAAAAAGAAGAAATATGCTTACAATATCTGGGCTGGTAATTTTGATTCAAAATCACAGCTGCAGGGATTTGTCAATGAAAATTTCAGTCAGTTTGATGATCTTAGATTGTTACATGGCTTTGAAGAAGTCAGCTTTGCCACCTTAGCGAATTCTGAAATTGAACATATTTTCAATGATGTAGTGGATAAGAACGCCAACAATTCATTTGTTTTGCAGAAAAAAGAAATCAATTCCCACTATTCTTTAGAACAGGCAGAAGCAGAGTCTAAAGAAGCCAGCAGAAAAGAACTGCATTATCTTACAACTTATTTGTTTGAAGGATAAATGGATGATCTTTATAGATATGAAGATTTTCAAGTAGGAACCAAAGTTTATTTGTATAATGAATATGGTATTATAGTGGATGTACAGTTCCATAAAAGTTCAACCGTAATCCGCTGGGATACATCTGTTGAAAATGATTTTGAAGATTGGTCAGGAATGTGGGGGCCTTTTGTACAAATGGGAGGGAAGATAATTGATCCAAACTACCAATTCAAATACATTAATGACGATGGTACATTGAAAGATTTTTAAATAAATCCTAGATGACCAGTTAATAATAATTCGTACCTTTTTCTTTTGAAAGCGGTACGTTTTTCATTTAAAATGATTTCTATGGCTAAACCTTTTAACAGAACTGTCACCTTATTCGGAATCTATAAACAGCTTGTCCCGTTCATCAGACCTTACAGACCTATGATTTACGGAACATTGTTTCTTACTTTTCTGGGAGCTCTTGCAGCACAGGTGAACCCGATTGTTCTGAAATATACAGTGGATGAGGTTACCAAGCTTACTCACCTTCCACATCCGATGTCGGAGGGAATTCATATTCTCATTATTATTTCCATTATTTTACTGGGAAAAGAATTATTGAACATCTTTATCAACTTCGGACAGAAATTTTATGGCGAAAAAATAAGGATCAATGTGAGCTCAGTGTTGGCACAATCAGCCATTGATAAGATTTTAACCTACAGAGTCGCTTATTTTAATGATGAAAACCATGAGTCCGGAAAATTACAGATCAGAATAGACCGTGGAATAGAAAGTCTGACAAGATTGGTTCAGAACTTTTTTATTGATATCCTTCCTCTTTTTTCCAATGCCATTATTGCCCTCATCATTATGTATATGCAGAATGTGTATGTGGGACTGGTTTCTACGATTATTGTACCGATCTATTTCTACATCAGCTCCCTGCAGGCCAAAAAACTGGGCGGAGTGAGGCGTCAGCTTAGGAATCAGAGAGAAAAAAAGACCTCCGGACTTTTGAACCTGATCAATTCTATTATGGTTATTAAAAGCTTTGTCCGTGAAAAATTTGAAGGGAAAAAACAATATGACCTTCAGATGGAGCTGATGGAAAGCCAGATGATCACAAGAAGAACCAATTTTATTTATGATGGTTTAAAAACGTTCATTGAACAATTTGGAGTTGTTTTGATTATCCTTTTAACCGTTTATCTGGTGCTTGACCAGCAAATGACTATCGGTGCTATCATGCTTCATATTATGCTTTTTAACAATGTCTCAGCGCCTATCCGACAGCTTCACAGAATCTATGATGATATGAACGATGCCATGATTTACGCCGAAGGGTACTTTGATATTTTAAATGCAGATCATGAAACAGAATCCAACGGAAACTTTGTAGAAAAAGAAATCAAAGGAACTTTTGAATTGAAAAATGTGGATTTTACTTACCCTAACGGTACAAAAGCTTTGCATGATGTTTCCATGAAAATTGAAAACGGAAAAACGACTGCTTTGGTAGGGTTGAGCGGTGCAGGAAAATCAACGGTGATCAATCTTTTGTGTAAATTCTATCTTCCGGATTCTGGAGAAATCCTTCTGGATGGAGTCAACCTTAATGAATATGAAAATACTTTCCTGAGAAGCGATCTTGGGTTGGTACTTCAGAAAAATCATATCTTTCAGGGAAGCATAGAAGATAATATCCGTTATGGAGATATGAATGCTAGTTTTGAAAAAATTCAGGAGGCTGCAAAAAAAGCTTATCTGCATGATCAGATCATGGATCTTCCTGAAAAATATCAGCATGATGCTACTCAGCTTTCAGGAGGACAGCAGCAGAGAATTGCCATTGCCAGACTGTTTCTTAAAAATCCACCGATTATTTTTCTGGATGAACCTACAGCCAGCCTTGATGCTATTGCCACCGAACAGATCAAGAATTCTCTGGATGCTATTAAAGAAGGAAGAACGGTGATCATTATTTCCCATTCTCTTTCACAGATCCTGGATTCAGACACCATTTATGTGATGAAAAAAGGCAGAGTGGTTGAAAATGGAACTCATGATGAACTGTACAATAAAGAAGGAACATACCGTGAGATTTTTGATGCCTCTGCCCGCAGTCTTAATCTCGATAAACTGGTGAATACTTTTAAAGAAAATTAAAGTCAAAAAGCCCTCTCATTTATAAGTCATACCTCAAAAAAGAATTTTAGCTTTGTTCCATCATGAACGATCACTATTTAAAAAAGCTCGATAGGGTAACGGCCATCCTTACCCAGTTGCAGTCGAAACCTGTTGTACGCGCTCAGGATCTGGCTGAAAAGTTTGATGTAAGTATCAGAACTATTTACCGTGATGTAAAAACCCTGGAAAATGCCGGTATTCCTATTGTGGGAGAAGCTGGAAACGGCTATTCTTTAATGGAAGGCTATAAGCTTCCTCCGATCATGTTTACCAAAGAAGAAGTGTTAAGTTTCATTACCGCTGAAAAGCTGATGCAGAAATTTTCCCACCAAAGCCTGGGAAATCATTATCAGGCTGCCATGGAAAAAGTACGTTCGGTACTGAAATATTCTGATAAAAATCTGATTAAAAATATCGAGAAGCAAATAGATGTTTTCAGTTTTCATACAGATTCCGGAGATTCACTGAAAAACGTAATTCCTATTATCCTGGAAAGTATTGCGGAGAAAACCCAGCTCAATATCAGGTATAAGACTGTAGATGAAAGAGTAAACAACAGAACGATTGAAACAGTTGGTATGTTTTTCGAATTTAATTTCTGGTATATCATGGCCTACTGTACCTTGAGAAAAGATTTCAGACAGTTTCGTATCGACCGAATTCTGGAAATCTCAAAAACACAGAATCCTTTTTTACAGGAATACGGACAGGTGAATGATTACCGTAAAAAATCAAACGGAAATAAGGTTAAAGCCAAACTGCTGGTTGATAAAAAGATCATGAATCATCTTGTAAATTCTAAAAAATATTACGGATTGATAGAAGAAGTAGAAACCGAACAAGGGATGGAACTCACCTTTGAAACAGAATGGATCAGTGATGGATTTCCCCGCTGGCTCATTACTTTTGCAGATTATGCTACCGTTCTGGAACCGGAAAGTCTTCGTGTCCGTTTGAATGAACTGCTTGTAAAAATGGTTGAAAGACATCAATAATAAAACCCCAACAAGACTGTTGAGGTTTAAAGACTTAATTGAGGCAATAAATGAAATGGTTTACGGAAAAGGCATAATTGCAAATAAGAAAATTTGTTGTGTCGCAAAAAAAGATATAAGTTTTGTTTACCCTTTCTGCAATTTTACCTTCCCATTGTATTAAAATCTCTCCCAGAAGAAAGGAGGTTCAATCCCTAAAGCTCTTAAATAAACATATCCCTGCCCACGGTGGTGGATTTCGTTATCAATAAAATACAGAATATTTTCATACACCGGGAATTCATATTGTCCGAACAGGTTGAATACTTCCTGGAAACGCTCTTCAGAAATCTGATTGAAATAGTGGTTGATTACTTCTGTTTCTTCATCCCACTTTTTTAATAACTCTTCTTTAGTTGAAGGATTGAACCCTTCTTCATTATAACCTTCCATATTCCCTTCAATGATTCCTTTCAAAGCAGGACCTGCAATGCTGATCATCTCTGTGGCAAGTTTGGCAAAAGGTCTCATTCCTCCAACGGAAAATTCAAATAATTCTTTTTCAGGAAAAGCTTCAATCACTCTTCTTGTAAGATTTCTGTGTCCCTGCCAGTCTTTTAATAACTGATCTGTAGTCATGAATTGTTTAGTGGCTGTTGCTGTAGTTGTCATAATGTTTTGTTTTTTGTTTGTTGTTGATACAAAGGTAAGAGAGGTTTATGACAACAGTTTGTCAGCAGGATTTTTCATATTGAAAAAATATTTTTTTCTTTGCTAAAATATCCTGGCCCGTTTTTACGTTAGAAAAGAGGATATTAATAAAAAAATCGCTATTATTAGAATTATGAAGAAGTATATTTTGCCTGTTATTACTGGTTTTTTATTAGTATCATGCAATAAGATTGAGGAAAAAATTGACCAGACTGTTCAGAAAACAACAGAAGCAGTACAACAAAAAACACATCAGGCTGTAGAAGAAACAGTCAAGAAAACAGTCAATGAATCTATAAATTCTTTAACCAACGCCGAAGACGTAAAGTTTAATACCGTTTTCCCTGGTACAGGTGCTTCCATTGTTTCTGAAGAAAAAGGAAAGAAAATTAAAATTCCGGGAAGACCAGAAGGATATATCTTTAAATATAAAGCCGACATTACAGTGTTGCTGCCATTTTTGGAAAGTCAGCCAACGTCTGATGAAAATAAATCTGATAAAACTGCCAGAAAGATTGATGGCCAGAACATTATTGATAAAATAAGCTTTCTGTCAAAATTCCTTCCTGAAAATACTTTTGATACCAGTATTCTCGAAGATATTAAATCCGATAAAAATATTCAGTATTATAAGCTGAAAAGATTTCCGAACAGTAGTACCATTATCTACAACCCAAAAAATCAGACCATCATACAATACGTAGAGGTAAATAAATAATTTGGATATGGCCGGTTTCTCCCGGCCATTTTTTATTTCCATTCATTTTTCGATTATTGCGAGCCATAGCAAACGCTTCTCAACTCATTGAAAATTACTTTTCAGAACGAATAAAATCATGTTTATTTCTGATGTTAACTAATTGATTTTTTTATACAAATTTGATGTTATTGATTTATATTTTTTATTGTTATTAATAAATCACTTTACGTTTCGTATATTAATTCTTGTTTTTATGAAATGGCATGGTTTTCGTAAATATGAAATAAAATTGCTATTATATTTTTTATTTTTATGTTTAATGTTGATTTTTTTACTAGTTTTATTGAATAATTAACAATTAACATGAAGGAAAATTTATTGAATAGAAAAATCTATGTCTTAGTATTAAGCGGAGCTGGTGTTATGGGATATGCTCAGGACAGCATAAAACAAAATAAAATAGACGAAGTGGTGGTGACCACGGGGAGAACTAAGCCCAGAACCATCATTACCTCAGCAATTCCTATAGACAATATTTCAGCAGCGCAGCTAAAATCTACAGGTCAGGTAACTTTTGACAAAGCTTTAACCTATGCTGTTCCCTCTTTTAATTCATCACAACAAACTGTTTCTGATGCCACGGCCCATTTTGATCCGGCAGACTTAAGGGGTTTGGGGCCTTCCAGAACATTAGTTTTAGTTAATAATAAAAGAAAAAATCAAAGTGCTCTCATTTACGTAAATGATACACCGGGAAAAGGTGAAGTAGGTACAGACCTGAAAAGTATTCCTTCAGCAGCCTTACAAAACGTAGAGGTCCTGAGGGATGGAGCATCTGCACAATACGGATCTGATGCTATTGCAGGAGTGATCAATATTATCCTTAAGAATGGTGTTGGGAAAAGCACAGTGAATCTCTTTTCCGGAATTACTTCAAAAGGAGATGGCTTTAATATCGGAGCAGATTTTAATACAGGAATCAGAATCGCAAAAACAGGAAGCCTGAATCTTACACTAGGATTTTCCTCACAAAATAAAACTAATCGTGCAGGTTCTGTTACAAAAGATGAACTTTTTGGTGTGGATAATGCCTGGACACAGGCTAATCCTGGTTTAGGAATGATCATTGGGCAACCGGAGACAAAAGTTGCCAATATGTTTGTGAATTTTGAATTGCCAACCGGCGAAACGGGTAAATTTTATGCTTTTGGCGGTACAACTTACAGAAATGGGACCAGTTTCGCTTTGTATAGAACACCTTATTGGGTATCATCAGATTTTGGTTTATTAACTCCAAAAGGACAGCCTTACAATGGATTTCAGCCGGAATTTAAAACCGATGTTTATGATTATAATTTAACCTCCGGATGGAAAGGAATGTTTGGAAAATGGAGTTTTGATGGGAGTGCCACCTTTGGCTCTAATGCAGTAGATTATGTGGTAGGAAATACCATTAATACATCTTTGGGTGCAAAGTCACCAACAAGTTTTAAGGCAGGTGGTCACCAGTTCAGTAATATTATAGGAAACATAGATCTCAGCAGAGATTTTGGTGCACTTGTTTTAGGAGCCGGAGTTGAGGTGCGCAATGAAAACTATCAGGCAAGGGCAGGAGAAGAAGCTTCTTATATGGGAAGTGGCGCGGAATCATTTCCGGGACTGCAGCCTCAAAATGAAGTCAATAAAAACCGTCAGAATATCGGAGCCTATTTCAATGCTGAATGGGATGTTACAAAAAACCTATTAGTTGGAGGAACGGTGAGGTATGAAAACTTCAGTGATTTCGGAAATAATGTTTCCTGGAAAGGAAATGCAAGATATAAATTGCTGGATGATAAATTGGTTTTCCGTGGATCTGTTTCTACAGGATTCCGTGCCCCTTCCTTACACCAGATATATTATTCCAATGTTCAGACTAAAATTACAGGGAATACAGTAGCCAATCAGGGTACCTTTAATAATGACTCTCCAATTGTAAGATCTGATCTTGGGGTTCCAAAATTAAATGCTGAAAAAGCCTTTAACATTACCGGGGGATTGGCTGTAAAACCTTTTAAAAATCTTACTATTACAGCAGATTATTACAGAATAAAAATTGAAGACCGTGTACTTTTTTCAGGAGATATTGGATACAAAACCGGAGCTCCCGGAAGTCCGGATCTGTCAAACCCTGTGGAAGTCATATTAAACAATAATAAAATAACTTCCCTGAAGTTTTTCACCAATGCTGTCAATACAGTTACTCAGGGAATAGACTTTGTCGCGAATTATTATACTTCAGCTATTGGAAAAGGAAGATTAGGCGTTATTGCTGCCTTCAATTATAACGAAACTAAAATAGTAGATAATATTGCTGTTCCGTCTATTTTGGCGCAAAATGGCTATTCAGAAAACTTTTTTGACAGAAAGGAACAATCCAGAATTACTTCTGCAAGGCCAAAAACAAAAACGATCCTTAGTCTGTCTTATGACATTACAAAGTTTAATTTTAACCTTAATAATACGTATTTTGGCTCTGTTACATGGCAGCATGCCACTGATCCTGCCAAAGATCAGACATTTTCCGGTAAGGTGGTTACAGACATCGTTTTAACCTATAAAATTACGAATGACCTTAAAGTTTCCGGAGTTGTAAATAATTTATTTAATATTTACCCGGACGTCATAGACAGCAAAGGAGATGTAGTGACAGATCTTGGAGGAAGATTCAAATATCCGTGGGAGGTCAACCAGTTTGGATTTAACGGAACCACTTTTCAGCTTAATGTTAATTACACTTTTTAATGTATAAATAAATAATTAGTGCTTTAATACAGGGAAATTAACCATAAAAGATATAAAAGCGATCTACGCAAATACTAACTGACATTAATTTCTAATGTCAGTTTTATTTTTTAAGATAGAACAGGAAGTTATTACTAAATTTTACTTTTTACATTGTATAAAAAAAGGTATTTTAGTACTATGAAAATTTATACAAAGACAGGAGATAAAGGTCAGACTGCATTGTACGGCGGAACAAGAGTTTCCAAAGCCAGTGCAAGAGTAGACAGTTATGGAAATATAGACGAGCTGAATTCATTCATCGGAATTGCAAAAAGCCATATCGAAGATGAAGAAGTGCTGAGACAGCTGAAGAAAATACAGTTTGATTTATTCACTGTAGGTTCAGAGGCGGCAACACCTGTGGATAAGCTGATGCTTGCCAATGGAAAATCCCGTCTTCCGATCATTATTTCAGAAACAGAAATTGAAGAACTGGAACAATGGATGGATGCTTTTGACGAAAAACTGGAACCGCTTCAGTATTTTATTCTGCCTGGAGGAGGTAAACCGGCGACCTTTTTACATGCAGCCCGAACAATATGCAGAAGAGCAGAGCGTTCACTGGTATTCCTGAATGAATCTGAGGAAGTACGTCCCGAACTGATTAAATATTTAAACAGGCTTTCAGATTATCTTTTTGTATTGGCCAGATATATTTCAAAACTGAACAACGAACCGGAAGAATACTGGAACCCGAATGAAAGATAAAACATTACTTTTCATCAACGGAGATGCTCCAAAATCATTACCCAACCCCGAAAATTATGAATTGATTGCCTGCACAGACGGTGCCTTTCATTATTTAAAAAGAATGGGATTTCCTTTGGATAAGCTGGCTTTTATATCTGGCGATTTTGATTCGCACTCCGGATCAGATGAAGATATGTATGAGGAAAAATTCATCCTTACATTAGATCAGGAAAAAACAGATTTTCATAAAGCGCTGGAAATTATTCAGGAAAAAGGTTTTTCAGAGGTCGATGTTTTTGGAGGAAGCGGTGGTGAACAGGATCATTTTCTTGGGAATCTTACCGTTGCTTTTGCATTCAAAGACCTGATGAATATTAAATTTTATGATGAGTTTTCAGAATATTATTTCATTCCCAATCATTTTACATTGAAAGGAGCGAAAAACAGGATGATTTCTCTTTATCCGTTTCCATCAGTGCATAATATCACGACAAAAGGTCTCAATTGGCCTTTGACTAATGAAAGCCTTAGCATTACCTCAAGAATAGGAACCCGGAATTTCGCTGTTGAAGATGAGGTTTCTATAGAGTATGAATCAGGAGATGTCTTGTTTTTTGTAGGGATCAAGGAGATTGAATATCCGGCAATTTATTAGAGTGATGATTATCAATAGAAATGGGCTTTACCCATTGTAAAAAAAGACTGTCATTAAACACAAATTACACCAATGTTTTTCACAAATGGCACTAATTTTATATCAATAGGAACGGGCAATAATCCTGAACTTAAACGAAGGAAGCACGTTTAATAAAATACAAGAATCCATTGGCTTCAGCCAAAACTTATTAAAAACCATTGAATAAACTAATCAGAATATCAGTTTTCACCATTTCATTATGCTGTATTTTCTCATGCAAAACACAGCATTTTGAAACACCTGAATATGGTAAAAATGAAACTGAGAAAGTGATTCCGATCAAGAAAGTAACCAATTTCCGTACGGTAGGAAATATCAAAAATACAGATGGAAGAACTTTAAAAGAAGGGAAATTTTACCGGAGTGCCCATCTTCATAAGCTTAAAAAGAAATCTTTCGACGATTTTGAAAAGTTGGGGATTAAAGAAATTATTGATCTCAGAAACTCCAGGGAAATTGCTCAAAAGCCCGATCAGCTGCCTTCAGAAAATGTTTACAAAAACTTCTCAGCATTTGAAGATGAAGGAGATCAGCTGGCTCAGGCCAAAAAACTTGTTCTTAAAGGTAAAGTAAATGCTTCCGATGCTGATAAAAGAATGATCGATTTTTACCGCGAGTACGTTACCGGAAATCCGGAAATGATAAAAAGAATTATTACGGAAATACTGGAATCCAAAGATCCTATCCTTTACCATTGTACCGCAGGAAAAGACAGAACCGGAATTACCACCGCACTAATTCTTGCCATTCTGAAGTTTGATAAAGAGACTATTTATAATGAATATCTTTTATCCAATAACTACAGAAAAAATCTTGTTCAAAAAAGATTACGCCTTGCCAGTACTTTACATTTCCTCTATCCGAAAATGGATTTACAGGTGCTGGAAAAACTCAGCTGGGTAGAAAAAAGATACCTTGATGCGGCTTTTGAAGAGATCAATAAAAAATATGGCTCTACAGATGTCTATATTCAGCAGGTATTAGGGATTTCAGATGCCAGAAGAAAAGAATACATTCAGAAGTTTACGTATTGATTATCAGAGATAAATTTTTCTGGGATTCAATATTGGGTGTTTATTTAAAATTATAATAATTTTAACACCTAAAAATGAAAGTTTTTTAGCAATTTTGCATTTCTTAATTCACTTGTTTAGAAATGAAAATAAAGTACTCGGAACTTATTGATCAGACATTATATTTTCCTACGGAGGAATTTAATGTTTCTGAGAACAATTTGTTGTTTCACGATATTCCGTTAATGGATGTTGTTGAACAATTTGGCACCCCGCTAAAGATTAGCTACCTGCCGAGAATTTCTCAAAATATTCAGAAAGCGAAAGGCTGGTTTAAAGAAGCTTTTGAGAAAACCGAATATAAAAAGAATTATACCTACTGCTATTGTACAAAATCCAGTCATTTTAATTTTGTATTGGAAGAAGCTCTGAAGAATGATATTTCAATAGAAACATCTTCAGCTTATGATATGGATATCGTAAAATCTCTTTATGAGAAGGGTAAGGTAGATAAGAATATCGAAGTGATCTGTAATGGTTTTAAAACCGATGATTATCTGGCAAAGATTTCAGATATGATCAATAGCGGATTTGAAAATATTACGCCGATTCTTGATAATTACAGAGAGCTGGATAAGCTTACTGAAAGTATTGATTCCACTTTTGATATCGGAATCAGAATTGCATCAGAGGAAGAACCGAAGTTCGAATTCTATACCTCAAGATTAGGAATCGGATATAAAGATATTATTCCTTATTACAGCCAGAAGATCGCGGAACATCCGAACGCAAGATTGAAAATGCTTCATTTCTTTATCAATACAGGGATTAAGGATACAGCATATTACTGGAATGAATTGTATAAATGTCTTCGTGTATATGCACGTCTGAAAAAAATCGCTCCGGAAGTGGATTCACTGAACATCGGAGGTGGATTCCCAATCAAAACTTCTTTGAATTTTGATTATGACTATCAGTACATGGTGGAAGAAATCGTTTCTCAGATCAAAAAATTCTGTGAAGAGGAAGGAGTAGAAGAGCCTAATATTTATACTGAATTCGGAAGCTTTACCGTAGGGGAAAGTGGGGCCAACCTTTATAAAATCATTTCTCAGAAACGTCAGAACGACAGAGAAAAATGGAATATGATTGATTCTTCTTTCATGACCACTCTTCCTGATACATGGGCCATTTCAAGACACTTTATCATGCTTCCGCTTAACCGTTGGGAAGATACGTATGAAAGAGTATTCTTGGGAGGACTGACTTGTGATTCGGATGATTATTATAACTCTGAACAGCATACCAATGCCATTTATTTACCTGTTTTCAGTGATACAAAACCTTTGTATATCGGATTCTTCCATACCGGAGCTTACCAGGAAACAATCGGAGGATATGGCGGAGTACATCACTGTCTGATGCCTCAGCCGAGACACGTCCTGATTCAGAAAGATGAAAACGGTGAATTACAATATGAGATTTTCCGTGAGAAACAGGAACCGGAAGATGTATTGAAACTTCTTGGTTATAAATAATTTATATCAATAGGAACGGGCTTTAGCCCGTTTCATCAAGAATAATAAATTACATTGGCTTTAGCCAAAACAAAGCTCTCAGACAAACTGAGAGCTTTTTATTTAAAAATATTTTGAAATCTTATCCAGTTCTAATTCTTCATAATCTGAAACCACAGTATCTGCCAACGTATAATCCTGATTTTTTGAATGTGGGCTTCTGTATGCTGCACAAAAGATTTTTGCACGGTGCGCAGCCAAAATTCCGTTGGTGGAATCTTCAATAACCATACAGTTTTCAACAGGTTCTCCTGCCATTTCAGCGGCCAGTAAAAAAACTTCAGGATGAGGTTTTGATTCTTTTAAATCCGCACCGCTGATCTTTCCGCTGAAATATTGCTCCAGTCCGAATTTTTCAAAAACCATATTGATGGTTACCATTGTAGCAGAAGATGCCAGAATCAGTTTGAGTCCGTTTTCATGATAATGCTCTATCAGTTTTCTTACTCCCGGAATTAAATCAAACTCATCATCATTGTAAAAATAATCCTTGAAATGAGATCTTTTTATTCCAGCAATGGCTTCATAAGTCTGATCTAAATTAAATTCATTAATCAATGTTTCAGAGACTCTTTTGGTGGAAGCACCAGTAAAAGAAGTGTACAGCTCCTCGGAAACTACGATTTCCAGTTCGTCAAAAGTTTTGAAATAAGCTTTTCTATGTAAGGGTTCCGTATCTACAATAACTCCATCCATATCGAAAAGTACAGCTTTTAAAGGCATATAATGAGTTTTATACAAAAATAGTTATTTGAGTTGAGAGTGGAAAGGGAAGAGGTAACAGATGATAGATAATAGATGATAGATGATAGATGATAGATGATAGGTTTTAGGTAGCAGACTTGTAACTCATAAACTCGCCGACACTCTTACTCTCCAACTCATAAACTCTTCGTATCTTTGTGGTCAATATTTCAATTTTAAAACATTAAAATTTTTAAATAAAGCATGAGAACATACGCAGGAATTCCCGAGGAAAACGCAACGTTAGAGAATTCGAAAGTAATGTTGGTAACTGTTCCTTACGATGGAACTTCAACATGGGGGAAAGGAGCTGATAAAGGTCCGGAATTATTCTTAAACGCTTCTGAAAACATGGAGCTTTACGATATTGAAACTCAAACAGAACCTTACTTACAGGGAGTTTACTTAGCAGGAGAAGTTTCGGAAAATTCTTCACCGGAAGCAATGACGGAAGCGGTTTATCAGAAAACAAAAGAGCTTTTGGACAATGACGGTAAATTATTTACTCTTTTCGGTGGAGAGCACTCTGTTTCTATCGGTTCTATCCGTGCAGTAGGAGAAAAATTTGAAAATCTAACAGTACTTCAATTAGACGCTCATACAGACTTACGTCCAGAGTTTCACGGTTCTACTTCCAACCACGCTTGTGCTGTTTTTGAAGCCAATCAAAAGCATAATCTGGTACAGGTGGGAATCCGTTCTATGGATATTGAAGAAGCGCAATATTTACCTGAAGGAAGAGTATTTTTTGCTCACGAAATTGCCAACAACGAAAACTGGATCAATGATGTATTGGAAAAAGTATCGGGAAATGTGTATATCACTATTGATTTAGATGCTTTTGATCCTTCTATTGCCCCATCTACAGGAACTCCTGAGCCTGGTGGATTACAATGGTATCCAACGCTGGAATTATTAAGAAAAGTATTTGAAAAATGTAATGTAGTAGCATTTGATATTGTAGAATTAATGGATTCACCAATGGCTAAGCCAACAGCTTTCCTGTCTGCAAAGTTATATTACAAAATGCTTGCTTACTACGATATTTATAACAACAACTAATATTCCGCAAGAATCGGATTTTTTCTGCCGTATATTCTTTGGATATTTGTGAGGTAAAAACAATAATATGATGTCCACACAAAGTCAGATAGATTATAACAGAATTGCCAAAGCGATAGAATATATCCGGAGCAATTTCAGGCTTCAGCCAAGTTTGGAGGAAGTGGCAGAAAATATTCACTTAAGTCCGGCTCATTTCCAGAAAATCTTTACAGATTGGGCAGGAACAAGTCCGAAAAAATTTTTACAGTTCATCAGTCTTGAACATGCTAAAAATTTATTGAAGGAAGAAAAAGCAAGCTTGTTTGATACCGCCTATGAGACAGGACTTTCAAGTACCAGCAGGCTTCATGACCTGTTTGTAAAGATTGAAGGAATGTCTCCGGCAGAATATAAAAACGGAGGAAAAAGCCTTAGTATTCATTACAGTTTTTCCGGAAGTCCTTTCGGAAATATCTTAGTAGCTTCTACAGAAAAAGGAATCTGCTATATGGCTTTTGAAGACGATAAAGAAAAAGCATTCGGGGAACTGAAACAAAAATTCCCCAATGCTTCTTTTATTGAAAAACAGGATGCCCTTCAAAAGAACGCACTGTCCATATTTGATAAAGACTGGACAAAACTCAACACAATAAAACTACACTTAAAAGGAACCGATTTTCAGTTGAAAGTATGGGAAAGTCTGCTGACTATTCCGATGGGTAAACTGTCTACTTATGGCACGTTAGCCGAAAAAATAGGAAATCCTAAAGCCTCCAGAGCAGTGGGAACGGCTATTGGAAGTAATCCGGTTGCATTTCTTATCCCATGCCACCGCGTGATTCAGTCTACAGGACATCTCGGTGGCTACCGATGGGGAAGTGATAGGAAACAGTTGATTGTGGGTTGGGAGGGCTCACATATTTACTCGTAATCTATTTTACCACAAAAGGATTCTGCAATTATTAAGTTTTTGGCTAAAGCCAATGGATTCTTGTATTTTATTAAACGGGCTGAAGCCCGTTTCTATTGATATAAAAATTCGTGTCATTAGTGAAAAACATTGGTGTAATTTGTGTTTAATGAAAGAATCTTTTGTGGCTGAAAACTATTAATTGAAGTTTTGGCTAAAGTCCGTTTCTATTGATGCGAAAATTCGTGTCATTTGTGAAAAATATTAGTGTAATTTGTGTTTAATGAAAAAAAATTAAAAACGATGATGAGCCTTTTCGAAGAAATATCAGATTATCCCCTAAATATCCTTCCACACGATGGAACCGTTCATTATTATGGCAAGGTCTTCACCAAAGAACAATCAGATTTTTACTATAAATATCTGCTTAATCAGATTCCGTGGGAGAATGATGAGGCGGTAATCTTTGGAAAACTGATTTTAACCAAAAGAAAAGTGGCCTGGTTTGGAGAAAAAGCATTTGAATACACTTATTCAAAAAGAACAAAATATGCAAAATTCTGGACTCCCGAATTACTGGAGCTGAAGAAAAAATGTGAAGAAGTGTCGGGAGAAACCTACAATTCCTGTCTGCTTAATTTGTACCACGACGGAAGTGAAGGAATGGCCTACCATAGCGATGGCGAGACAGATCTGAAAAAACATGGAGCCATTGCTTCTCTGACTTTTGGCGCCGAAAGAAAATTTTTATTTAAACATAAAGTAACTAAAGAAAAAGTTGAGATATTCCTCGAAAACGGAAGTTTATTAATTATGAAAGGAACTACCCAGGACAACTGGCTTCACAGGCTTCCACCCACTACAAAAGTGAAAACTCCAAGAGTCAACCTGACTTTCAGAACCATTGAAGAATAGTTTTTAAGAGAAATTTTATCCATAACGTTTGTCACTCCGAAGGAGTCCCAATGATGCTTTATCTAATGGCAAGCTGTTTACGCAGACTTTAGAGAATTACGCTTATCATCTCCATCAATAGAAGTGGGCTTTAGCCCACTTAAACCAAAAGAACAAAATCATCCGGCTTTAGCCAAAACCAAAATAAACTTCAAGCTCTAAAAACAAAAAAGCTGTTCAAACGAACAGCTTTTTCAATTTATTTTAAAATTTCAGCTTCAATGGAGCTGTCATCATATACTTTAATAAATGCTTTGGTGTAATCCTCTTTATTGGCAAAATTCGGGTTATCCATAAATTTCTGTGGATTGATGGCGAAAAGCGGGAACCATGTGCTGCTGATCTGAATCTGGATTTTGTGTCCCTTTTTGAACGTATGAACTACATCCTGAAGTCTGAAGTTAACAGCCGTCTTCTGGTTCGGAACCAAAGCTTCTCCCTTTTCTTTGGTATTTCTGAATCTTGCAGGCATGATCTCACTTCTTACCATCTGGTGGTAGTTGCCATAGATAACGCCTTCTTTCTTTTCTGCAGGCTTAAAATCTTCAGGATAAACATCAATCAGTTTTACTGCAAAATCGGCATCTGTAGACGTGGATGCAATATTCAGTTTAGCCACAATCTCTCCTGCAAATGTAATATCATCAGTCAATACATCGGTAGTGAATGTTAATACATCTGGTCTTCCTACAGCAAATCTCTGGTCTTCCGACATATAATTTTTTGGAGTGAAACCGTTAAAGTCTTTTAAATGATCTGAGCTTAGAACAGGATTGTTAGGATCACTATAATATTCAGAATAGCCTTGTCCGGATGATTTTTTCAGGGTTTTATCAGAAAGATAGAAATTCACTTTCTGAGCATTTTTCGGTGGGTAAGAAGCGAATTCCTTCCATGCTTTAGCACCGGTGTCATACATCAGTGCTTCAGGAAGTCCTGCATCTTCTTTGGTATTGCCTTTCAGATAATGATTGAAAAACCTTGTTTCAATATTTTTCTGATAGTATGTAGCAATGCTGTCACCAAAATACGTTTCACTGTGGAAATGTTTTCCCTGCTCCTGAGACCAGCCGCCATGGGAGAAAGGTCCCATAACGATAGTATTTTTTGCTTTAGGGCTTGTTTTTTCTATGGTTTTATAAATATTCAATGGTCCTGAAAGATCTTCTGCATCAAACCATCCTCCGACAGTCATTACAGCGTGATTAATATTCTTTAAGTGAGGAAGAAGACCTCTTTTCTGCCAGAATTCATCATAGTTGGTATGATTCATAATCTCTGTCATGAAGAAATTATTCTTGTAATATTTTTCATATCCATCTTTCAGAGTACCCATATCTCTGTAGAATTTCAAACCGTCTTCAGAAGTCTGTTTGATGAAAGAATCCATATACCAGGCCTGTTTCTCCGGCTGCGTTTTTTGAACCCCAAAAACAGGGAATGTTCTGAAATAGCCGAGCATAAATCTTCCGTTGTGAAGAAAGTCGTCATTCCAGAAATCAGAAATAGGTGCCTGTGGTGAAGAAGCTACCAAAGCAGGATGCTGTGACAACGTTCCTACAGCAGTATAGAATCCCGGGTATGATGTTCCGAATTGGCCTACTTTACCATTGTTATCTTTCACATTTTTCAAAAGCCATTCGATGGTGTCATAAGTATCAGTACTTTCATCAACATCTTTTTTGGTCTTGCGTTCCACCTGCGGAGTCATATTGGTAAAAGTGCCTTCACTCATATATCTTCCGCGTACGTCCTGATACACGAAAATATACTTGTCTTTCATAAGATACGTGTTGGGACCTACCTTTGTTTTATATTCACTTTCTCCGTACGGTGCGATACTGTAACAGGTTCTCTGCATCAGGAACGGATATTTGTTCTTGTTCGATATATCTTTCGGGATATATACCGCAGTGAAAAGTTTTACGCCATCACGCATTGGAATATAAAATTCTTTCTTGGTGAAATTGTCTTTAACGAAAGTATCTTTCTGTTCCGTTTTCTGAGCTTTTCCAAGAATGAAAAAAAGAATACATAATACTGAAATATGGATTTTCATAAAAAAAATTTGATGCTAATTTAAAAATAAAAACAGGTTTATTCGTAAATCTTGTTTAAAAGGTTGTTGTGATTACTACTAATCTGTGTAATATGATGATATTTCTTGGGAAACCACCCCGTCAAAAATTCTTTGAATTTTCGCCACCCCTCCGGAGGAGGGGAATATTACGTATTCACTTGTAATGGAGCTCAGTATTATATTTCAGGTTGTCTATAAAAATAGCCGGAAAGATCCGGCCATTATCAAAAATTATATATAAAGTATGGTGTGATTATTACTTCTTTTTTCCTGCAAACTTATTCAGTTTCATGCTGATGGAAAACATGATGTATCGTTTCAGGATGAGATCTTCACGATCTTCAAAATAAGAATCGGTGATCGTTCTTCTTACGCTTTGATTTTGATTTAAAACATCATAGACCTTTACTTTTGCCGTAAACTGTTTTTTATAGAACGAATATCCAAGGCTGGTATTCCAGAAGTAGAAATCTTTTTTAAAGCCCGGAGCAATATTGGAATTGGTATTGTATTCAAAATCGTTTCCAAATACGAAATTGCCTTTCAGCATATAATTGGTGAGTTCCAGTTTTAGGGATTGATTGGCTGTATTTACATTCGTTACATTATAATTGGTATAATTGGAGAAACTGTATCCAAGTCTGTAAGAAGGTTTGATGGTCATTTTATCCTTGATTTCATAGGTGAGATTAAGACCTGGGTTTAGATTGTAAGAATTGCTGGTGAAAGATTGTCCGTCAATAAAACCGTTATTGTAAGCATAATTCATGGTGAGTCTTGGATTGATAATAAGTTTATTATTCTTCCATTTCAATACTTTACTAAAACCTCCGCCGGCATTGATGCTTTTATTTCCGCTTACGTTGTCATAAGTAATTACCTGTTTCCCTGCATTATCATAGGTGGAAAAATTGATGATGTCATTATTTCTGTACGTAAAGCCGATATTGAAATAGTAGCTGAGATCTTTTACTTTATTATAATTGTTGAAATACAAATAAAGATTGTTGGTCCAGGTGTTTTTTAAGTCAGGGTTTCCCTGAAACGTAATCAAAGGATTGGATTCATCTTTATATGGAGTCAATTGTTCTGCGGTGGGAATGGTGAAGTTGGAATAGTTATAAATGTTCAAGGTTTTTCCTTCACTCAGCTGATAGTAAAGATTGACATTATATTGGGGCAGTACAAAATTTTTCTGCAGATCATATTGCTGTCCGTTATAGATAGAATTTACCTTCATATCTGAAATATCAAGATTCATGGAAGCCCAGAAATTCAGTTTCTTTTTATTAATCTGATATGTAAGCTCAGGAGAGATCTGATTAATTCTTTGCTTCATATTGTTGGATAAAAGCTGATTGTATTTAGTGTAGTCTCCGGTTGTATTATCAAAATCATTTACATTCCTCAAGTCTCTGGTAGATCGGGTTTCATATTTCACTTCAAAACTTACACTGGACGAATCGGAAACAGGTTCTGTATATCCGGCATTGAAATTGAAACTGCTGTTCTGATTTTTATTTTTGGCTAATTGATCCCTGTTGTCTGTTGATATTCCATTGGATTGATAGAACGTGTTTTGAGATTGATTCAGATTATCCCTTCTGGATTCTGAAATGGAACTGTTCATATTAGCGGAAATTGAACGGCCTTTTTTTCTGAATTTTCTTGAAAAATAGAGATATGGATTAAATGAATTGCTTTCCGAATCATTACTGGAATACGCATTACTTTCATTCAGAAGACTGCCATTCCTTAAAGAAGAGGATCTTGAGTTATTGAAACTGAAACTGCTGTTTTTTGTAAATCTCGGAGAAAGATAGATACTGGTCATAGAATCCAGCTTGATTTTGGCTGAAGTATCAAAACTGTATTGCTTGGATTCATTTTCTCCGTTACTTTCAGAATTGGTCTGAAGCGTGTAAGCAGGGAGAAGAGTAGACCTTGAAACTTTAGACCTTGTTTCTGTATTAGAATCGGAATGCATTAGACTGAAGGAATCCAGATCGGCATCTTTTCCAAGTTTGTCACTGTAGTTTAAGCCAATGGTCGTAGACCTTTGAATTCCTTTTGTACCACCTCCCTGGTTAAAGTAAGTTACATTTCCTACCGTTGAGACAGATCCTCCCTGCATCATCCAGGCATTCCGGCCATTACCCATGCTGTCAAAAACCTCATCTCTGGAAAATCCCTGGGAATTGATATTGTTGGAAGAAGCCAACAAACTTATTTTCGTATCCCCTTTAAAATAACTGGCCAGTCCGCTTGCTTCATACCGCTTGTCTGATCCATAGCCGACCGTAAGTCTTGTCAGCAAACCTTTATTTTTCTTTTCATCAATATTAAAGTTGATAGTGGTATTCTGGGATTTGGCTGCTTTTCCGCTCAGTTCCTCCTCCTTTGTTTTGGTGGTGGTAAACTGGATATTCTTGATGATATCTGCAGGTAGATTTTGGAGGGCAATTTTACCGTCTTTATCAAAGAAAGGTTTTCCGTTGATCATGATTTGATCCACCTCTTTTCCATTCACCGTAATTTTTCCTTCATTGCTGATCTCTACACCGGGAATCTGCTTCAGAAGTTCCTCAATTTTACTGTCAGGTCTTACTTTGATTGCGGCTGCATTAAATTCAATAGTATCTTTTTTAATTTTTACCGGAGAAACCGTAATTTTTACCTCATCAATCGTATTCACAATGCCTTGTTTCTCGAGCTGAATATCCCCCAGTGATAATGACAGGTTTATTTTTTCAAATTTTTTCGAATAGGAAGATAATTTATCAGCGTCTACTTTAAGAATGGAAGGTTCTTTTATGTCATCAATTTTCAGAGAAAATTTCCCTTCTTTGTTGGTAGCTGTGTAATTGATAATGGATGAGTCTTTTTCTTTCAAAAGATAAACGGTGGCATTTTCTATCGCTTTCTTTTCATAATCGGATATTTTTCCGTCAATGTGTAGTTTTTGGGCGTGCAGAATAATGACTGTGAACATCAAAGTCAATAGCAGCAGAGTTTTCTTCATTAGTTTTTTTTTCAGAGCCGTAAAAATATAAAAACATCCCAAATCTGGGATGTTTCGATGTTTTTTTTGTGAAAATTTATTATTTTTTAATAAAAATTATGCTCTTAAATATCTTGAATAAGCATATCCTTCCTGACCATCTGCATTTTTCACTTTCCACCAGTCATCAGAAGTCTGCTCAATAAGAGTTACAGAAGAACCTTTTGCAGCTTTACCTACAACGGCAGCCTCAGTAGAAGGTTCCTGTCTGATGTTAAGATTAGATTCTTCAGTAGCCACTGTTAAAGAAGCCCCTGAAGCAAGACCTGCAACCTGTACATCAATATTGATATCTGAAGCAGAATAAGTAGAATCAATAGCTCCTAAAGCATTCCATACAGCATCTTTAGCTGCAGTATTGGAAGCATTTCCGGAAACATAAAGAATTCCATCCTGCTCCTGAACCTGAAGATTGGAAATCCCTGCAGACTGTGCCGCTGAAACTACACTTGAATATTTATCTTGTAATTCGCTCATCTTTAATTATTTTACGATTAGGTTGTTGTTATACTTTCCGATTTTCAAAGCATCTACAGATTCTTTGATTTTTCTGGCCTGTAAAGCAGAAACATTTCCTGTAAGCGTAAGCTGTCCGTTTACAACTTCTACTTTTACAGAAGGGAAATCCTTCACCGCATCCTGAACTTTTTTCTGAACAGCAGGATCTACAGCAGAAGCAGTTTCCACTGGTGCAGGTGCAGGTGCAGCTGCTATAGTAGACATATCCATTACGTCTTTTACCCCGCTGATAGCTTTTAATTTAGCAATCATTGCGTCTTTAGACTGTTGATCTGCGAAAGTACCGCTTAAGTGAGCTACACCTTCTTTTACTTCAACAGAAGCATTGGGATTAGAAGTTACTATAGTTGTAGCCTGAGTCTGAAGGTCGGCATCAGAAACTTTCTTTTTACAAGAAATAGCACCGAAAGATACAGCTACAGCTAATGCAGCCATTGCAATAGTTTTTTTCATATTGTATATTTATTAATGTTGTTATACACTCAAATGTAATAATAAAATTTGTACCAAAGGAATAAAAATTCAATAAATGTTTCTTAATTTTTTTACAATATTTTCTAAACCAGGGTTTTAATTTTCAGGGATTAAAAACTTAATGCAAAATTCAACGCTATAGAAGAAAATCGTCTGCCAATTGAAAAACCATTATATTTGCGCAAATTGAACTATATATATGAAAGGACAGAATAAACTTTTTATAGCAATTATCATTGCCCTTCTTCTGGGCGTAGGAATCGGAGGTATTGTACACGTGAGCTATCCGGATAGTGCAGAACCCTTTTCTAAAAACATAAAACTGTTGGGAACGGTTTTTATCAGATTGGTACAGATGATTATTGCTCCATTGGTTTTTACAACATTAGTAGTGGGGATTGCCAAAATGAGTGATATCAAAATGATTGGAAGAGTAGGTACAAAAGCCATGCTTTGGTTTATTTCAGCTTCTCTGATTTCCCTTTTTATCGGGTTGATCCTTGTTAACTGGCTGGAGCCGGGACATGTTACAAAATTACCGATTCAGGATGTGGCTTCTGCTGATGAGCTTCTTAAAAGCAGCAAAAGTTTTTCCATGGAAGACTTTGTAAAACACATGATTCCTAAAAGTTTATTTGAAGCCTTCGCTACCAACGAGGTATTGCAGATTGTTGTATTTGCGGTAATGTTTGGAGTTGCTTTGGCTAATCTTGGAGAAGAATACGCTAAGCCTGTTGTGAAACTATTTGATATTATTGCTCACGCCATTCTTAAAATGGTAGGGTATATCATGTGGTTTGCTCCGCTTGGAGTATTGGGCGCTATTGCAGCGGTAGTGGCCACCAATGGTTTTGAAATTTTTAAAGTATATGCTATTTATTTAAGAGACTTCTTCTTTGCTATAGGAGTTCTCTGGCTGGTCCTTTTACTGGTAGGATATTTCATCTTAGGAAACCGTCTTTTTGATCTTTTAAAAAGAATTAAAGAGCCTTTGCTAATTGCTTTCTCTACTACAAGTTCAGAAGCAGTATTCCCGAAATTGGTGGAAGAACTGGAGAAATTCGGGTGTAACAGCAGAGTAGTATCTTTTATTTTACCTTTAGGATATTCATTCAATCTGGATGGAAGTATGATGTACATGACATTTGCTTCAATCTTTATTGCTCAGATCTACGGAATCGAAATGACCCTTGGACAGCAGATCACTATGCTTTTGGTATTAATGCTTACGTCAAAAGGAATTGCAGGAGTTCCAAGAGCTTCCCTGGTAATTATTGTGGCAACATGTTCAATGTTCGGGATTCCGCCAGAAGGTATTGCTTTGATTTTACCAATTGACCATTTCTGTGATATGGGTAGAAGTATGACCAACGTACTTGGAAATACGCTGGCAACCACAGCAGTTTCAAAATGGGAAGGGCAGTTAACTGAACCATTGGACAAAATTTAAATATCAATGAGTTTACATAACTTAGAAAATCATAAAAGCCATATTGAAGAATATGGCTTTGCTGTTATCAATGATGTGTTTTCGCAGAAAGAACTTGAAGACATCAATGTTGTGCTGCAAAATATAGACACTTCAAAAGAAAATTTTAGAAAGTCTGAAGACCTTTTTGCTATCAGGCAGTTCTTAAAAGAAGTTCCGGAAATCAAAGATCTTGTGTTTAATGAAAACATCCGGAAAGTGGTGAAAGAAATCTTCGGTGAAAAATATTTTGTGGTTAAAAGTATCTATTTTGATAAGCCTGAAACCTCCAACTGGTATGTAGCCTATCACCAGGATCTTACTATTTCTGTAGATAAGAAGTTGGAACTCGCTAATTTCGGACCTTGGACCACCAAACAAAATCAGTTTGCGGTACAGCCTCCACTCAACGTTTTGGAAAATATCTATACCATCAGAATCCATCTGGATGATACCGATGAAAACAACGGAGCGCTGAAAGTGGTTCCAAAGTCTCATGCAAAAGGCATTTACAGACCCGAGACTATTGATTGGACTGTAGAAACAGAAGAAATCTGCAACGTAGAAAAAGGGGGAATTATGCTGATGAAACCTTTAACGCTTCATGGTTCTAACAGAACAACGAACGGAAGGAAAAGAAGAGTCATTCACATCGAGTTTTCTGATATAGAACTTCCGGAAGTTCTGCAATGGTCGGAAAGAATGAATGGATAAAAAATACGCCCTTCGAATTTTCGAAGGGTGATTTTTTTTGTAGGAAGCTGGATGCTGGAAGTTTCTGAAAGTCTAAAGATTAATCTATGTTTACTTATCAAATTTTTAATTTTAACCTTTCTTCAAGCCAACTTTAAAAAGTACTCCGGCAGATAGAAACTTCCATCTTCCTTCTCCCATCTTCCTTACTTTATACCAATCTCATCAATAAAGATATACGCATCGCCTCCGGCTCCCTGATGCCATTCCGGAAGTTTTCCGAAGTAGTAGGCTTTTACTTTGATATAACGTGCTTCGGTAGGAAGAATTTCTGTAGAAAAATCTTTGATCTGTACTTTTTCATCCTTAGGATCAATAGTATTGTCAACGGTCTTCAGAAGGACAAAATCTTTTCCGTTCATGGAAGCGTAATATTCCACCTTTTTAGGCATCAGAATCCATGCTTTGCTGTCCTGAAGGTACGTTGAAGATAAATATTTAATGTTTTGAGGGGATTTAAGATCAATAATAGCTTCAAAATTTTGTCCCTGATAACCATGCCATTCACCCTTTCTCCAATTAACATCTCCTCTGATTCCGTCAATAAGTGCCAAGTTTCCGGTAGCACTGTACTGCGGAGTCACTTTTGACAGAATATTAATATCCCAATAGTTTGGTCTTCTGTTGAAATGAGCGGTTGTCACAGAGCTTTTTTCGCCGTTTCTTTCAGCATAAGCCATTACCTGAGTAGTTTTGGTGATGGAAATCGGGCCTTTATAAGTAGAGAATGTTTTTCTTTTATTGCTGTCACTCTCATCCATTGTCATATAATATACTTTGTCGCTTGGGTTTAATGGAGTGATTTCAACTTTGGTAGAAAAGTCGAAGATTCTGTCGGCAGCAATTACCGGAGAGGCTGTCTGTTCAGGATATTTAAAATCTTTAGCAGGTTTTACATTTTCGAAACCTAATTTTTTGAGCTCTGCTCTGCCTGTAGTTTTTGTAATCGTTCTTGTAGTGCCGTCTTCAAGGTGAATTTTAATTTCGTCAAAATATGGAGTGGTGGTTTCCCATTCCGGTAATCCCGGGGTTACAGAATAAATTCCTATTGAGCTTAAAACATACCATGCACTCATCTGGCCGCAGTCTTCATTTCCGATCAATCCGTCAGGGGTGTTTTTATAAAAATTATCAAGAATGTATTTGATTTTCGCATCTGTTTTTTCTGGCTTGTCGACGAAATTATACAGATAGGCAATGTGGTGGCTTGGCTCATTTCCCTGGGCATATTGGCCCATCAATCCTGTGATGTCCACTTGTTCTCTTCCCGTAGTTTTATCAGGAGCAGTAAAGATAGCATCAATAAACTGTTCAAACTTTTCTTTCCCGCCATGAGCCGCAATAAGTCCCGGAATGTCCTGCTGTACAGAATATGAATAATGCCATGAGTTTCCTTCCGTATAATTATTGTTGACTTCTCTCGGGTCAAATGGTTCATACCAGTTTCCGTTCTTTCTTGGCTGCATAAAACCTGTTTTTGGATTATAAAGGTTTTTCCAGTTCTGAGAACGCTTCATGAACTCCTGATACTCTTCTTTTTTGCCTAAAATTTTTGCCATCTGAGCAATACACCAGTCATCATAAGCATATTCTACAGTTTTCGAAACACTTTCATGCTCGTCATCTATACTGATATAATGATTCTGTTTATAAGCATTCAATCCAAAAATATCCTGCATGGCTGAACCTTTTGCTGCCTGAAATGCCTTCTCATAATCAAATCCCTGAATTCCTTTTGCCATTGCATCTGCAATAACAGAAACGGAGTGGTAGCCAATCATGCATTCTGTTTCATTGGAAGCCAGTTCCCATACCGGAAGTTTTCCTCCCTGTTCATATTGTTTAATGAAAGTATTGATAAAATCAGCAGTTCTTTTTCTGTCGATTAAAGTCATCAGCGGATGTGCTCCTCTGAAGGTGTCCCAAAGTGAAAATACCGTATAATAATCAAAACCATTGGTGGTATAAAGCTTATTATCTCTGCCTCTGTATCTTCCGTCTACATCCATATTGATGTTGGGTTGTGTGAAAACGTGATAAAGAGCGGTGTAAAAAATGGCTAATTTGTTTTTATCATCAGATTTCACCTCAATTTTTGAAAGCTCTTTGTCCCAGTCAGATTGAGCTTGCTTTCTTACAATGTCAAAATCGCCTGACTGTCCTTCTGCCAGCATATTTTTTCCTGCTCCTTCATATCCTGTAGGAGAAACAGAAACTTTTACATTGATCTTTTCTCCTTTTTTAACGGTGGCTGAAAATGCCAGAGCAAGTTTTGTTCCGGTAAAAAGATTGTTTTCCTGCTTTCCGTTAACTTCTTTTTTTGAAATTTTCATGGGTTTTGAAAACTCAATTCTGGCGTAAATATACTGGTTGGTGGCCCATGCTTCACTTCTTCTGAAAACCTCAATGGTTTTATCATCAATAATCTTTACTTCCCCTTCCAGAAGTTTGTCTCTGTGATTGAGGTCTAAGATAATATTGGCATTGCCTGCGTTGTTGAACGTATATTCGTGATAGCCGACCCTTCTGGTAGTAGTAAGGCGGACATCAATATTATTCTTATCTAATTTTACAGAATAATATCCGGCAGCCGCCTTTTCATTTTTATGTGAAAACCTTGAAGAATAATCCTTGCTGCCCAGACCTGGGTTTCCCATCGTAGGCATCAGCATGATATCTCCATAATCGGAAACTCCCGTTCCGTTCAGATGAGTATGAGAAAAACCATAGATTACAGAATCCGAATAATGATATCCGCTGCATCCGTCCCAGCTTCCATCAATTCTTGTATCGGGAGAAAGCTGTACCATCCCGAATGGAACGATTGCCCCGGGAAAAGTGTGGCCATGCCCTCCGGTTCCTATAAACGGATTCACATATTGGGAATAGCTCTGTGCAGAAATGATCTGAGTAATAAATATAGAAAATGCAATAAGCCCTTTTTTCATGTTCTGATTTTATCAGACGAAGATATTGAAAAACAGCAAAAGTGATGCAATAAAAGATCATTACCGTTTGTCCTGTTAAAAACGATCTCATTCATAAGAAGACAGAGCGAATTTAAATTACACTTCTCCTTCAAAAAAATGATTGAGATAGGTCTCTTTATCTTTGTCTTCTCTTCCGGAGCCCAGATATTTTTTCCAGGACTGAGATTCATGATAGACAATACCCATTTCCCAGACACAATAAGTTGGGAGGTGGGTTTTGTTTCTGTCCCATATTTCAAATTGTCCGGAACCATCATAATACACGCTCTCCCATAATTCGTTTTCATTTCGCCATGTACATACCAGTAAAAGATAGTTTTTTCCGCAGCGGTGCATAATGACAAATCCGAGATCATCAATGTTTTTAAAGTTTTCTTCAGCACTTTCGATACACTTTTGGGCATTTTCAATGTCCTGTTGTGAAACTTCTGCAGGATCATTGGCCAGGTCATACCATTTGAATTTTGTTTTTCCAACAATAATAATTCCTTTTGGCTGTGCATATTTGGAAGGATAGGAGGTCGTTTTCATATCAATTGCTTTCTGGGAGAGGATGTGGTATCAGAATGAAAAAACAGAATAAGAAATTTTTAACGATCTGATTTATCACCTGATATTATAGATTTTATTGATTCTAAATTACCGAAAAAATGCGTAAATTTGTAAACAATTTATATTTATATGTTGACGAAAGAAAAGGTTCAGGAATTCCTTAAAGAAATAGAAGTAGACGATTTGGTGAATAATCTTCAGATTATGGGTAACGATGTTTATATTGATATGACTGCCCATTCGCCTGCAATGCACGAAAAGAAAAAACTGGAGGCTGCTATGAAACAGGCTTTTGCCAGTGAGTTTGGAGAAGACATTCATTTAAAACTTAAAATCGTTTCTCCGGAGCCTAGTGAAATTCAGCAAAGTCAGATCAAAGGAAAACAGATTCCGGGAATTCAAAATATTATCGCTATTGCTTCCGGTAAAGGAGGAGTAGGGAAATCTACCGTTTCTGCAAATATGGCAGTAACGTTGGCTAAAATGGGCTTTAAAGTAGGATTACTGGATGCTGATATCTACGGTCCTTCAGTTCCTACCATGTTTGATACAGAGGGACAAAAACCAATTTCTGTAGAAGTGAATGGTAAGAATCTGATGAAGCCTATCGAAAATTATGGAGTAAAAATGCTTTCAATAGGATACTTCTCAGGAGCCAATCAGGCAGTAGTATGGAGAGGTCCTATGGCTTCAAAAGCTTTGAACCAGATGATCAGAGATGCAGCATGGGGAGAACTGGATTTCCTTCTAATTGACCTTCCTCCGGGAACAGGTGACATTCACTTGTCAATTATCCAGGAAGTACCAGTAACAGGAGCGGTCATCGTAAGTACACCTCAGCATGTTGCATTGGCAGACGTAAGAAAAGGAATTGCCATGTTCCAGATGGAAAGTATTAACATTCCTGTGCTTGGTTTGATCGAAAATATGGCGTATTTTACACCGGAAGAACTTCCTGACAATAAATATTATATCTTTGGAAACCAGGGAGCACAATATTTAGCGGAAGATCTTGGAATTCCGGTATTGGGTGAAATTCCACTAATCCAGAGCATCAGAGAAGCAGGTGACGTTGGAAGACCGGCAGCACTTCAGGAAGGATCTAAAATTGAAGATATCTACACAGAAACTGCCAGAAAAATGGTAGAAAGCTTAGTGGAAAGAAATAAAAATCTTCCTCCCACTGAAGCAGTGAAGATTTCCACAATGGCAGGATGCTCGCCAAAAGCAAAATAATAATAATTTCAATAAAATTTGAAGAAACCGAATTGAACTGAAAAAATATGGAAACAAACATAACGCACGAAGATACAGTAACAAGAGTAATGGAAGCTCTGGAAAGCATCAGGCCGTTTTTGAATAAAGACGGTGGTGATATTGAGCTTATTGATGTGAAAGATAATCAGGTGTTTGTAAAACTTTTAGGTAACTGTTCCGGGTGTTCATTGAATTTTTCAACCTTAAAACTGGGTGTTGAAAATACAATCAAACAACATGCTCCGGAAATCGAAAAGGTAATCAACGTAGAGTAAATTATATCTGAGATATTTTTAAAAAGACAGGCTTTTTTTAAGGCCTGTCTTTTTATTTGCATTAATAACAATAAGTTTGGTTCACCAAGCTTAACCAAACCCGTCAGGTTTATTAATTTTTGAGTATATTTTCACGTAATAAATGAAAATTATAATCCTGCCGGAGGTGCAGCTGCTGCTCCACTATTTAATCCTCCTAAGTTTTGAGACACTGGTGTAAGCGTTTTAAGTACACTATTATTGATAACAAGGCAGTAGATTGTCCATGTTCCATTCACTCCACCTGGAGTAGCCGTGGCTAAATAGTCAGCTGATAAACGCCATGTTCCGGCAGAAGTAAATGCAAACACATTTGCGGGAGCATAAGTAGGAGGTGTTGTTCCTGTATTAGTATTTAAAGAGGTGTTAAAACTATTTCCTACTACTGTCACAGTATAATCTGTGCTGCTTATTTTAGTGTCATAATTAGCAACCCAGTCTCCATTAACGTTAGAAATTGTATAAACAATATAATTTAGCGGTGATGTATTTCCGGTTGATGAAACAGCAATTTTCACTTCTCCTGTTGTGTTGTCTCTCACAAGGGTAGAAACATTAGTTGATGAATTGGAACTTGAAGCAGTCCCAATTCTCACATTACCATTAATATCCAATTTAGTAGTAGGTGCGGAAGTCCCGATTCCTATTCTGTCATTTTGTGTATCTACTGAAAAAGTAGTGCCATCAATATTAAATTGATTGACACTGGGGGTACTTGCTGTAAAAGATAATGTTTTATTAGTCATGGCGACAGTACGATTTGCTTGTATCGTACCATCTGTATTATATATACTGGTATCGCTGGGAACAGAGGTAATTACTTTTTGCCAGATAGTTCCATCAAAATAATAGTAGCCGGGTGTAGTAACATTGTTTGTTTTTACTGTAAGGGTACCTGTTGTATCTAATACATATACTAAGGTACCTGTTTGCGGGGAATTATAAGCCCCGTCTTTAGCAATAAGGTCAGCTCTTGATAATCTAGGAGTGATTAATCCCTCAGCAATAGCAGGAGCTGTGGCTGTTGTTAATGCTTTTACATCAAGAGTTGCAGTGGGAGAGCTTGTGTTTATCCCTACCTGAGCAAAATATAAGCTGAAAAATAAGCTTAATGAGAACAATAGTACTTTTTTCATGATTTCTTTTGGTTTTGTGTTTTTTAACTGTAAAATGGTTTTACTGTTAAATATTAAAATGTTATTTAAATATACAAATAATATAATAAATTTGATTGAGATTTTTATTTGAAAAAGGTCACAAGGAGATATTTTATAAGCAGGAATTTTTAAGGACTGTCTTTTATTTGTATTAATAGCAAGAAGTTTGGTTCAGCTTGGTGAACCAAACCTGACGGGTTTTTAAAGCCCGGCAGGTTTTTAATTAATTGATACTTTAGGTCTAGGATGAGATTTTTCAGATTCCGAAAAATGTTTTTTTATTGTTTTACAACCTTATTTCCCACTCCTGTAATAGAAACATCCGGTTTCCCTGATTTTGTTCCTGAAGTTCTGTAGTAAACGGTGTTATCACCACCTTCCATGGATATTTTGTCTACTTTATCGATGTATATTTTGTTACCTGTTCCTGAGATTGTAACTTTTTTTGCACTCCCTTTTACCGTAAGCTTGTTATCACCACCTTCTACCTCAACAACGCCTCCGCTGAGTGTATAATTGAGTGTATGTCCTACACCTTCTACATGTACCACTTTATTGCCTTCGGTTTTCTCCACACCTTTTGTAGATTCTGTTTTTCTGGATTGTGAGAAAGCAGTAGCTGTTCCCAGCAACAGGAAAGTAAGAATTCCTGCGGTTTTAATATTCTTCATGCGAATTGGTTTTTTATTCGGGATAAATATAGATATAAAATGCTTTCTTCCAAGTGTTTCAAAAGTTAAATCATCTTAAATAAAGAGTCTTCATATGGCATATTGTATATTCCAATGACAAAAAAGCCCCGGAAAATCCGAAGCCTTAGATAAAATGGTATGCTGTAATGTATATTTACTTTACAATAACTCTCTTGATCTGTCCTTCTGACGTTTTTACCAGATAAACACCGGCAGAAAGTGTAGAAGTATTGATTGTTAAAGCATCCTTTTCTTTTCCGATCAATTTTCCGGACATATCGTACAATTCGTAATCCTGTTTTCTGTTGAAATAAAGTGTATTTCCTTTGTTGACAGGGTTTGGAAATACATTGAAAGCTGCCTGTTCAGATTTTATCTCACCTGTTCCAAGCGTAGCAGGCGTGGCTACTTCATACATGGATAAAGTTCCGCTGATCTCATTCGCAACGATCACATACCCTTTATTGGTTGTTGTATTTTCAGGGGCAATGTAAATGATTCCTTCAGGACCATTGTCTCCTCCGTATGCTGAAGTAGAACGGGAATGTTTGTAATCTGTAAACGTAGGGTTATTAGGGTCCGTAATATTATAAACCATAACACCTCCGGTTCTTTCCAGTGTGATGAAAGCATACGTCTGTCCGTTGATGTTTCCTAAAGCAACTCCTTCCGGTTCCGGGCCTTTGGCGCGGCTTCTGTTTTTAATACCGTTAGACTCGTTATCCGCATTGAAAATTAAAGGATGATAAGCTGAAATATATCTTTCAAACTGATCTCCGCTGTCGTAGACAATCTGTTTAGTATCAGCATTGAAAATAGAGAAAGAACGCGCTCCTAAAGCCGCCATTTCTTCAAACTCCGAATCTCCATCCGTATTTCCTGTAGCAGATGAAACCCTGAATCTGCCAAGATTATAAGCTGCTTTTAAAATACCTGCATTCGGAAACAATACAGGATCTAAAGTATAACTGTTAGCACCTACTGTAGTTCTTTCGCTGAATCCTGAAAGATCTTTTTCATCACCTTCATTAGCGGTTATAATATAATTGGTGTTTCCTATTTTATAATTCTGTACAGCGTCCGGAACATAGTAAGCTTTTACCGGCCAGTTGGCAATTAAAACCTCTCCATTGCTATCTGAGGCATCAAAACCGTTACCCGGAATACTCATGTCTTTTTTTCCCAATCCCCAGATTCCTGTGATGGTTTTTGTAACCAGATTAATCTCAGCAATGGCATTGTTTTCCTGAAGAGTTACCCATGCTTTCTGACTGTCGGCACTGATGGTTATATACTCCGGTTCCAGATCCTGAGAAAGGGTATTACTCGTTCTTACTTTTCTTAAACCGGCAGCGGTTAATGCTGCTACCTGATTATCAAAACTATTAAAATTAAGTGTTGTTACATTACTTTGGGTAAGATTTCCGATACCTCCGGAAATATCAATGATGCTGATAGTGCCTTCAGGGTCAATAGTGTAAGCATCATTAGGTTCTCCTTCATTGGCAGTAATTACTTTTGTTCCGTCAGGGGAGAATGTCACCATATCCGGTAAAGCTCCTACAGTTACCTGCTTCAGGAAATTTCCGTTGATGTCAAAAAATACTACAGATCCATTTTGCTGAGGATCAGTATTGGGAGAGGCGGCTGCAATGATTCCGTTTTTCACAGCGATACTTGTAATACCACCATAAGGAGTCATGTTCACTGTTTTTATGACTGAAGGTATTGAAGGATTACTGAAATCAATAATATCAAATACATCAGTAATCGAACTGATTGTGAATAAACGTTGTGTTGACGGATCATGAACCACAATTTCTGTAGAACTGTTATTATTTCCTGACGGGTCAAAACTTAGAAGATAATTCAGCTGAATCTGATGGGAAGGAACCGGAGCCGGTTTATCATTGTCTACGATATAAACCGTTGCAGAATTGTCTCCTGAAATAGTAGCTCCCACAGGATTTTCAAGACTTACTACAAAATATTCAGCCTGCTGTTCTGCCACTGTGTCATCAATAATCGGAATATTGACGGTGTAACTCGTTGTAGATGGACTAATGTTAATAGTCTGGTTGGCTAAAGTAAAATCATTGGAATCGGCTGTACTGAAAGGAGCAGGCTTTACAACAAGGTTTACCGTAGAAGCAGAAGGATTGGTAATGTTGATTTTAAATGCAAGATTTCCCGCATTTTCATTAACCTTAATAAAATTCTTTTCTAAAGCAACTGTTGTTCCAGCAGTAGTAAAAGTACTCGAAGTAACAGTGGTAATTCCATTATCACTAAAATCTTCCACCATATTGGGCTTAAGCGCTAAATAATAGGCTTGCCCCGGCACAAGTCCGGAAGCAGGAATTACAGTGATGGTATTGTTAGTGAATGTTGTAGTGAAAGGAATTGGGGTACCTGAAGAATTTCCCAGACGGAAATCAATAAGGTTCTGTGCATTGGAATCGTTGATCGCAGAATTATCTGTTAGCCTTATATTTTCGTTAAAAGATAAGGTCGGATTTACAGCCGTCGAAGCATTATTGGTATTGTGAGCAGGTAAATAAGTAACCGTTGGTGGAGTAGTATCAGGGCCTCCTGCTGGAACAGCATCTACTGTAAAGTTATCAAAACGGTTGTTCCCGCCTGTTCCACCTCCCGTTGCGGAAAATTCTACCTTTAATTTAAAGTTAGGGTTGTTATTAGCACCCGGTACAGCAGAAAAATCGAGTGTTATCAGCTGGGGATCTGCATCCTGAGGATTCACGGTCTGAAACTGTACAAAAGTAGTTCCGTCTGTGGAATAAGACCAGGTTTGTGTTCCTACTCCCTGACCGGATCTTCTGGTGGTGAACTTCACAATGATATTATTATAGCCCGTTGTAGGAAGATTAAACTGTAAAGCCCCTCCAATCGGATTGTTGAATCTTAAATGGGTTCCGGATCCATCACCGTTTCTGGCATTTAAATTTTGCAGACTAAAATTCTGTCCGGTACCTCCGGCAAAATCAATAACACTCGTTCCTCCTGCTATAGGTGCAAGAGAACCATTTACCATCGTAGAAGTAGGGGTCGTAATTGTGGATGCAGAAGCATTATCGTTAAAATTCCAGTAATGAATCAGTGTCTGCCCGAAAAGACCGCTCTGAAAGAAGAATGCGGCAATCACAGACCCTTTTAATAGGTAGTTGTTGATCATTTTTTATTTCAATTAGATAAATACAAAAATGAACTTTATACCTTGCAATTATTTTAATGGAACTTTAAGAAATGTTTAAAAAATAGGTTTATTTCCAATAAAAGATAAAAATTATGTGAATAAGAAACTTTATAGTGAAATTATTTTCCTGATTTTCCCGAAAAGTTTAAAATTGTTCCTGATTTATTTCCTTCCAAAGGATGTTTCTGCATATAAAAATATCCTGAAACAGCAGTCACAAGCAAGAGTACAAAAATAACCAGAACAATTCTTTTTAACATGTCTCTCATAGCGCTAAATTTTTAATATCTCTAATTTCTAAAGTAGATGTAGGGTATCCTTTTTGTGTCACATTGATCATTGCTCTACCCACTTCGTGTAAAGTTAATGATTTTGACTGAAAAAATATAGGAAAAATCCAAATAAAAGGTTTAAAAAACCATTTTACATTGATTTGACCCTCAACAGGTTTCATAAATCCCGGACGGAAATTATAAGTACCTCTGAAATTCATTCTTTTCAGATCATTTTCTGTTTTTCCTTTTACACGGGCCCACATCATTTTTCCACTCTCTGTGCTGTCTGTACCTGCCCCGGAAACATAGTTGAACACCATTTCAGGGTTTTGATTCAAAACGGCTTTTGCAAAATGAAGGGTTGTATCATAAGTGATTTGGGTGTATTCTTCTTCGTTCATGCCTATACTGCTGATTCCTGCACAGAAAAAGCAGGCATCATAACCTTTTAGTTTTTCATCATTCAGATCGAGCGAAAGAAAGTCAGGGACGAGATATTCTTTCAGCTTAGGATGCGTTTTCCCGGAGGGTTTTCTGCTTATGCTCAGGATTTCGGAAACATCCGGGTTTTCAAGACATTCCATTAAAACACCTTCGCCTACCATTCCCGTAGCTCCTGTAAGAAT
The DNA here is from genome assembly GCF_003182335.1 of Chryseobacterium sp. AG844. NCBI lineage: Bacteria > Pseudomonadati > Bacteroidota > Flavobacteriia > Flavobacteriales > Weeksellaceae > Chryseobacterium > Chryseobacterium sp. AG844. The sequence continues at coordinate 8,577 of NZ_QGTV01000010.1, read as the reverse complement.
TATTTTGATTGGGTTCATTGCTTTGCTATTGATATAGGTATGACGGATAGGCATAGGGTTTTACTTTAAAATTTTGGATAAAAGATAAAAGATATTGTCTTAAATGTCCGGATTCAATAATTCAATAGGGGTGGGCTTTAGCCCGCCTTAAAAATGAGCCGCCTTGTACTGGATTTAGCTAAAACTTAATTATACAGATTGCTTCGTCGCTATGCTTCTCGCAATGACAATGGGGAAAACTTTTAAAATAAAAGCCAGCGCATTTTTGCGCTGGCCTTCAATATCTTTATAAGCTTTACTTTTTATGTTGCAGCTGACTGTAAATATTATGGATCAATCCGTCTGCTACGGAAATTTTAGGAACAAAGATCTTATTGATATCAGACCATGACATGACATTGTTAAAAATTCCCAGGGCATGTACCAATACATCGGCACGATCCTCTCTAAGGTTGTAGTTGGTCATTCTTTCTTCCACAGAAAGTTCATTGAATTCTTTGTAAACCTTTTTCAGATGAGACAGAGACATTGGTTTTCCATCTTTGGTCTTGCTCATAGAGAATACTTTGTTGATGTTTCCTCCCGAACCGATGGCAACAATCGGCTTTTTACTGACAATATTTTTCTTGATTTCCTCTTTCATTTCTTTCCAGTTATCCATCGTAACAAGATTGTTGAGAAGACGGATCGTTCCGATGTTGAAAGATTTTTCGTAAACCATCTTACCATTTTCGTAGAAAGTAAGCTCTGTAGAACCTCCGCCCACGTCAATATATAGATAGGCAAATTCTTTGTCAAGACCTTCTGCAACATGATTTTCGTAGATCAGCGTTGCTTCTTCATCACCGGAAATGATTTCAATATCAATTCCGGAGGTATTTTTTACCAGATCGATAATTTCATTACCGTTGGCAGCATCACGCATAGCACTGGTAGCACAGGCTCTGTAGTGGTCTACTTTGTATATTTTCATCAGATCACTGAAGATTTTCATAGAATCAATGACCATTTTTTCTCTTTCCGGACCTATCTTTCCGATGGTAAAAACATCCATTCCCAGTCTCAGAGGAATTCTGAGAAGGTTCAGCTTAATAAATTCAGGTTTTCTGTTATTGATCTTTACCTCATTGATAAGAAGGCGGGCTGCATTACTCCCTATGTCTATCGCTGCTATCTTCATTTCTTGCTTGTTTTAGCTTTTAAATATTTATAGGTTTCTATTTGTGATCGGCATTCTTTTTTATCATTTCTTACGTATTCATTGCTCAGTTTTTTATCTAAAATCCTTGCTTTTACGTTATCTCTAAGCTGGATATCAAGAATATCTTTTAATTCCTTCTTAAGGTTCTTATCAGTGATTTTAGCGGCTGCTTCAATCCTGTAGTCAAGGTTTCTTGTCATCCAGTCTGCGGAAGAAATGTACATGTCTTCAGCCCCTTTATTGTAAAAATACATAACTCTGGCGTGTTCCAGGTATTCATCTACAATACTGATAGCTTTTATTTTTTCTTTGAATTCCTTTTGATTTACAGCACAATAGATACCTCTTACAATCATTCTGGTTACCACTCCGGCTTTAGCAGCTTCATATATTTTTTCAATCAGTGCGCGGTCACTCATTGAGTTTACTTTGACAATGATTTCTGCTCTTCGTCCTGCCTTAGCTTCTTCGATTTCCTTATCGATATGGTGAACAATCTTTTCACGCATAAACTGAGGGCAAACTAATAAATTTTTACAAGTTTTCAAAATGGAAATAAAATCATCTTTCGGTTTTTTCAACACATTGAAGACTTTATTGATATCTGCCATGATGCCGCGGTCAGCAGTCAGCAGCAGATGATCACCATATATTCTGGCTGTTTTTTCGTTGAAATTTCCGGTACTTACGAAGCCATACTGGATTGTTTTATTGTGGGCTCTCTTCTTGATGACACAAAGTTTGGCATGTACTTTTTTGTTTGGAATGCCGACAAGTACGGTAATTCCCTCCGGTTCCAGCATATCTTTCCATTCAAGATTGGATTCTTCATCAAATCTTGCCTGAAGTTCAAGCATTACCGTTACCTCTTTACCATTTCTGGCCGCGTAGATCAGGGCATTGATGATTTTTGAGCTGCTGGCAAGACGGTAAGCGGTAATCTGTATTGATTTTACATCCGGATCCATAGCGGCTTCACGGAGAAGATCAATCACCGGATTATATTTATGATAAGGGAAAGTAAGGAGAACGTCTTCTTTTAAAATAACATCTGTTACTCTTTCCCCATGCTCAAACCCCTGATGCGTAAAAGAGGTTCTTTCCACAGGTCTTTCATACTTTTCAAATACATCGGGAAAATCCATGAAATGCTTGAAATTATGAATTTTTCCACCGGGAATGATGCTGTCTTTCTTGGTTAAGTTAAGCTTTCTGATAAGGAGCTCCAGCAGAGCTTTATCCATATCTTTATCAAAAACAAAACGGGTAGGCTTTCCTTTTCTTCTGTTTTTGAGTCCTTTTTCTATTTTTTCTGCAAAATTGGTTCTGATATCATTATCCAGATCCAGTTCGGCATCTTTTGTTACTTTAAATGCATTGGCTGCAAATTCATCATATCCGAAATAAGAGAAAATGTGCGGAAGGTTAAAGGTAATCACATCTTCCAGTAACATGACATTTTTTTCTTCCGGATCTTCCGTTGGCAGCAATACGAATCTTCCTACAAAACGGGAAGGAATTTCAATAATGGCATAATTACTGGAATACTGCCAGTCTTTTTTTCTCATGGCTACTCCCAGATAAAGACTTTTATCACGCAAATAAGGCATAGGAGTATTTTCGTGAAGGAGAATCGGGATCACATTGGATTCTACCACTTCATCGAAATATTGTTTGACAAATTCTTTTTGATTGGCTGTCAGGTTTTTGGCATTTTTAATAAAAACTTTATGGTCAGCCATTTCGGTCTGGATTTTTTTCCAGGTTTTATCAAAATTCAGCTGTTGTCTCATCACAACTTCATTGATTCTCTGAAGGATCTTGGATGGCGGCTGATAAAAAGATTCGGCAATCACTTTTTCCTTGAAATCCATGGCGCGCTTTAATCCGGCAACACGCACTCTGAAAAATTCATCTAAATTGTTGGAGAAAATTCCGAGGAAACGTATTCTTAAATGTAAGGGAACTTTTTCATCCATGGCTTCCTGCAAAACTCTTTCATTAAAGGCAAGCCATGTAATATCTCGGGGATTAAAGTGTATTGACATTCTAAATGTGTATATTTTATCAAAAATAATAATTCACAAAGATTCTGCCTCTATTTCTTAGGTTAAACTTTGATTAATTTTTGAAGATTGAATGTGGGATTCCTTCTATTTATTGGGACTTCTTGTAAAAGGTCTGGTTATCAGTTGTTTTTGCTATATTTATATCAGGTTATTATCAAAAATTTATTCATTATTTGAAAATATTTACCGGGATTATAAAAAACTTTTAGTCATGAAAAAATTGATAATCATACTTCTGCTGCAGTTATTTGGTTGGGGGCACAGTCAATATGTAGAGGTTCTGGAGAAAGGAAATCTGGACAACCTGTCTCCCCGGAAATTTATGATTCCTTTACAGCAGCAGGAAAACTATAAATCAGCATTTGTAGGAAGGTACAAAGCTTATTATCCCAATACTTATCTCGGACATTTATTTACAGCCATTGCTGATAAAGCAAAAAGTTCAGGAGCGAATGCTTATCACATTGTAAGCTTTAAAGAAGGAGATCATCAAAATGAATCTGAATTAGTAATAGATACTTATTATATACAGGATTCCGACATCAGACATCAAAGTACGCTTATTGAAAAAAATAGAATTTATATTATTGGCGAGCCCATTCTAAACGGCGGAAATACTTCAAAGTTTAAAGTAAACGGAGAGAAAAGAGAAGTGACAGACAATACATTTGCAGCCATTACTCTAAAGGAAAATGAAGAGGTGAAAATAGTAAAAGGAGGGATTACAGGAATGACGGTATGGGCAAAATGGAAACCGGAGCAGTTTAATAAATTCTACAGTTTCTCAGGTATCGGAATAGACGGTGTAGGTTTTGGAACAAATGGAGTGGGAGTTGGCATTAATACTGGAAGAATATATCCTGTGGATCCGGATCTTGGCTATTTTTTGATTCAGGTTTTAAAAGAAAGTAAATAAAACCTCACAGCAAACTGATGAAAGTTGACACATCTCCATTCAAAAAAATGATTTTTTTTCCTGAATATAATTTCAAAACCCCAGCTTTAATGGGGTTTTTATTTTTATTGTGTCATTTTGTCATATTTTTTTGAATGGTACAGATATTGAGAAATTGAGAGTGTAAATTAAAATTAAAAATAGAAAAAATATAAAATATTATGAGTAAAATAATTGGAATTGACTTAGGAACAACCAACTCTTGTGTTGCTGTAATGGAGGGGAAAGACCCTGTTGTTATTCCTAACGCAGAAGGTAAAAGAACTACTCCTTCTATCGTAGCTTTTACGGAAGACGGAGAAAGAAAAGTAGGTGATCCTGCAAAAAGACAGGCTGTAACGAATCCAACAAAAACTGTTTACTCTATCAAAAGATTTATCGGAACACACTTTAAAGATGATGCTTCTGAAATCACAAGAGTACCTTATAAAGTAGTTGCCGGACCAAACGATACAGTAAAAGTAAAAATCGACGATAGAGAATATACTCCACAGGAAATTTCTGCAATGACGCTTCAGAAAATGAAGAAAACTGCTGAAGATTATCTTGGCCAGGAAGTAACAAGAGCGGTAATCACTGTTCCTGCATACTTCAACGATGCGCAGAGACAAGCTACTAAAGAAGCTGGTGAAATTGCAGGTCTTAAAGTAGAAAGAATCATCAACGAACCTACCGCTGCAGCGTTAGCTTATGGTCTTGATAAAAACCATAAAGATCAGAAAATTGCAGTATATGACCTTGGTGGTGGTACTTTCGATATCTCTATCCTTGACCTTGGAGACGGTGTATTCGAAGTATTGTCTACAAACGGTGATACCCACCTGGGAGGTGATGACTTTGATGATGTGATCATCAACTGGATGGCTGACGAGTTCAAAGCTGAAGAAGGTGTAGACTTGAAAGCTGATGCCATTGCTCTTCAAAGATTGAAAGAAGCAGCTGAAAAAGCTAAAATTGAATTGTCTTCTTCTCCTCAGACTGAAATTAACTTACCATATATAACAGCTACTGCTACAGGTCCTAAACACTTAGTGAAGACTTTAACAAAAGCTAAATTCGAGCAATTATCTGCTGATCTTGTAAGAAGATCTATGGAGCCTGTTGCTAAGGCATTAAAAGATGCTGGTTTATCAACTTCTGATATCGACGAAGTAATCCTGGTAGGTGGTTCTACAAGAATCCCGATTATCCAGGAAGAAGTAGAAAAATTCTTCGGTAAAAAACCATCTAAAGGAGTAAACCCGGATGAGGTTGTAGCCATTGGTGCAGCTATTCAGGGAGGTGTATTGACAGGTGATGTAAAAGATGTATTATTACTTGACGTTACTCCACTTTCTTTAGGTATCGAAACAATGGGTTCTGTATTCACAAAATTAATTGAAGCGAACACTACGATCCCAACTAAAAAATCTGAAGTATTCTCTACAGCTTCTGACAACCAGCCGGCTGTAAGCATCAGAGTAGGACAGGGGGAAAGACCAATGTTCAACGATAACAAGGAAATCGGTAGATTTGACCTTACAGATATTCCACCAGCACCAAGAGGAGTTCCTCAGATTGAAGTAACTTTCGATATTGATGCGAACGGTATCCTAAGCGTATCTGCTAAAGATAAAGGAACTGGTAAAGAGCAGTCTATCAAAATCCAGGCTTCTTCAGGTCTTTCTGACGAAGAAATCGAAAGAATGAAGAAAGAAGCTCAGGAAAATTCTGCAGCAGATGCTAAGAGAAAAGAAGAAGTTGAAATCTTCAACAAAGCTGACGGATTGATCTTCCAGACTGAAAAACAACTGAAAGAATTCGGTGAGAAACTTTCTGCTGACAAAAAAGCAGCCATCGAAGCAGCTCATGCAGAATTGAAAACAGCTTTCGAAGCTAAAAATGCTGATGACGTAAAAGCTAAAACTGAAGCGTTAGATGCAGCCTGGATGGCCGCTTCTGAAGAATTATACGCAGCTGGCCAGCAGCCAGGTGCTGATGCAGGTGCTCAGAACCCTGGTGGAAACGCCGGAGCTGAAGATGTACAGGATGCAGACTTCGAAGAAGTTAAGTAATTATTGATTAATAATAATTAATAAAATATCGAAAATCCCCACAGACAGCTGTCTGTGGGGATTTTTGTTTTTTTTATATTGTTTGATTTTGCGTGTTTTTAACCGTTTTTAATTAGACATTTGTACCATATTTGTACCGGAACTTAATATGCGAAGAAGTGGAACTTAAGGATTTTTTTTATATCTTTAGTTTTTCTAAAAATATGATTAAGAGGATTAAAAGGGAATGTCCACATTGTTCAGAGCAGTTTACACCAAAGACTGTAACTTCGGTTTATTGTACAGAACAATGTTCCAAGAAGGCTTATCAAAAAAGAAAAACGGAAGAGAAGAGGGAAATGCGAAGACAAGCTTTGATTGCAAAGATTCCAATAGATAAAACATTTATCACTGTTCCTGAAGCAATATTGATTTTTGATATTGCGAAAACAACAATTTACAGGCTAATTAAAAATAAAAGTGTTCCTTCTGTTAACGAGGGATCTCGATTAATTAGAGTAGATAGACAGGCTTTGGAAAAACTTTTCCCTATATCTAAGCCAAAAACAGAAAAAATCAGTACAAATCCTTTTGTTTACGATCTTGCTGAAGAGAATTGTTATACGATAGGAGAGATTTCCAAAAAATTTCAATTACACGATACCAGCGTATACAAGCATATTAGAAAATACTCAATTCCTACTCGTCAAATTGGTAACTATGTTTATGCTCCAAAAAGCGAGATTGATAAATTATATAATGGAACTATAGACTAGCGTATGAAACAACTTTCAAAAACTCAAGTGACCGTTAGACTGCGTAAAGCTGAAGACAGAAATGAATGGTATGTCTATTTGGAAAGTTATCCAATTTTTGTAGCTGGCAAAGATGAGCCTCAACGTGATAGGGAATATTTGAATAGAATTGTTCAGACTGTTGAATGGGATAAAAAAAGAACAGGTCGTACTAATTCAAAAAGTGGTATAAAGACATTTAAGCCAAGGCGTGATGATAATGGTGTCATTATATGCAAAAGTGAACGCGATCGTGAAACTATGTTATATGCAGATGGAATTCGCAAACTTCGTCAAAAAGAGTATGATAGTGTAGATCTATATAGTGAAGGTGATGCTGTAAAAGCTGAATTACAAGAAAAGCAAAAAGAGAAGTTTACAGATTACTGTAATCGTTTACTGAAGAAAAGGCACGGGTCTGCAAACAGTTCAGATTCCATTAGAACTAACTGGAAATGTCTAATTGAATTTATTGTAGAGTTTGCGGGTGATGATTTAAGGTTTTCTAAAATTGATTTAAGTTTTGCTGACGATTTTAAGCTTTATCTTTTGTCGGCACCATATCGTGGAAATAAGAAAGGAACACTTTCAAATAATAGTGCTGCAACGTACTTTTCTATTTTTAAAGCAATAGTTTCCCAAGCTTTTATAGATGGATATTTTATGATTGACTTATCAGCAAAGATTAAAGGTATTGGAGAGCAGGAATCTTTCCGTGAACATCTCTCTCTGGAGGAACTTAATCTTTTAGTAAATACACCTTGTGAAAATGATGAACTGAAACGAGCATCATTATTTTCTGCTCTAACGGGTTTACGACATTGCGATATTAAAAGGCTTACGTGGAAAGAACTTGATGTGCAATCCAATCGAATCAAAATTCACTTCAGACAGAAAAAGACAAAAGGGGTTGAGTATACACCAATTTCTGAACAAGCAATTCAATTGTGCGGAACTCCAAGATTACCAGAACAACTTGTATTTGAAAATTTGCATGATAGCTCGTGGATTTCCAGACCGCTTGAAAAATGGATGCAAGCAGCTGGGATAACCAAACATATCACTTTTCACTGCTTCAGGCATACGTTTGCAACACTACAACTTTCTTTAGGAACAGATATTTATACTGTTAGTAAAATGCTGGGTCACACTAAAGTCACCACTACTCAAATTTATGCGAAAGTAGTTGATGAACTAAAAAATAAAGCAGCTGGTGCAATAAAGTTAGATGAAAGTCTTATCAAAGAAAATCAACAAATTTTACAATCAAACTAATAAAGATGAAAATTAAGTATTTTGAGTACATCTGTATGTACATTCCAATTGTTATTGTAAGTATGCTCTTGGGTGTTTTAGCTTGTAATAGCCACGACTTTATCTGACAGTTAGGGGTTAAAAATAATTGTCAGTTATCCAATATTATCCTTACTTCCAAAAGTAAGGATTTTTTGTTCCTCTGCAAGAGTTTCCAATAATTTCTCTTTTGCCATAGGTTTACTATCTAAAAACGTCTGCATCGGTGTTT
>NZ_QGTV01000009.1:0-196176 GCF_003182335.1 Chryseobacterium sp. AG844 | reverse complement strand
ACTGCTACAGGTGCTGATGCACAGTTTGCTTTTAAAGCGTATGTAGCAACAATGTCTACAAGTACCGAATCTTCGGGAGGTAATATTTTTACGGGGTTTGGTGGAACTCTTGGAGAAGATCCAAAACCTGGTTTCTGGGGAAGAGTAAGCAATTGGTGGGACCGTTTGTTTGGCAGAAATAAAGGGGCTGATATTTTAACGCTTACAAGAGGAGCTGAGGTTTCCAGGGCAGTTGAAGTTGGAGAACCAATACGAATTGCAGAATTTTTTTCAGCTGTAGAAGCAACTTCGGTAGCGGTTGGAGCAGCAACTTTAGGAGCTGTGTTAACACCTGTCATGATGAAAGATCCAGAATATAACTGGACAAGGGATTTACCTTTAACTGTACCTGTTACAACAACGGCTGATGAACCAGATCCAGGAGAAATGATTACATTGTATCGAGGAGTTTCATCAAGAATATTTCATAATGATAACAGCCAATACATAAATGCACATTTTGGAATTGCTATTCCGAAAGGATATTTACAGGTTAATTCACTTTATGGTCCCCACCAAGATATGCAAGCACACGCAGACAGTGATAATTATAGTATTTGGACAAGTTGGACTACTAGTAAGGAAACTGCTAGAGATTTTGCTACAGGAATAGCTTTTGGACCAGCAGTTCCTGGAATTATAATGTCAAAAAGTTTTAAGGTTGGTGTAGCAAATCCTAATCCCTACACTTTAGGTGAAAACGAGTGGCTTGTTCCTGGTGTAGTTTATGGTGCAAGAGTCGAATATGTCCTTCCTAGGCTTGGACAATAAATAATTTAATAATTTACTCTAAAATACTATCAAAATGGAAGAATTAATTTATTCTAAAATAAAAGAATATGATCCTCAATTAGATGATTTTGAAATCTCATATTCAAATCATCCTTTATTGTTGGATGATGTAATTATGTCCTATAAAGGAAGAAATAAATTAGCTAAAAGTGAAAGTATAAAAGAATTAACGTATGAGATCTTAAATAATCTTCTTTTAATCAAAAACGAATCTGTTGAATATGTAAAATTTGTTGTTGTAAGATATAATATTACGAGTAGACTGTTTGTTTTCGCAGAAGACTATTCAAAAGTTTTTTTTGATTTTACATCTCCGACTGAAAAAAATTCCAATTAGAAATTAAAGAAATAAGCATTTGGGTAATGTTCCAAACGTGTTGGTGATAAATTAGAGTATTGATTTTCAATGCTCTAATTTTAAAAACATTATGGAGACAGTGGCTTTTCTGCAAATTCTAAACCGATTACGGGTGCTATTGATATTCCTGTTACAACTACGGCTGATGAATCAGAGCCAGAATTTGAATATTTTTATAGAGCAATGTCATATAATGAGTACAGTAAAGCAGGTGGATATTTAACACAACGATTAAATGATTCAGGAATAGAGATGGGAGAAGGACCATACGTAACACGAAGGTTAGAATATGCACAAAAAGCAAGTTTCAGCTTTGGATATTCTGATCAATATGATATTATTGTTCAATATACTGTCCCAAGAGGTACTTATGAAATATTTAAAAATATTTCTCTTCCTGCCAGAGGAACAACAATGAGGCAAAGTGAACAATTAGGATTACCTATTAAAAAGAGAGAAGCTGGTGATTATAACTTTTCCTTTTATGGTCGAAACACAGCAATTTTTAATTCAACCATTATAGGATTACCACAAATTATTTCAATAAAAAAATAAACATGCAAAATTTTAATTTATTTATTTCAGCAATTGATAATGATAATGATGATCAAATTGAAGATTATAAAAAAATATTATTAAATAATCCTAATAATTTTTTTACTGAATTATCACATTTCGTTGTTGATAATTCAAAAGAATATGATAGACTACAATATATTGTAGATTTATATAACATATTTGATAGTTCTCAGAAAGAGTTAGATATTGTGAAAAAAGTTGGAAATCTTATATTTTCATTGTATTTAGAAATAATTGATGATCTTATTAAAAATAAGGAAGAATATTCTATATACAGTTATATAGACTTTCTATACACTAATAATTCTTTTTTAAAAAAACACGAACAACTTTTCTTTGAAAAAAGTTTTAGTGTTCTAAGATCAAACTTAAATAAAGAAGAATCAAGTTGGTTTATTATTTCCTGCTATAGATTAGTTGATTTATATTTTCAATTTGATAATGATAACTTTTATATTGAAAAATATTTAAATGTTGGTGATAACGAATTAATAAAAAAATATATACGACTTAATATCCACTAGCTAAAATATTTTAATTTTTGCAATACATTAAAATATTATTATCAAAGTTTTTAATTAAAAAGATAAGCATGATAACCACTGAAGAAGTTTTTATTCTGATTAAGCAAGAAAGAAAATTTTTGGGAGATATTAAAAAATATAAAATTAAGATTAGTAATAGTAATAATTTCGAAAGAGAAAATCTGATTGGAGTATATAAAATTAGACAATATACTGCTACTCGAACAGGAAATAATAAGTTGTCTGATGAAATGGGTACTCTGATCTTAAACCTGGAAAATTATACTGGAAATAAATTAAGATTAGTGAGCTTATTAGGAAAAACATACTATGGAATATATTATTTGAGTGAAAATTTTGATAAAGTTATTGGATATTTAGATAGAGAAATTGATGATAACGAATTTAATTTAATGAAATAATAATCGTTACTCCAAGCTGATTTTTGTACAGCTTATCTCCAAATTAATAAAAACCACTGTTTTTCAGTGGTTTTTATAATCTGAAAATTATAAAGTAGTGGCAAATATGAACAAGAAATGTTGATTTCTGGAATAGTAATAGGAGGAACACCAATAGTTGTAAAATAAATGGAAACAAGTAATTTTCAAAAAATATTAAATTTATTTAAAAAGCAAAGTGATAATTATTTATGTGCAACCATATATAATTATTTAAAGTCCATAGATAAACTTGAATATATTCTTATTGATAAAAATAAGGCAAATTCTATATATACAGTAAGAAATGAAATCAATAATACTGTAAATGAAAGTCTAAAAATTCAAGGCTATGATGAGTTATTAAATAATCTTAATCAATCTAATAGTAAAAAAGTAATTATTAGCAACTTTGATTATAACAAAAAGGATTTCACCATATTTATCAATGACAAAGAGACCAAAATATTAGGAATATTATGGCGGGATATCAATCAATAAAAATAATATCCTTTGTTAATGAAGAGCATATTATTTGTGTCTTTAAGTATAATAGGTAATGTTTCAGATATGTTGGCACGCAATATCCTCGCTCCCGCACGATTGTATCGTGTGGCTTTATATTAATAATTCAGTAAACTATTCTTTGGAGAGGATAGTATTATTTTAGAATGGGTATAGAGAGTTTTTTAACCACACGAAAGGATTCGTGCGGGAGCGGGGTTTTTTTTGATGGAAAAGGATGGACTGAAAGCAACTCCGAAATTCAAAAAAGAGTAATTAGCCCAACCTCAAAGAACGTTTTTAAACAAGCTATAACACCACCATCTATACTAACAAGTCCTAGATTTTAAATCGAACAACTTAAAATTAATAAATATGAAGAAAAGTATAAGTTTAATTTTATTACCTTTTTTATTTTCGTGCCAAAATATTAGTAATGAAGATATATATGGAAAATATTCACCCATATCATACAAAAATACATATGACACTTTAACGATTAACAAGGATGGGGTTTATAACAGAGTAATTTACAATATAAAAGGGAAGAAAGTGTTGAATTACAATTCGAAATACAAATTAGAAGGTAACACAATAAAGTTTAATGATTTTTATTTAAATTTTGATAAAGATTTAATTGCCTTTCCAGAAGATGTGAATGATACTGATATGACCTATACTACTTTTTTTGAGAAAAAAGATAAGAATATTGTACTTTGCTTTGGCTACCATGATGGGGAGAATTGTTATAAAAAGATTATAGAATAAAAGAACACTGAGCAAAGTCCCCACTAGAGTGAGCGTCTCGTTCATTTTCGGTAATGTTTCAGATATGTTGGCACGCAATATCCATGGACATTACAAAAGCAAATCTCAATTAAAATATTCAGAGAAAGAGTAACTATAACGGTTGCTCTTTCTATTTTATGAATGTAAAAATCTATTCATGTTCCAAATGTGTTGGTGAAGATTTTTGTCAGAAGGAAAACTAATCCTGTTGGGCTTGTGTACGCCATAAACAAAAACAAAACAAATAAATCTGTAACATTTTTTACATTATATTGACTAATGTAAAAAACTAATATATGTTTCTAAAGTTCCTTAGGCTTGAAATAAAAAGCTTTTTTCGTGGTACATCTTTAGGGATCAATCTGACCATGAAAATTCTCCGTTTCATAGGAATTCTCTACTTTATCGGATGTCTTGTGGGCGGAGCATTTATTGCCTTTTTCTACATTCAGGAGGAAATGCATCAGAATCCTTTACAGGTGGTTTCAAAATTCATGATTGTTGCCTGGATTATTGATCTTGTTCTTAAATATCTCTGGCAGGAAGTCCCCACACAGAACATGAAGCCATTCCTTACGATGAATATCCGGAAGAATACATTGGTCAATTATATGCTGGCCAAAACTTTTCTTTCAGCGTTCAGCTGGCTGAGTTCTCTGTTCTTTATTACCTTTTCACTGATTGCCGTATTCAATGGATATAGTATTTTGGGAATCATGGTGTGGCTGATTGGTGTGATTTCACTATTGTACCTGAATAATTTTATCAACATTTTTTTCAACGGTAAAGAGACCCTGGCGGTGATTATCGGAATATGCTTTCTGGGCATAGGAGCGTTGGGATATTACAATATTGTTCCGGTTTTATCATATTCTGAGTCGGTTTTCTTTAGTTTCTATGAAAAGCCATACGTTGTACTGATTCCTGTTGTTTTGTTCGTAATGCTGTGGTGGATATGTTTCCGTTACCTGCGTCAGGAGTTTTATCTGGATCAGGGGCTTGAAGCGAAGAAGACGGTCGGGAAAACAGAAAATATTGCCTTCCTGAATAAATACGGCGTTATCGGGACATTTATCAATAATGATATTAAAATGTTAAGACGAAATAAAGTACCCAAAGGAATTTTACTGGGCAGCTTTATGTTTCTGTTCTACGGATTGCTGATGTTTACTTCTTCAATGTACAAAACACCGGCAATGATGATGTTTATGGGACTTTTTGTAACAGGAGGCTTCCAGTTTCTTTTTGGACAGAGAGTTCCCGCTTTTGACAGTTCATACTATCCGTTGATGATGACCCTGAATGTTCCATACAAAGAATATCTGAAAGCAAAATGGTGGCTGATGAATATTGTGACTGGAGTTTCTGTGATTATAGCGGTTTGTTATGCCTATTTTGGCTGGGAAGTTTATGTTACATTTTTTGCCGCAGGTTTATATAATATCGGTGTGAATTCTCAATTTACCTTGTGGTCCGGAGCTTTCAATAAAACTCAGATCGACCTGAATTCAAAAGAGAAACGATTGGGACAGAAAGGGAGCTTCAATATGATCGCCATGTTTCTGCTGATTCCTAAAATGCTTCTCCCGATGGGTGTTTTTGCCTTAACAAAATATTTGTGGGGCATTACCGGAGGAGTAGTCAGTATTGCAATTATCGGAATTATAGGATTTTTTCTGAGAGAGAAGATCTTTGATATTATTGTAAAACTTTACAAAAAAGAAAAATACAGCACACTGGATGCATTTAAAAATATAAGTTAAACCATGATCAATATACACAATTTATCCAAAACATACGGAACAGCAACCGTTCTCAATATTGAACACCTTGAAATTCCCAACGGAGAAACATTTGGCCTGGTGGGAAACAACGGAGCAGGAAAAACAACCCTTTTCAGCCTCATGCTGGATCTGATTCAGGCTACGACAGGATTTGTAAGCATTGACGGAATTAAGGTTAACGAATCTGAAGCCTGGAAAAATAAAGTATCAGCATTTGTAGATGATACCTTTCTCATTGGATATCTTACTCCGGAGGAATATTTTTATTTTCTTGGGGAGCTGAGAGGTCAGAATAAAGCATCTGTAGATGAATTCCTGAAACCCTTTCATGATTTTTTCAATGGAGAAATCCTGAAATCCGGGAAATATGTCCGTGATCTTTCAAAGGGAAATCAGAAAAAAGTAGGAATTGTAGGAGCTATTATTGGAAATCCTGAGATTATTATTCTTGATGAACCTTTTGCCAACCTCGATCCGTCTACCCAGATCAAGCTTAAAAACCTGATCAAGGAGTTATCAAAACAGGATGGTGTTACTTTTCTTATTTCCAGCCATGATCTTTCCCATACTACAGAAGTTTGCAACAGAATTGTGGTTGTGAACAAAGGGGTGTTGGTAAAAGATATTCAGACCAATCCGGAAACCTTGAAAGATCTGGAACAATATTTTGCAGATCAGGTTTCAGTTTCGGATATTTAATACCACAAAAAAACAGGTATGAATACGATAGAATCACAGAATGTAACAGATTATCCCAACAGCAATACTATTTTCATGGTCTGGAAACTTAATGACAGCCCTGAGCTGAAAGAAGTTTTTCAGGAACTATGTGCTTTGGTTTTAAATCTTAATAATTCAGTGTTTAACCGTTTCCCGGACAGCAGGGCAAGCTGTGTCATGGGAATTGGTGCAGAAGCATGGAAAAAACTGGAACTTCCAACGCCGCCGCCAAAAGAATTAGTCAATTTTGAAGAAATAAAAGGAACGAAACATACGGCTGTTTCTACTCCCGGAGACCTTCATTTTCATCTGAGAGCAGATAATAAAAGCCTGATTTTTGATATGGCTGTCGAGATCTCCCGGTTATTAAGCTCAGTGGCCGAAAGTATTCTGGAGGTTCATGGATTCAAATACTGGGATGCACGCTCCATTCTTGGTTTTGTAGACGGAACGGAAAATCCGCATGGCGATGACCGTGATTATTTTGGAAAGATAGGAGATGAAGACCTTCAGTATAAAGGAGGAAGCTATCTTTTTGTTCAAAAATATCTTCATAACATGGATGCCTGGAAAGGCTTATCCACGGAAGAGCAGGAAAAAGTGATCGGAAGATCAAAAGAGAATGATATTGAAATGTCTGATGCGGTAAAACCATCAAATTCACACATTGCTTTAGCCAATATTGAGGGCGAAAACGGTGAAGAACTAAAAATAGTCAGAGATAATATGCCTTTCGGCAATCCCTCTACCAATGAGTTCGGAACTTATTTTATTGCCTATTCAAGTACATTTACCACAACAAAAAAGATGTTGACCAATATGTTTATCGGTGATCCTCCGGGAAATTATGACAGAATTTTAGATTTCAGCACAGCAGTTACAGGAACGCTTTTCTTTGTTCCTACCAGAAATATGCTTGATGAATTTTCAGGATAAAATGTAAGCTGCCTCATTTCAGGGCGGCTTTTTCTTTAATTAAAAAATACAAATAAAAATTTTTTTCAAAAATTGTAACCTTTTTTTGTTTTGATTGTCTTTAGTATAGAAACAGCATAAACATGAAACTCTTGTTCGGAAATAAAAAGAATGATTTGTTGAGCCTCCTGAAGAAACAGGATCCGGCTGCGCAGAAGATTTTCTATGAGCAGAATGTCAGGAAATTCCTGAGTGTCAGCAAAAGCTATGTGAGCGATCTGTATCAGGCAGAAGATTGTCTTATCAAAGCATTCTGTAAAATTTTTAAACACATAGAAAGCTTCAGAGGAGAATCGAATCTGGATAGCTGGGCAAGAAGAATTGTGGTGAATGAATGCCTGAACTTTATCAAAAGTCATAAAACCGTTTTCTATCTGGACGAGATTAACCCATCTTTTCATGAAGACATCCACGAGCCGGAGATTGATTGTGATTTTAATGCACAGGATCTGTTAGATCAGCTGCCTGATGCTTACAGAATGGTTTTTAACCTGTATGTACTGGAAGAATATTCTCATCAGGAAATTGCAGATACTTTACAGATTTCAGTGGCAGTGAGCAAAACACAGTTGTTCAGAGCAAAAGAAAAGTTAAGAAATATTTACTTTCAACAACAAAAAAAAGTGAAAAATGAAAACGTCTAAAGATACTATTGAATACGAGATCAAAAAACAGATGGAGGAAAGAGAGATTGCTCCTTCCCGTGATCTCTGGTCTGAAATTGAGTTTCATAATAACAATAATCGCGGTTCCAAATCAAAAATGAACTGGTTTTTAGTGGCAGCATGTTTAATGTTGTCCTTCGGTTTAGGTACTGTTCTGTTTTTTATCAATCAGCCTTCAGAGATTGAACCTGTCATGGTGAAGACTGCAGAAAAAGCATCTTCTAATAAAATGGAAACTGATTCTATTCACGATAATATTTCTCTGGCAGCTCAGAACAATGAAAAGAAAGAAGAGAATCAAACATTACCCTCCGATAAAGCAGAAGGGATTTCTGCGGTGGCAATTACACAGACTCCACTGATTCCCAAAGAAAACCTTCCTTTGAAAAAACAGGAAATTCCTCAGCTTACTCATCCTCAGCTCATGGCAAAAGCCGATTCTTTAAAAACTCCGGTTAAAAAGAAAAAATATGTAGACCCATCCACACTTCTTTTTTCAGTAGAACATAAAGATGTCATCGAAAAAACAAAAGATGGAAGTAACGTGGCAACTACTATCGATCTGAATGCCAGATAACGTATCCGTAAAAATTTAAAAATTAATAATATGATCAAGAAATTAATCGTAATGGGATTGTTGTGCTCTTTTTCCGCATCATTCTATGCACAGAAGACCTTCAATATTAACCTTTCTTCTAAAAAAGATACAGAGGTAAGCCCGATTGTAAAAGAGAAAGTAGAAGAATATGCAGCAAAAATCAATACCATTATTCAGGAAGAGAAAAAGCTGATGGAAGAAGAACTGTTGGTTCTGCAGGCAAAAAACCTGGATAAGGCAGATTTTGACAGAGAAAAAGCTAAGATCGCAGACCGCTATTCTGAAAAAATGGATAAAAGAATTGAAGAACTGGGATTCGACCTAGATGATGTGATTCAGAAGCAGGTAAGATATTCTCTCCTGAATACTGATGTGACTTCCAAAGAAGAGCTTAAAGAAAAATTGCTGAAAAAATTTCGTCCCACCAGAAGCTTTACCGGATATTTTTCTTACGGAATCATGACTTTGACAAACAGTTCTCCGGATAATGAGCTGGATAAGAATATCGGATATGCCAATAACCTGGAATTCGGCCTGAAACTGAATTACCAGCTTAGCAGAACAAGCCCGTGGGCTGTTACTTCAGGACTGGGATTTTCGTGGAGAACGGTGAGGACAGATAATAATATGTTCTTTACCAAAAGTGCAGATCAGGGAGTAGCTCTGTCTCAATATGGCAGCAGCCTTGATAAAAGTAAACTGAGAACAGGATATATTATTGTTCCTCTTGGGATGCAGTATAATTTTTCCAAACTTAAGAATGGTGGAATGGATGTTCAGTACAGAAGTTATTACACAGGATTTAAAATTGGAGCCAATGTATATGGTGGCGTAAAAATGTCTACCAACAATATTGTAAAAGGAAACGATGGCGAAATGAGAGACAGGGGAAATTATCAGGTGAATCCTTTCGTCTATGGAGCACAGCTTACTGTTTCTTATAACAGTTTCAGTCTCTTTGTTAAAAAAGATTTCAGCAACTTCTTTAAAGACGGTTATTTCAAAAATGATAAAGCACTGATATTCGGCTTAACCATTGGATTAGATTAAATAGTACTTTGATAGCAAATGAAAAACTCCGGGAAAGGCTCCCGGAGTTTTTACATAGTATCAGTTATAAAATCATTATTTTAAGCTTCCAACCATATCTTCAGGTTTTACCCATTCGTCAAACTGTTCAGCAGTTAACAAACCAAGATTGATGGCTTCTTCTTTTAGTGTGGTTCCGTTTTTATGGGCTGTCTTGGCAATCTTGGCAGCATTTTCATACCCGATATGGGTGTTTAAAGCGGTCACCAGCATTAAAGATTTGTCTACAAGCTCCTTAATTCTCTCATGATTCGGCTCAATACCTATTGCACAGTGATCATTGAAAGAAATACATGCATCGGCAATCAATTGGGCAGATTGTAAGAAGTTGTATGCCATTACCGGTTTGAAAACATTCAGTTCATAATTCCCCTGAGTTCCGGCAAATGAAATGGTGGTATCATTTCCTAAAACCTGAGCACAAACCATCGTCATTGCCTCATTCTGAGTAGGATTTACTTTCCCCGGCATAATAGAAGATCCCGGCTCATTTTCAGGAATATGGATTTCGCCAATTCCCGAGCGTGGTCCTGATGCCAGTAACCTAACATCCTGAGCAATTTTGTATAAAGAAACAGCCAGCTGCTTTAAAGCCCCGTGAGATTCTACAATCGCATCATGTGCAGCGAGGGCTTCAAATTTATTTTCAGCAGTAACAAAAGGGTGTTTTGTAAATTGAGCAATATATTCTGCCACTTTTACATCATAGCCTTTAGGCGTATTCAATCCTGTTCCTACGGCTGTTCCTCCTAAGGCAAGTTCAGAAAGATGAGGTAGGGTATTTTTTAAAGCTCTCAATCCGAATTCCAGCTGGGCTGCATAACCTGAAAATTCCTGTCCAAGAGTAAGCGGAGTAGCATCCATTAAATGGGTTCTTCCGATCTTGACAACATCTTTAAAGGCTTTTGATTTCTCAGACAACGTATTTTTTAGTTTCTCAACAGCCGGAATGGTTACTTCCACCACTTTGGTATACGCAGCAATGTGCATGGCAGTGGGATAAGTATCATTCGAAGACTGGGATTTATTCACATCATCATTCGGGTGAATTTCAGATTTTTCTCCCAATGTGCCGCCGTTATTAACATGGGCTCTGTTGGAAATCACTTCATTCACATTCATGTTCGACTGGGTTCCGGAACCCGTCTGCCAGATCACCAGAGGAAACTGGTCATTCAATTTTCCCTCCAGAATTTCATCACATACTTTCGCGATCATATCTCTTTTTTCCACAGGAAGTACTCCCAGATCAGTATTGGCATAAGCGGCAGCCTTCTTCAGATAAGCAAAAGCTTCAATGATTTCATGCGGCATTGAACCCTCAGGTCCTATTTTGAAATTATTTCTGGAACGTTCCGTCTGTGCACCCCAAAGTTTATCTGCAGGTACCTGCACTTCTCCCATGGTGTCTTTTTCTATTCTGTAATTCATAGTGTTGAAATTTGTATGATCTTTTATTTTTACGCCAAAAAAATTGTTGGTAGTATCATGTTTAATGAAATAAATAATATTTTGGCTTTGTTTATTTAGCTTCTATAAAGGTACTTATAAACTCAGAAACCTCCAATTTATAATCATTATAAATATCAATTTAAATGACTGATTTTACTCATATTTTTTTTAAGGAGGCGTATTTTTGTAGAAACAAAAATTGAATGGATTTTAGATATCAGGATCCGTATCCTATTCAGAAAGATGATACGGTGTACAAAAAACTTACATCAGATTATGTAAAGGTTGAAAAGCTGGGTGACAGAGAAATTTTAACAATAGATCCGAAGGGACTGGAGTTATTGGCAGAAGAAGCCATGGCAGATGTTTCTTTCATGCTTCGTTCTTCACACCTGGAAAGCCTTAGAAGAATTATTGATGATCCTGAAGCTACAGATAATGACAGATTCGTTGCTTACAACCTTTTACAGAATGCTGCAGTAGCTGCAGAAGGAGCTCTCCCTTCATGTCAGGATACAGGTACTGCGATTGTAATGGGAAAGAAGGGAGAAAATGTATATACAGGAGTAGATGATGGCGAATACCTGAGCAAAGGAATTTACAATACCTATCAGAAAAGAAACTTAAGATATTCTCAGGTCGTTCCTTTAACGATGTTTGATGAGAAGAATTCCGGATCCAACCTTCCTGCACAGATTGATATCTATGCTAAAAAAGGAGATTATTATGAATTTTTATTCTTAACGAAAGGAGGAGGTTCCGCCAATAAAACATTCTTATATCAAAAAACGAAATCTTTACTGAACGAAAAATCTCTTGAAGAATTCATCAAAGAAAAAATTTCAGACCTTGGTACCGCTGCATGTCCGCCTTACCACTTAGCATTGGTAATCGGAGGAACTTCAGCTGAAGCCAATCTTGCAGCCGTTAAAAAAGCATCAGCAAAATATTATGATCATCTTCCGACAGAAGGAAATGAGGCCGGACAGGCATTCAGAGATCTTGAATGGGAAGCTAAAGTTCAGAAAATCTGCCAGAAAAGTGCTATCGGAGCTCAGTTTGGAGGAAAATACCTTACTCACGATGTAAGAGTGATCAGACTTCCGAGACACGCGGCATCTTGTCCTGTTGGAATGGGCGTTTCCTGTTCTGCAGACAGAAATATCAAAGGAAAAATTACCAAAGAAGGAATCTTCCTGGAGCAGCTGGAACAGGATCCGAAAAGATTCTTACCTGATACGCCTCCACATCTGGAAGAAGCTGTTGAGATTAATCTGAACAAACCAATGCCGGAAATTCTTGCTGAACTTTCCAAATATCCGATCAAAACAAGATTAAAACTGAACGGAACATTAATCGTTGCAAGAGATATTGCTCACGCAAAAATCAAAGAAATTATCGACAGCGGGAAGCCAATGCCGGACTATTTCAAAAATCACCCGATCTATTATGCAGGACCTGCAAAAACTCCGGAGGGAATGGCTTCAGGAAGTTTCGGGCCTACTACTGCCGGAAGAATGGACGTTTATGTAGACGAGTTCCAAAGCCATGGCGGAAGTATGATCATGCTGGCAAAAGGAAACAGAAGTAAGGATGTTACCAATGCATGTCATAAATACGGAGGTTTCTATCTTGGATCTATCGGAGGGCCGGCTGCTATTCTTGCGAAAGACAATATTGTGTCTGTAGATGTAGTCGACTTCCCGGAATTAGGAATGGAAGCCGTAAGAAAAATTGAAGTAAAAGACTTCCCTGCATTCATCATTTCCGATGATAAGGGCAATGATTTCTTTGCAAATCTTGCTCACTAATTAGTTTAAAATTAAAATAAATAACAAAATAGAACGCTGATCTTTTGTGTAAAAAGGAAAAAAGTTCTATTTTTGCCTAAAATCTTTAAGAGAATGATAACGATATTATCAGCATTTTGGCCGTTCTACCAGTTCCTTTGGACTATATTCTTCATTACTATGTTCCTAGTAGGATTCTGGTGTATTTTTATGTTCTTCGGATTAGTAATCCCAATGTGGCTAACTGAAGGTTTGAAAGAGTATTTCGGAAAAGTAAAGCCTTTCGACCCTGAAGATATCAGAAGAAAGCTTATTACTGAGCAGGAAGGTGTAGAAGTTATCTATAACGAGCCGAAAGGAAACGGACCTTTCCTTCACGATCACGGACATCATCATTAATTGATTGTCATTGCTTTTTCACCTGAATTCTGAAAAAGTAATATCAAAGCAAAACAACATATATAGACCGCTTAAGCAATTAAGCGGTTTTTCTATTTATTATTTCTCAGACTCTCCGGAGATACCCCAAATTTCTTTTTAAATGCCCTCGTAAAGTTCTGGAGATACTCATAACCGCACTCAATAGCAATTTCTTTGATCATAATTTCTTTATTGGTAATCATTTTCTTTGCTTTCAGCATCCTGAGCTCTGATATATAATGAGCAATCGTTGTATGATACTGCGTTTTGAATTCCTTTCTGACAGTATTCTGGTTCAGTCCAAAATATTTTCCAATTTCCTCTGCTTTTATATTTCTATGGTAATTTTCATCAATGAATTTCCTGATCATTTCAGACGTTTTTGGAGTGTCTTCGAAAATGTTTTTCTCATTAAATTGCTCAAAGATCAGGATAAGAAGTTTGATAATCTTTGCTTCTATAAATAACTTCTGCATGATTCCTTTCTTATTATAATCAAGAATCTCTTTTACAATTATATGCATCTCAACCGTCATGTCCGGCGGCGTTTCTTTATGAAGGAAAATGAAATTATTATGAATCATATTTTCCAGAATTTCAGCATTTTCACGATTAAGCTCGGGATTGATGAGGTTAAAAATATATTGATAATTGATCTGAATCTGGAAATACCTCAGAATTTCGTGGTTTTCTGTCCACAGTTCAGCAACACTTTCTTTAGGAGAATAATGGAGGATGTATTGATTTTTTTTGAATAAAAACTGGGTTCCGCAATCATGACCTTCTAAATTAATGCCATCACTCAACATGAAAATCAAATTAAAACTTGATTTCCCCTCCAGCATATGAGACTTGAAGGATTGATCAGGACACAGGTCTTCCTGCATGATGATTTTGATGTCCTCGGATATGAACAAATGTCCACTTTTTAATTGACGCCTCATACAACACATTTTTACAGCCATGGTACAACTTCTTAAGATAAAAGTCCTCCGCGGGATAACCAAAAGTTCGAAAATGATAACTCGGGGTAGATAATGTGAGGTACTTTTGCGCAAAATTAAATTAAATTTAGAATAATTAAAAATAATATTTCATATGTTTAAAGATTTACATTTTGCAATACGGAAAATCAGAACAGGATTAGCATTGCTAACCGTTGCTGGAAGCTATATGTATGCCCAGCAATGGGAAAATGTAGGAGGCATTCAGGATGTATCTGCAGGAGGAAGCAGTTTTAATAATCTTGTTATTGATAACTCGGGAAATTATTATCTGTCCTATTATGATGTTTCTGTAGCTAAAGGTTCTGTTCAGAAATTTAACGGAAACTCGTGGTCTTACCTAGGAGGAACGCCCGGAGTTACTACAGGAACTGCCACCTACAACTCATTGTCTATAAGTCCGAACGGAAACAGTATTTATTATACCAATCAGCTTGGTTATCCAGGCTACGGAATGGAAGTACGCTTATTTACAGGATCTTTATGGTCTCAGCTTCCGAATGTTACAGACAGTTCCGTTAATTATCAGGCTTCTGCCGTTTCCTCTGATAATATCATATTCACGTATGGATCGTATGGTTCAGGAACGGTTAAAAGATATTCCGGAGGAGCATGGGAGCAGATAGGAAATGCAGGTTTTTCGGGCGGTGCTGACTTCGCTGAAATGGTTATCGGAACCAATAATATGATCTATACCTGTAATGTTTCCGGAGGGATAAAAGTATATCAGAACAGTACAGATGCCAGTTCAGCACAAAACTGGACTCTGGTAGGCGGAACAGCTGCAGATGCTTCTTCATCAGGAGAGCAGTATAATGCTGATATTGCTTTAGATGGAGCAAACACAATCTATGTTGCTTATGTTTCCAACTCCGGAGGAGGAAGGAAGTTGAATGTCAGAAAGTTTGACGGAAACTCCTGGGTGCAGGTTGGAAATGCCAATTTTTCTGAGGGAAGAGTACAGCATGTTGCCTTAGCCGTAACAGAATCAGGAAAGCCATATGTGGTAGCCAGCCGTTTTGAAAATGATAATTTCCTGAGAAATACCGTTTATCAATTAGACGATTCGCAAAACTGGGTTCCTTTTGGAGGAGATTTTGTTTCAGCTGGAGAGGCAAAATACAATGATTTAGCAATAGATAAGGCACAAAATTATCTTGTTTTGGCTTATTCCGACAATACAACAAAGGTGAAAAGAATTTCTCTGAACCTTAATCCACAAACATGCAGCAATACAGATCCTGGAACCAATGTTGGTGATATTGGTTGTGTAAGTTTTATGTATCGCGGACAACAGGTGGCTTATACTACGGTAAGAGGAGCAGACGGAAAAATATGGCTTCAGCAGAACCTGGGAAGTACACAGGTGGCTTCATCAGTAGCGGATGCGAATTCTTATGGGGATCTTTTCCAATGGGGAAGATGGGATGATGGCCACCAGCTTAGAAATTCTCAGATCGTACCGGCACCATCTCCCAACACTCCGGAAGGAACAAATACCACTGCGGGAAGTTATGTTGCAGGATCTCCAGGATGGTGGGCAGGTTTTGCAGGTTCAGATACGTGGGCAGGAGTATCTGCTGCGGATGTGAATGCTTCTGCAGGTATAGATCCTTGTAAAGCAATAGGAGCAGATTGGAAAATGCCTTCTCAGGCAGAGTGGACTATTTTAATTGGAGCTGAAAGTATTTCTAACCCAACAACGGCTTATAACAGTCATCTTAAATTACCGGCAGGAGGTTACAGAAGCTCCAGTGACGGGAACTTTACTTTTGTAGGACAACGCGGCTATTTCTGGAGTTCTGATACATCAAGTCTGGGAGGGAAATATCTGTATATCGGATCAACGATTGCCAATCCATCTGCCGGAGCTATGAGAGGGCAGGGATCATCAGTAAGATGTATCAAGCCTGCATCTTCTTTAGGTACTTCAGAAATCAAACTGAATCAATCTGTTATTGAAATGTATCCTAACCCAACCAAAGGAATTCTTATGGTTAAAGCTGATTCAGGAATTGAAAAAGTAAACGTTACCAATGCTGTAGGGCAAAGAATGAATGTACAGTTCTCGGATCATCAGATCAATTTGACTGAACTTCTTTCAGGATTATACATCGTAGAGTTAAAGTTGAAGAACGGACAATCCGTTTCTAAAAAGATTATAAAGGAGTAAGCGGATCTCAATACCAAAGATTTCGCCAAAAGAATTAGTTCATTACAATTACTTTTATTGGAAGGCTCATGAAATTTTCATGAGTCTTTTTTTTATTATTATTTCTCCGAAAAAATAGAAATATTTGATGAATACTGAAGAGGAATAGTGGTCATGAAGAAAAATTTATACTATATTCGATAAAAAATAATAAATGAAAAAGTTTTATTCTGTTGTTTTTCTGTTGATTACCATGGCTGTATTCGGACAGATCAATTATACAA
The DNA here is from genome assembly GCF_003182335.1 of Chryseobacterium sp. AG844. Lineage (NCBI taxonomy): Bacteria > Pseudomonadati > Bacteroidota > Flavobacteriia > Flavobacteriales > Weeksellaceae > Chryseobacterium > Chryseobacterium sp. AG844. The sequence goes on along the minus strand of NZ_QGTV01000009.1, from coordinate 179,218 downwards.
TTTCTCCTGATCCGTTCAACGAAACAGATGCGATCACACTTACTGTTCCCGGGGATCAGATTGATGAGTCTGCGTGGGGCGTTTCCAACAACGCCATTTATATCTGGACATGGTCGTTTGACACCAATTATCAGAATAGCCAGGATTGCCCTACCAATGGCAGCTGGAACAATTCCAATGATCTGAATAAGCTGAATTATAATGCAGCAACAGACAGTTATTCACTCACTTTTACACCAACTTCTTTTTATGGAAGAACAGGAATCGGAAGATTTGGGTTTTTATTAAAAGATAAGACGGGATCGCACCAGACTTCACCCGATATTTTTGTAAACGTAGGGACTTTAAACTTAACGCTTACAAATCCATTGGCGAACAGCCTTACTTCAGTTCCTGCGGGAAATTCCATTACCATTACGGCGACGGCAAGTACCAATGCTACATTTCAGCTAAAAGCCAACGGAACTGTTGTCAATTCAACAACAACGCCTTCAGAGTCTTATTCTTACAGTTATACGGTTACCCAGGATGCAAATATGGAACTTGTGGCGACACAGGGAACCAATTCCAAAACGGCAGCATTCATTGTACAGGTTCCGAGAAATGTTGTTTCCCAGGCAATACCCAGCTGGATCAGACAGGGAATCAATTACCATCCGACAGATCCTACCAAGGTGGGATTGGCTTTATATGCTCCGGGGAAAAGTTTTGTTCATGTCATAGGAAGTTTCAATAACTGGACGTTGAATGACACTTATTTAATGAAAAAAGATACCACAAATCCGGATCTATACTGGATTGAACTCAATGGAATAACACCTCAGCAACTCTATACTTTTCAATACAGAACAAACGATTTGAGAAAAGTAGCAGATCCCTATTCGCCACAAATTCTTTCCTCTTATGATGATCCGTGGATTTCCGCTTCTACCTATCCAAACTTACCTGTATTTCCTGCCGGGCAGGGTTTTGAAGTGTCAACATTTAAAACAGGCCAGACCGCTTATAACTGGCAGGTTACCAATTTTCAAAGACCTGCGAAACAGGATCTTATAGTGTATGAATTATTATTGAGAGATTTCACACAGGAAAAGAACTGGCAGTCACTGATCAATAAAATTTCCTATTTAAAGAATCTGAAAATCAATGCTATAGAACTGCTTCCTATCATGGAATTTGACGGAAATCTTTCCTGGGGATATAATACTTCTTTCCATTATGCATTGGACAAAGCCTACGGTACTCCCGAAAAATTCAAAGAATTTGTAGATGTATGCCACCAGAACGGAATTGCAGTCATTCTGGATGTCGCATTTAATCACGCGACAGGACGTTCACCTCTGGTACGACTTTGGAATATTGATCCGGATGGTGATGGCTATGGAAATGTTGCAGCCAACAACCCTTACTTTAATCAGGTTCCGAAACATTCATACAATGTATTTAACGATTTTAACCACACAAGTCCTTCAACGCAATATTACGTTGAAAGATGTCTTGAGCAATGGCTGACTGAATATCACATAGATGGTTTCCGCTGGGATTTAACCAAAGGATTTACGCAAAGCTGTTCCGAAAATGATGAAGCCTGTACCAATGCCTACCAGCAGGACAGAGTTGATATCATGAAACATTATGCCGACAGACAATGGGCGATCGATCCGAATTCTTACATGATCTTCGAACACCTTGGAACTGATGCAGAAGAACAGCAATGGGCGAATTACAGAATAGCAGAAGGAAAAGGCGTTATGCTTTGGAATAAACAGACAGATCCTTACAATCAGAATACGATGGGATATAAGGAAAACAGCAATTACGACCGAATGAACCACAGTCTTCACGGATTTACCAATATGAGTGCCGCAGGCTACGGAGAAAGCCACGATGAAGAAAGACTGATGTTTAAAAACCTTGCATACGGTGCAGCGAACGGAAGCTATGATGTAAAAAACCTGAATACCGCTCTTGAAAGAATGAAAACTTTCGGGGCCACGTTCTTTACTATCCCTGGTCCGAAAATGATCTGGCAGTTTGGAGAATTAGGTTATGAATTCAGCATCAACAGATGTGCAAACGGTACGATAGACAGCGGATGCAGAACCGATGAGAAACCTGTTGCATTTACGCTGGGGTATGATACTGATGTGAATAGAAAAGCAATCTACGATACATGGGCTAAAATCATCAATATCAGAAATACTTATCCGGTTTTTAAATCTACAACCTATACTATAGAGTCCAACAATCTTACGAACGATCCCAATGGCCTGATCACAAGGATTTATGTGTATGATACCTCTATTACAACAGGAATAAAGAATGTTGTCGTATTGGCCAATTACACGACTTCCGCACAGAATGTAGTGCCTTATTTCCCTTACACAGGTCAATGGCAGAATCTGATGGACAACAGTATTTCAAATGTAGCTTCCACAACAGCTCCAATCACTTTACAATCGGGAGAATTTAGAATCTTTGGTAATTACGCGGGTGCTTTGTCAACAGCAGATGTCAATGCCGCCAACAAATTATCTCTTCAGATTGCAGATAATCCTGTCCGAAATGGAATCGCTAAACTGGTTTTCAATAAAGCAAAAAATGGGGAAATTTCAATTTTTGATATGACCGGTAAAAAACTGGATACTTTCAAACTCGATAAAGAGAGCGGAACTTATAATGTGAAGGTTGATTATCCGGCAGGCACGTATCTGGTACAGTTGAAATCAGAGACAGGAACAGCCATTCAAAAGATGATTATTAAATAAAACAAAAGGTGAAGTTGCCTAGACTAATAAAAAATATTGAATATCTTAAAAAACCATTAAGAAGGATTAAGAAATAAAGTATAGTTAAGGTTAATCATTCTGATTTTTAAGCTCCTTTTAATACTCTTAAATTCTTATTAAATCTTAATGGTTCAAAAATAAAAAGTTTAAACAAGTTCCATACAAAATAAAAGGCAAATTTGCGGATCAGCAGATTTGCCTTTTTTTGTAAGTTCAGAAAAATAGTCTACTTTTGCAGTAGATTTATCAAGAAAGGTGGAGGGATTTGGCCCGGTGAAACCTTAGCAACCTGCACAATTCCAGCGTGTAAAGGTGCTAATTCCAACCCTTTGGGAGAGATAATTGAAGTCAATACTCTATATGAATTCCATTTCTTGAAGTCTTGTGTATCTGCGGAAAGATCCGTCAGATTGGTAGTATTAATTGGCAAGAACAAAAATGAAAAAATTAAGCACAGCTGTACTATTGCTTGGAGCAATTCTGGTAGCTGCTCAGGAAAGTGAGGAAAAAGGAAAACAGATCGAAGATATTATCATCGTCGGAAACCGTAATGTCAAAAGAACAAAGCTGGAGACACCGGTTCCTGTAGATGTAATTAATATTGACAAAATCCAGAGAAGTTCTCCCCAAATGACTGCTCAGGACCTCCTTAGTTATGTGATTCCATCGTTTAATGCAGTGAGACAGTCTGCTTCTGATGGCACAGAGCATATTGATCCCGTAACGTTAAGAGGAATGGGCCCTGATCAGGTTCTCGTATTGCTTAACGGAAAAAGAAGACATACAACTTCATTGGTCAATTATCAGAATACCGTAGGAAATGGTTCTGTAGGAACAGATTTGAGTACCATTCCTGTAATTGCTATTGACAGAATAGAAGTGTTACGAGACGGAGCTGCTGCACAATATGGATCTGATGCTATTGCCGGAGTGATCAACATTATTCTTAAGAAAAATGCCGGAGCTTCAGCAAGTCTTACTTACGGATTAAGTGGAAGAAATGATGGAGATACTTACCAGGCAGGAGTTAACTATGGTGCTTCATTAGGAAAAAAAGACGGTTATATCAATCTTTCCCTGCAATTAAGCCACAGAGGAAAAACCACAAGAACTCAAAATCACGATCTGGATATTTTCGGAGATAATTTTGCGTATGAATTTGCAGGTGACGCTGAAGCGGTAAAAGCAGCCAGAGCTGCGGATGATGCCGAAATTGAAAAAAGAGGGTTGACCCGTGATGATTTTAATTTTCAGATCGGAGATGCCCAGATCAGACAGGGACAGTTGTTTTTCAATTCAGAATACCCTTTTAATGATCATTTTAAACTCTATTCTTTCGGAGGTTTCAGTATTAAAGAAGGAGAAGGTTTTGGTTTCAGAAGACTGCCAAGCGAAAAGTCTAATGTGGTTTCATCCATTTATCCGAATGGTTTTCAGGCGGTTCTTGGGTCTCAGGTATATGATGTTTCCTATGCTGTAGGTGCAAAATATAATGTTAACAACTGGCTATTTGACCTAAGTAATACGTTCGGGAGCAATACCTTCAATTATAAGGTAAGCAATACCAATAATGCTTCTCTGGGAGCAAAATCACCCACAAGTTTTTATGCAGGCGCCCATAGTTTTCTGCAGAATACCATTAATCTTGATGTTTCCAAAAATATAAACCGTTTCAATATTGCTTTCGGTGGTGAGTTCAGGTTTGAACAATACCAGATCAAAGCTGGTGATGAAGCTTCTTATACCCAATATGACATCAATGGAAATGTGGCCACTGAAGGATCAACAGTGCTTGGTGCAGGCGGATCTCAGTCCTTTATCGGATTTTCTCCCAACAATGCCTTGAAGAAAGACAGACATTCCACCGCAGTATATGCAGATGTTTCCTATGATTTGGATAAAAAACTGAATATTGATGCCGCTGCCAGGTTTGAAAATTATTCAGATTTCGGAAATACCTTGAATGGAAAACTCGCTGTACGGTATGAGTTTGTAAAAAACTATGCAGTAAGAGCCGCTGTTGGGACAGGATTCAGAGCACCATCATTGCAACAGCAGTATTTTAATAATTCCTATGCGGATATTTCTACTTCCGGTTCAAAGATTGTTACCAAAGGAATATTCAGCAACGATAGTGAAGCTGCCAGAATTCTTGGATTTGATAAACTCAAACAGGAAACTTCTGTCAATGCAAGTGCTGGATTTACTCTGAAGCCATTTAATAAGTTGACTATTTCCATAGATGGATACTGGATCAAAGTAAAGGACAGAATTGTGATTACCAGCAATATTACAGACCCAAGATTAGATCAGTTTAAGGTAGAAAGCGGAAGATTCTTCGCCAATGCTATTGATACAGAAACGAAAGGAGTAGATGTAGTGGTTTCCTATGACTGGATTCTTGGGAATGGAAAATTAAATATGAATCTTGCCGGAAACTATACGGAAACAAAAATCACAGATTTTCATTTTCCTGAAAATTTAGGAACGCCTCAGGATCAGTTTTTTGGTCCCGATCAGATCAATATCATTGAAACACTGTCTCCAAAAACAAAAGCTTCATTAGGATTAAATTATGGAATCGGAAAATTCAGTTTTCTCGTAAGAAATACCTATTTTGGTAAGGTAATAAGAGATGGTTATCCGTTTGGAGACGTGCAGGAATTCTCACCAAAAGTAGTGACAGACATCAGCGTAGGGTATGATATCACCAAAAGTATCAATTTTACCGTAGGAGCCAACAATATATTTGATGTCTTTCCGTACCGCCAGATTTATAAAAATTCATATTATGGAGTATTCAAATATGCGCCTGTACAGATGGGAACGCTGGGGAATTATTTCTTCGGAAGGCTTAATTTTAATTTTTAATCATTAAATGAGTACTGCCTCACATCAGATTGGCTGGAAAACAGCCGCAGCCATTGTCGTTTCCAATATGATCGGAACAGGGATTTTTACCACCCTGGGATTTCAGTTATCCGATATTACCAATACCTACAGTATTTTCCTGCTATGGAGCATCGGAGGGGTTCTCGCTTTGTTCGGGGCATTTTGCTACGCAGAATTGGGCTCCCATTTTAAAGGAAACGGAGGCGATTTTATTTATCTTAAAGAAACCTATCATCCGATTTTCGGATATCTCATAAGCTGGATTTCGCTCATCATAGGATTTTCCTCTCCCGTAGCGCTGGCAGCATTGGCTATGTCGAAATATCTTTCTGTATTTGAGTATTCTTTTGGAAACGGATTTGCCATAGCCGCGATATTCCTGGTAGCAATTGCATTATCATTCAGCCTGAAAACATCCAGCAGGTTTCACAATTTTTTTACATTCATTAAGATCGCTTTTATTATTGTACTGGTTATTCTTGGAGTAGGAATTTCAAATTCACCCCAGATCGGCAACAGCCTTAATTTCAGTGACAGCTGGCAGAATGAGATCATGCTTCCTGCCTTTGCTACCTCTCTGGTATTTGTTACCTATTCCTACACAGGCTGGAATTCAGCTTCCTATATTGCCGGAGAAATAAAGGATGTGCAGAAAAACCTTCCGAAATCATTGATTATAGGAACTGTTTTTGTGACGGTAAGTTATATTCTGGTGAATTATATTATGCTGAAACATGCTCCTGCAAATCAGCTGGCAGGAAAAGAAGATGTGATGGGCGAAGCAGCAGTCAATATGTTGGGTCCGGCTTTTGGAAAAATTGTTAATATTTTTATAGCTCTGCAGCTGATTGCAACCATAAGCGGATACTTGTGGGTTGGCTCAAGACTGACACAGGCTTTTGCAAAACATACCCACATCTGGAAACCATTATCAGCTGGAAATGCAAAAGGAATTCCGGTAAGAGCTATTTTTGCCCATGCTGTGATTGCTGCTATTATTATTTTAACGGGTAGCTTTAAAGAAATTTTTGTCTATACAGCTTTTATACTGCAGCTTTTTGCAAGTCTTGCAATCTCGACGGTTTTCTTCCTGAAGAAAAAAGACAGGAAGATCTTTAAGTCGAATGCTTTCCATATTTTTCCGGCTGTTTTTCTGCTGTTCAGTATCTATATTCTCTATTTTACATTCATTCATAACCCTAAAGAAAGCCTCATAGGATTAGGAATTATTGCAGTAGGAATTGTTTTATATATAATAGACAGAAGACTTTCTAAAAGATCTTAGAGCCTGATTTCAATATCATAAACATTTTTACAATTCAGCTTTTTTACCTTTTTGACTCTTTATCCCTAATGCTCAAAAATTTATGATGATGAGGAATTTTAATTTTGAATTAATAATCCTTATCTTTGCACCCACAAAATTTCTACAATGTCTAAATCATTAATTCCAAAATTAGAAGCTATAAAACAAAGATATAATGAGGTTGCAGACCTTATTATACAGCCTGATGTCATTTCAGACCAAAAAAGATATTCTTCTTTGAACAAAGAATATAGTGATTTGGGAAAAATTGTAAGAGTTTATGATCAGTACAAAGGCGCTTTGGACAGTATCGCAGAATCTGAAGAAATCATTGCAGATGGTTCAGACAGAGATCTGGTAGATCTGGCTAAAGAAGAAAAACTGGAAGCTCAGGCTAAACTTCCCGGATTGGAAGAAGAGCTGAAAGTATTGCTGATTCCTAAAGATCCTGCAGATGACAAAAACGTTATCGTGGAACTACGTGCCGGAACCGGAGGTGATGAAGCCGCTATTTTCGTGGAAGATATCTACAGAATGTATACCATGTATTTCAAAACAAAAGGATGGAGACATGAAGTGACAGATTCTAACGAAGCAGCGAAAGGATACAAGGAATTGATCATGAAAGTGGAAGGAGAAGGTGTTTACGGAATCATGAAGTTTGAATCCGGAGTTCACCGTGTACAGCGTGTACCTGAGACAGAATCTCAGGGAAGAGTACACACTTCTGCCATTACAGTGGCAGTTCTTCCGGAAGCTGAAGAAGTAGATTTTGAACTGAATCCTGCAGATATTGAAATGCAGACTTCCCGTTCAGGAGGTGCCGGAGGTCAGAATGTAAACAAGGTTGAAACGAAAGTTCAGCTTACCCACAAGCCTTCAGGACTTGTTGTCGTATGTCAGCAGGCTCGTTCTCAGCTGGCTAACCGTGAGCTGGCGATGGAAATGCTGAGAACAAAATTATACGATATCGAATTACAGAAAGTACAGGGAGATATCGCAGCACAGCGTAAATCCATGGTTTCTACCGGTGACCGTTCTGCAAAAATTAAAACGTACAATTATCCGCAAGGTAGAGTTACAGACCATAGAATCAACAAGTCTATGTACAACCTTGATGCTTACATGAATGGCGATATTTCTGAAATGATTGATGCCGTAATCATGGCAGAAAATGCAGAAAAGATGAAAGGGGAAGAAGAAAATTACTAAAAAATCGAAATAATTAAAATACAGCCTCTGATTTTTCAGAGGCTTTTTTACATACTAAATACAATTTAAACTATGAAAAACTACAAAATTATTTTCCTGCTGTTGCTTTCCGTGATGGGACAGCAGCTGATGGCTCAGACAGAAGTGAAGAAACCCAAAGAAGCCTTTGAACTCTTTTTCGGAACTTTTGTGAATAATGATGAAACAGCTTTGAACAAACTTAACGATTATCTAAGACCTACTGTAGAAGGTCAGAATGCGTATCAGGTTGATTTTAAGGAAACTTCAAAAGAAATGATAAATGGCAGCGTAGAGAGCTTTCTGGCTGCTTTCCCTAAGGCCACGGCTTCAGCATGCAAAAAAGAGGCGGAAGAGTATTTTATCGCAATGTTTGGGAATTTTAAAAAAGGAAAACTGACTGTTAAAAATGTAAAAGTGGTCCCGAATGAATATGTTAAAGACGAAAAAATTGCAGAAATAAGTTATTCCGTAAGCTTTCTGGTTCCCTCGAAATTAACTTCCGGACCAAAAGGCGATCTGAGTAAAATAAAAGCAGAAGAACTGAAAAAATATCTGGTTCAGGCAGCTCAGGATTTCAAAAATGCTGATAAAACGGTAACAGCTGATCAAAGTTTTAATCTTTACGAAATGAAAGTAGGAGACAAAATATATTACTGGAACGGAAGCCCGGATGAGATTGTTTCCAACCTTACCGATTTTTATTTTGAAAGCTTCGGAGCCAATGAATAACCGATTATAAAATATAGAAAGTCCCAATACAATGGGGCTTTTTTTATTTCACATACTTTACGTATTTTTGAGACAAACCGATCAGTATGAATTTTAAGCCTATATTGTTAACAGCTGGAGTTTTGTTTTCAGCATCTTTTTATTCTCAGAAAATGAATTACCCTAAAGCGTTAAAAGGAAACCAGACAGATACCTATTTTGGAACTGCCGTTTCTGATCCCTTCAGAGATCTGGAAAATGATTCTGAACCTACAAAAAAATGGGTGGATGAAGAAGTTGCTTACAGCCAGAATTACCTTTCTAAAATTCCGTTCAGGGATAAAATTAAAAATCAGTTGAAGGAAATCTGGAACTATGAAAAAATTTCTGCACCTTTCAAAGAAGGAGATTATACCTATTATTATAAAAATGACGGTCTGCAGGCTCAGTCTGTTTTGTATAGAACAAACAACAAGACTAATGCTACAGAAGTCTTTTTAGATCCTAATAAATTTTCAGAAAAGGGAACAACTTCTCTTTCCAACCTGTCGTTCAATAAAAAAGGAAACCTTGCTGCCTACTCTATTTCTGAAGGAGGAAGCGATTGGAACAAGATCATCATCATTGATGCAGTAACCAAAAAACAAATTGATGAAACTTTACTGGATGTGAAATTCAGTGGAATTTCATGGCAGGGAGACGAAGGCTTCTATTATTCAAGCTACGACAAACCGAAAGAAGGAACTGTTCTTTCAGGGATGACGGATAAACATAAAGTATACTTTCACAAGCTGGGAACAAAGCAGTCTGAAGATAAACTGATTTTCGGAGGAGAGAAAACGCCAAGAAGATATTTAAGTGCAGGAGTTTCTGAAGACCAGAGATACCTTATCATTTCTGCAGCGAATGCTACCAATGGTAATGAACTGTACATAAAAGACCTTCAAAAAGGCGGAGATTTTGTGCAGATTATGAACGGATTTGATATCAATGCCAGCATTGTCGACACACAGGGTGATGATCTTTTCATTTTTACAGATAAAGATGCACCGAATATGCGTCTTGTAAAAACAACCATCAGTAACCCGGCTCCGGCAACATGGAAAGATGTCATTCCACAAACAGAAAATGTTTTGGGAATTTCTTCAGGGGGAGGATATTTCTTTGCAACCTACATGATTGATGCGATAGACCAGGTAAAACAGTTTGATAAAACCGGAAAATTGGTGAGAGAAATTACTCTTCCGGGTAAAGGAAATATCTCAGGGTTCGGAGGAAAAGAAAAAGAGAAAGATGTTTACTTCTCTTTCAGCAATTATATTACACCGGGAACTACTTATAAATTCAATGTAGACTCAGGCAAATCTGAAATCTATCAAAAACCTAAAGTGAAGTTTAATCCGGATGACTATGTTTCGGAACAGGTATTCTATACTTCAAAAGACGGTACAAAAGTTCCTATGATGATCAATTACAAGAAAGGAACTAAACTTAACGGTAAAAACCCTACTATTCTGTATTCTTACGGAGGTTTCAACATCAGCCTGCAGCCATCATTCTCTGTAGTCAATGCCATCTGGATGGAAAATGGCGGTATTTACGCTGTTCCAAATATCCGTGGAGGAGGTGAGTATGGTAAAAAGTGGCACGATGCCGGGACTAAGCAGCAGAAGAAAAATGTTTTTGAAGACTTTATCGCTGCCGGAGAATATCTTCAAAGTAAAGGGTATACTTCAAAAGAATACATGGCGCTGTCAGGAAGGTCAAACGGAGGATTACTGGTAGGAGCGACAATGACAATGAGGCCTGATCTAGCCAGAGTAGCCTTCCCTGGAGTTGGAGTTCTGGATATGCTGAGGTATAATAAATTTACAGCCGGAGCAGGATGGTCTTATGATTACGGTACTGCAGAAGACAGCAAAGAAATGTTTGAATACCTTAAATCTTACTCACCTGTACACAATGTAAAAGCAGGAACTTGTTATCCTTCCACAATGATTATCACCAGTGATCACGATGACAGGGTTGTTCCGGCACACTCTTTCAAATTTGGTGCAGAGCTTCAGGAAAAACAGGCATGTAAAAACCCTATTCTCTTAAGAATTGAAAAGAATGCAGGACACGGCGCCGGAAGATCTACAGATCAGGTGATCAGTGAAAATGCAGATCTTATATCATTTGCATTGTTTGAGATGGGAATAAAGAAATAACTCTAAAAAAGTAAAATATTTAAAAAAACAGCCAATTTTATTTAAAATTGGCTGTTTTTTTTATGCTGTTATGTTTATAATTCTTATTTTTAAGGCGGATATTTAAAGTTTATTAATTCTAAACTAATTAGGTAATTATGAAAAAAAGAATTTTACTGGTTTGTGCATTGGCTGCTGGGCTATCCAGCCTTAATGCGCAGAGGTGGGAACCTGCCTCACAAAGAACATCAGAGATCAGAAAAGAAGTAGAAGTTCAGTATGCTTACAGATTTGATTTACAGTCTCTTAGAAATATTTTAAAAGATGCTGTAGAAACAGGTAAAGGAGCTCAGGCTGTAATCGTATCTCTGCCTACAGCAGAAGGAAAAATTGAAAAATTTGCTGTTTATAGTGATCCTGTGATGGAAAAATCCATGGCAGACAGATATCAGCTGGGATCTTATGTAGGAGTAGGGGTTGATGATCCTGGCAAATATGTAAGATTCAGTACTGCACCTACCGAAATGCAGTCGATGATTATCAAAGACGGGAAATTTCAGTTTATAGAGCCTATTACTGTTGATAAGCAGGTGTATGGTGTTTTCTATAAAACAAAAAGAACAGAGGCAGATCATGGTTTTGAATGTACTACCGAAGAGAAAAATTTCAAAGATATTAAATCATTAGAAGCCTTCGGAAAAAAAAACCTTTCTAATGTAGGAATTACAAACAGACCGGCAAGTACGAAATTCAGAACTTACAGATTGGCTCTCTCTACTACGGGAGAATATACAAAGAAATTTGATCCGACTGGAGGAGTAACCAATACCGTTACTCAGATGAATGCTACTATAACCCGTGTAAATGGCGTTTTTCAAAAAGATTTTGCAATTAAACTGATTATTCAGGATCTTCCTAACATTATATATACAGACCCTGCAACAGACCCTTATACTGGAAACTTAAACTTACAGCTTCAGCAAACCTTAACAGCTCAAGTAGGGAATGCGAATTATGATATGGGGCATGTATTCAATGCTGCCGGTGGTAACGGAAATGCCGGATCTATCGGATCTACATGTGTTGATCCTGCTACAGCTACTTCATTAGCAAAAGGATCTGCGTTTACACAGAATACCAATCCAACAGGAGATCTTTTTGATATTGATTATGTTGCGCATGAAATGGGACACCAGCTTGGAGGAAACCATACCTTTTCACATGCTACGGAAGGCTCTGGTGTAAATGTTGAGCCGGGTGGAGGAACAACAATTATGGGATATGCCGGAATTACTCAGGACAATGTACAGGCTAATTCGGATGCTTATTTCCATTATTCTTCAATTAATCAGATTCTTAATAGCTTAGACGCCAAGACCACTTGTGGGACATCTGAAAATATTACAAATAATACTGCACCTACTATTGCAGCCCTTACAGCATACACTATTCCAAAGGGCACTCCTTATTACCTGGATGCATCTGCTACCGATGCTGAAGGTGATGCAATAAAATATACCTGGGAGCAATATGACAGTGTCAATAATCTTGCTTCTATTTCCGGAGACAGTGGTTGGGGATACAATGCACAAGGCTCTATTGCAAGATCTTTCTTCGGAACAGCAAGCGGAAGAAGATATTTCCCGAGTTTACCACTTGTAATGGCTGGAAAACTTACTAATAAAGCAACCTGGGAAACCGTTTCTTACATACCTAGAATACTTCACTATGCGGTAACTGCTAGGGATGAAAATGCTTTGAGACCAATGCTTGTATCTTCAGAAACAACCCTTACTGTAGGAAATGACGGACCATTTAAATTTAATGGAATTACTTCTTCGACAACCCTATACAATAATGCATCAAATACAATTACCTGGGATGTTGCCAATACCAATGCCGCACCATATAACGCAAGTAATGTAAAGATTGAGTATACTACAGACCTTGTTAATGGATCTGCATGGACAGAATTAGTGGCCTCCACTCCAAATACAGGATCCTATACAGTACAGATGCCTGCAAATCTTACAGGAGCAATCAAATTAAAAATTTCAGCTATAGGAAACGTATTCTACGCAGTATCTCCACAGGTAACTGTAGGTACAGCCCCTACATCTACTACAGTAGCTCCTACAGGAGTGTCTGCTTTAGCATCTGAAATCTTAAAAACTACAGCAAGATTATCTTGGAATAACGTGCCGGGAGCTACTTATTCTATTAACTATAGAAAAGTAGGAGAAACAAACTGGCAGAATACAACAAGCTCTGTAAACTCTGTTTTATTAAGTAGTTTAGAAGATGAAACTAATTATGAAGCTCAGGTTGCAGCTGTTGTGAATAGTGTTCCGGGAACATTCTCAGCAAACTATGCATTTAAAACAAAAGGTTTAACTACAGGAGCAGATTATTGTCTGATGAGTACAGGGGGAAATAACCTGAATGCGCCATATTACAGCGGTCTTATTCAGCTTAACTTATCTAATCTTGCTTATTTCTCCGGTAATTTAGCCACTGCAGCAAAAACTTATCTTGATTTCAGTGATGATCCAACGAAAATAATTAATTTAACAAAAGGAACCCAGTATACAGCTTCATTTAGAAATTTAGGGCATGATTTGGGTACATACAGTGACTTCCTTGAAATCTGGATCGATTATAATAGAAATGGAATTTTTGAATCTACTGAAAAAGTAGGATCTCATTCAGCTGTCCCTGTATACAATGCAGCAAACCAGCTTAGCTTCCATGATGGAACAATTACATTTACTGTACCCGCAACTGCATATGCAGGCGATAAAACATTGAGAATGAGAGTTGCAAGTACATTCTTTAATGCAGCCACAGGACCATGTGGTGTTTCATCAGTTCCGGTACAGGGAGGAGGAGTTATTTCTACTGGAGGCTTCAGAGACTTTACTGTAAAAATTGCAGAAACCCTTGCTGTAAATGAAACAAAAGATGTAAAATCAACTGAGATTTCAATCTATCCGAACCCTGCAGATACTTTTGTAGAAGTGAAAAATCTGAAAGGAAAAGCAGATTATAAAATCTATACTGCTGACGGAAGATTAGCTCAGGAAGGTCAGATTTACGGACAAAGAATTAATGTTGCTTCATTAATCAAAGGGATGTATGTGATCACGATAAAAGATGACAAAAATACTTACAATACGAAGCTTATTAAAAAATAAGCAGAGCATATATTACTAAGAATGGCCGGGCATTTGTCCGGCCATTTTCTTTTATTAAAATCAAGAAAAACAGAATGTTAACAGAAGTTTCATGTTTCGTTCAAAAAAATTAACTTTACGGGGACAAAAATAATTGGAATGCGAAAGACAATTTCTGTGAAAAACCCGGATTTTAGTGTATTACCTCAGGAAAGAGAGATTTACAATTTTGAAAAAGACGGCCTTGAACTCAAATCATCCTATGAAAAAAAAGATGTAAAAGATGAATCATTAACGCAGACTTCTCCAGGAATTGCTCCCTATCTGAGAGGGCCGTATTCCACGATGTACGTTCAAAAGCCATGGACGATCCGTCAGTATGCCGGATTTTCCACAGCCGAAGAATCCAATGCTTTTTACAGAAGAAACCTTGCAGCCGGTCAGAAAGGGCTTTCCGTAGCATTTGACCTGGCCACGCACAGAGGATATGATTCTGACCATTCAAGGGTGGTGGGAGACGTAGGAAAAGCAGGTGTTGCCATCGACTCTGTGGAAGATATGAAGATTCTTTTCAATGAGATTCCACTGGATCAGATTTCAGTATCCATGACCATGAACGGAGCGGTACTTCCAATTTTGTCTTTCTACATCGTAGCGGCAGAAGAGCAGGGCGTAAAACAGGAGCTGCTTTCAGGAACCATTCAGAATGATATTTTGAAAGAATTCATGGTGAGAAATACCTATATCTATCCGCCGGCACCTTCCATGAAGATCATCGCAGATATTTTTGAATATACCTCGCAAAACATTCCGAAATTCAACTCCATCTCCATCTCCGGATACCATATGCAGGAAGCTGGTGCTACACCCGTACTTGAAATGGCGTACACATTGGCAGACGGTCTTGAATACGTAAGAACAGGTATCAAAGCAGGAATGAATGTAGACGATTTTGCCCCGAGACTATCTTTCTTCTGGGCAATCGGAATGAATCATTTCATGGAAATTGCTAAAATGCGTGCTGCAAGATATATCTGGGCAACCCTTTTAAAACAGTTTAATCCTCAGAACCCGAAATCTCTGGCATTAAGAACCCACTCTCAGACTTCCGGCTGGTCTCTGACAGAGCAGGAACCCTTCAATAATATTACAAGAACAGCTATCGAAGCGTTGTCTTCAGCTTTAGGAGGAACACAGTCCCTTCACACCAATGCACTGGATGAAGCCATTGCACTTCCCACCGACTATTCAGCAAAAATTGCAAGAAATACACAGATCATTCTTCAGCAGGAAAGTGGAATATGTGATGTGGTAGATCCGATGGGAGGTAGTAACCTGGTGGAAAGCCTTACTCAGCAGATGATTGAAGAAGCGATGAGGTACATTGATGAGGTAGAACAGGAAGGAGGAATGACCAAAGCTATTGAAGCCGGAATTCCAAAAATGAGAATTGAAGAAGCTGCCGCTAAAAAACAGGCTAAGATTGATAGCGGAGAAGAATTCATTATCGGAGTGAATTCATTCAAATCCTCATTGAAACAGGAGCAGATAGAAATCTTAGATATTGATAATACAGAAGTTCGCAGAAAGCAGATCGAAAGACTGAATACCATCAAAGCAGAACGAAATACAGAAGCAGTGGAACAAATCCTTAATGACATCCGTGAAAGCGCAAAAACAGGAAAAGGAAACCTTCTAGCACTATGTATTGAAGCCGCAAGAAGAAGAGTTACCCTTGGCGAAATGAGTGATGCCATGGAAGAATCTTTTGGAAGATATAAAGCAAATATTAAAACAATCTCTGGTGTATACGCAATGAATGCTGGTAAAAATGAATATTTTGAAAAAGCCCTTGCCCTGACTCAGAAATTTGAAGAAGAAGAAGGACGACGCCCAAGGCTAATGGTAGCCAAAATGGGACAGGATGGCCACGACAGAGGTGCAAAAGTAGTGGCAACAGCATTTGCCGATATGGGATTTGATGTGGATGTGGCTCCCTTATTCCAGACCCCTGAAGAAGTCGCTAAACAGGCTGTAGAAAATGATATTCACATCTTGGGTGTTTCTTCACTGGCAGCAGGACATAAAATACTGGTTCCGCAGGTGGTGGAAGAATTATCCAAGCTGGGAGCAGATGATATCACTATCGTTGTAGGAGGAGTAATTCCTCAGCAGGACTATGAATTCCTGTATGCTAATGGTGCCGATTTTATTTTCGGGCCCGGAACCAACCTGCCGAAATGTGCCGTCGAAATTCTGGAAAAATTTCTAAATTAATTCTTTGTAGAGAATAACTTGCATGGCTTTTGTATAGTTTAATGAAAAAATTTCATTATGGCTTATACAGTAGTTTCAGTATTTCCGGTGACTGTAGATACAGAGGAAATTAAAAAAGGATTAAAAGAAAAAGGCTTTGACGAAGCAAACATCATTATTTCAAAGTCCAGAGTAGAAAGTGGTATGTCTGCTGATCAGTATCAGGAAGATAAACAGACACAAGATTTTTTCGACTATGTTTTTGCTCACGATGCAGAAATGTTGGACGCTTATCGCAAACACAGCATAGGCAGAAGCAATGTTATTGTTTATACCGATAATCTCGAACAGGCAAAATCTGCCAAAGAAGTATTAAATGAATATGGAGCTCTTGAAGTCTACCGAAAGCCTTCAGAAAAAAGAGACAGCATTCCGGAGGGTATGACCGAGGATGAATATAATGGTATCATTGCCAAAGCAAGACATAATCTTTACTTTCTCGGATCAGAAAGAGTCTATCATTCCAATCAGGTGAAAGGAATGGATGACGAAATGGATAGTCTGGGTTCAAAAGATTAATTTCACAATAAATAAAAGACTGGTTATTTTTTAACCAGTCTTTTTTATTAAAAAATATTTTGATTCTCAGAAAAATGTCTATATTTGCACCTGAAAATCAAGTTTAACCAATAAAAAACGACGAAGCAATGTTCAGAACTAAACAGAATTCTACAGTTGGATTGCCACTTATGGTGGTAAGGCTTCGCGGTTTGGTACATTCTTAGAATAACAGTACAATGAAATATCAAAACCCGAAGTCGTAGAGATTTCGGGTTTTTTATTGCGCAATATTTCAAACTTCAAGTTTCCCCGAAATCTTTTTTTAGTGTCATTAAAGGCAAAATAAGATGAGAAATATTCCTCTCAGAACTATTTCGTCTATTATTAATCCATTCAACTAGTATTTTAGTTGATTAAAAGCTGTGTGAGATAAAAATTACCATTTCACACAAGGCTTCTGTTCACAATGGAAAATGATAACCTTTTGCTTTCCCGCCTGAGAAGTGTGAGAAGCAGAAAAAGAGCAATTAGAAAAGATGTAGAAAAGCAGATAAGAAAAAAATATCGACGTAGTGAAGAACTTTGGGAAATCAGACGAAATACCCCATGGATTCTTTTGGATAAACCTTATCAAAGAGGATTTGTAAGATTCTTTGTGGTAAGAGAAGATGTCATGAGATCCAAAGACGGAGAATTCTTTGAAGGAATACTGAAGAAAATTAATACCTACATGTATTCGGAAAGCCGCCGGTTTTTAAAAAAGAAAAGAAAATTCGGGCGGAGAATATATGTAGAGAGAGTACAGAAACTCCAGCATATTTCTTCATATTCCTGGAATGACCCGAAGCTGGGACTTACAGCAAGAGAAAGACAGTATTTTTTGAAACAGGAAGAATACTGCCCGGCCCGGAAGTCTTATGTTCCTTACTACGAATTTATTGAACCATGGAGGTTTATACTGCGTACAAGACCTAATATGATCACCCATTATAAACCTGTAAACTTTGAATTGGAAAAAGAGTGTGCAGAACTGGACGATTATTTAGGGCAGCATAAAATTGTAGGAATTATCAACAAAACAATGTATGGTAAGTCATCTTCATGGAAAAGCAAAAGAGAAGATATTCCACTTATTAAAAGCAGGAAATATGCTACCTGCACAATGTCTGCAACAGAGATTGCAGAAAGCTTACAGGACTTATAAGTCCTACTGTTATTTAAAACAAAAACAATGGGAAATTTAAAACTAAAAGGAAAAGATATATTAAAACTGGGCTATCCAAATAATCAAAGCGTAAACGTAGTATTGGAAGTCATGAAAAGAAATTTTGCAACGAAGAATATTCACCACGTAAAATCTCTTTTAAAGGAAATCCTGCTGAATCCGGAAGAATTTGAAAAAGATCTCACCTTCGGACAGATTGCAGAAACCCTGCTTTCATCCAAAAAAACTGAAAAGCGGATGCTGAATTCACAGCGGGCTTCATTTCAGATTTTTGGTACTAACATTTCAGAGGAGGCAAAAAATCAGTTATACACTGCCTTGAAGCTGCCAATTTCAACTCAGGGAGCATTAATGCCTGATGCCCACAGTGGTTACGGACTGCCAATCGGGGGCGTTCTGGCGGTGGAAAATGCAGTAATTCCCTATGGAGTAGGAATGGATATTGGCTGCAGAATGAGCCTCAGTATTCTGGATACGCCCGTTTCATATCTTGAAGGAGCGAGAGATAAGTATGAAAAAGCGCTTGCTGAACATACAAAATTCGGAATGTATGAGACCCATAAATCTCACATTGATCACGAGATTTTCGACAGAGATACATTCGATATGATCCCGATCTTAAGAAGATTAAAGGGAAAAGCCATCAAACAGATGGGATCCTCAGGCGGCGGAAATCATTTTGTAGAATTCGGGGAAGTAGAAATCACCGAGGAAGACGAACAGATTGGCCTGCCTAAAGGAAAATATCTGGGAATACTTTCTCACAGCGGGTCAAGAGGTCTTGGAGCTGAAATAGCCCAGTATTACTCAAGAGTGGCAACAGAACAGTGTCCGTTACCAAAAGAAGCTCAAAACTTCGCCTGGCTGGACCTCAGTACCCACCTGGGGTTGGAATACTGGACGGCAATGAACCTTGCCGGAGATTATGCTTCAGCCTGCCACGATGATATTCACAGAAGGCTGGTCAAAGCGGTCGGTGGAAGAGTAAAAGCCAGAATTGAAAACCATCACAACTTCGCGTGGAAAGAAATCCATAACGGAAAAGAAGTGATTGTTCACCGGAAAGGCGCCACTCCTGCCAATGAGAATGAATTGGGAATGATTCCCGGATCCATGACGGCGAAAGGATTTATCGTTCGTGGAAAAGGTAACCCGGAATCCCTGAACTCTGCATCTCATGGAGCCGGAAGAGCGCACTCAAGAGGGGAATGCAGAAGCCTTTTCACCCAGCATGACATCAAAAAAGAACTGAAGATGAAAAATATCACACTGATGGGCGGAAATGCAGAGGAAGCACCAATGGCCTACAAGGACATCAATGAAGTGATGAATGCACAGAGTGATCTGGTAGACATCCTGGGAACATTCCAGCCACGAATTGTGAGAATGGATAAGTAATCAGCCTAATATTTTATAACCTTACAGGTTTCAAAACCTGTAAGGTTTAGTAAAATGTAACAAAAAAATGGAAAAATTAATACAGATCACTTCAGGAAGAGGTCCTTTGGAATGCCAGTGGGTGGTAGCCAAGGTTCTGAAGACCTTTCTTGAAGAGGCAAAACACAATACAATAGAATACGAAATCATTCATCGTGAAAACGGTGATGAAAATCTGACCTTAAAATCAGTGACTGTACTTTTAAAAGGAAAAGACGTAAACCTGTTTCTGAAAAGCTGGCTGGGAAGCATTTGCTGGATTGGAAAAAGTACCTTCAGGAAACTGCATAAAAGAAGCAACTGGTTTATCGGGATTTTTGAATTGGAAAATGTTAAAATGATTGATTTCAATGAAAAAGATATCAGATTTCAGACTGCGAGGAGTCAGGGAAGCGGAGGGCAAAATGTAAATAAAGTGAATACTGCTGTGCGTGCCACTCATATTCCCACAAAAGAAACTGTTTTTGTGCAAGATTCCCGCTCACAACTTGAAAATAAAAAGTTATCGGTTATCAGATTAAAAGAAAAGGTAATGGCGGTTTATATTCAACAGTTGGAAAGAAAGCTGAAAGAAACCTGGTCTATGCAGATACAGGTGGAACGTGGAAATTCGGTTCGTACATTTTCAGGAACAGATTTTAAAAAGAATTATGAAGACAGGACATTCAAAAAACAAAGGAATGCCTTGAAAAATTAACTTAAAAACTTCAACAATGACCTTAACTAAAAGCAAATATTATTTTGAAGCGTTAGACTACTTTCCATTCAATCTTTCTGAATGCATGGATGCACTGAACTTCGCGTTATCTTATGAACCTGAAGATGCAGACAGCCTTTGTCTGATGGGAAGAGTATATTCTGAAGAATTAAAGGATTATGAAACAGCAAAGAAGTACTTTAATGAAGCCATGCAAAGTAATATCGGGAATATCAATACTCCCAAATATTATATTGAATGTCTTTTGAATAATGAAGATTATGAAGAAGCAGAAAAACTAATTGACTTTGCTCTGAAATTAAAAGGTATTGACAAATCAGAAATTCTGAACTGCCAATCTTTTCTTCATGAAAGAAACTTTGAGTACAAACAGGCTGTGGCGACCCTTAAAGAAGCTAAGAAATTTGCTTACAGCCGGGCAGCACTTGAAGTACTTGAAGACAGAGAAAAAATGATTGAAGGAAAAGTAACCAGAGCAGGTGACATAAAGAAAGCGGAGTAATCTTTTTTTTGACTTATAATAAAAGCAGTATGACTGCTCAAAAGTCAAATCATTTGACTTCTGTCATTCTGACGAAGGAAGAATCTCATTGATAACCATAAGCGTGAGATTCTTCACTCCCTTATTGAGCTACGTTCGCAGACCTTCAGTCTGTGTTCAGAATGACAATTTTGAGGCAGTCTTATTTTTTATTCACGGAGATCAGATAATCATACACCATTTGATGTTGGTCATCAGTAAGCTTGGCCTTCGGAGCCATTCTGCTTAAAGTATTGATCCATCCCTGGTTGTCATGCTTGGTTGGCTCCGGAAGCTTATGGCATTTTGCACAGGAATTTTCAAAAATGGTTTTTCCTTGCGCCAGCTGCTCAGATGAGGTGTACTTTGGCCCGGTAACAGCCACACTTTTCGGTCCGCAGGATACCAGAAATGCTGATGCTGCGATACCTGTTAAAATGAATTTTTTCATATCTATTTTTGTTTGATGAATTACTTCTTTACAGAAACAATATAATCATAAACCCATTGGTGCTGCTCATCCGTTAATTTTGCTTTGGGAGCCATAGAATTCATGATTCCTACCCATTATACAGGTGTATGTGAAGCAGGATCCGGCAATTTATGACATCTTCCACAGGAATTTTCAAAAATAGTTTTCCCTTGGGCAATCTGTTCTGCAGTAGACGTTGAAGTTCCTGCAGCAGCAGTAGAGGTAGCAGCTTTCGGCGTACAGGAAACCAGTAGAATACCGGTAAACGAAGCCGCAGCGATGAGTTTTTTCATGTTTCTTTTTTTGAGATATAACAAATGTAATAAATTCCTTAAGCCTTTGATACAGGGTGTTCTAGTTTTAATTTAGAAGAAATAAAAATTGATTCATACGAGATAGGGAATTACAAATAAAGATAATTGATGTCTTTTAACTCATCATTATGAAGATGCTATTGACCATTCCCATTTTAATTATTAATTTTGAATCAATGAAATTTTCTACAGAAGAGTTAATAGAGGGAATACAATCAGGAAACAAACGCCTGATTGCAAAAGCTATTACATTGGTTGAAAGTAAAAAAGCAGAGCACAGGGTACAGGCAGAAGAACTTTTGAAGAAAATTATGCCTCATACCGGAAACTCTGTGAGAGTAGGAGTAACGGGCGTTCCCGGAGCCGGCAAATCTACTTTTATAGAAAACTTCGGACGCCTCGTAATTGCACAAGGCAAGAAAGTGGCTGTTCTCGCTATTGATCCTAGTTCGGCAATCAACAAAGGAAGTATTTTGGGAGATAAAACCAGAATGGAAGAACTGGCCAAAGAAGAAAATGCCTTTATACGCCCTTCCCCAAGCTCCGGGTTTCTCGGAGGAGTAGCCAATACCACTTTTGAAACCATGATGATCTGCGAGGCTGCAGGATACGATTATATTTTAATAGAA
Organism: Chryseobacterium sp. AG844; assembly: GCF_003182335.1. Taxonomy (NCBI): domain Bacteria; kingdom Pseudomonadati; phylum Bacteroidota; class Flavobacteriia; order Flavobacteriales; family Weeksellaceae; genus Chryseobacterium; species Chryseobacterium sp. AG844. The sequence continues at coordinate 156,796 of NZ_QGTV01000009.1, read as the reverse complement.
ACCGTTGGAGTAGGACAGTCAGAAGTACTGGTTGCTGATATTACCGATGTTTTCTTATTCCTTAAAATCATTGGAGGCGGAGATGAACTTCAGGGCATAAAAAGAGGAATCATGGAAATGGTGGATGTTATTTTTATCAATAAAGTGGATCAGGATAACCTTCAGAAAGCGAAAAATACAAGGCTTGAACTGAAAAGAGCTCTGGACTTTATTCCTCCTAAAGAAAAAGGCTGGAAGATCCCTGTGCTATTAGGCTCTGCTCTTCATAACGAAGGGCTGCAGGATGTCTACGATAAAATATTTGAATTTATTGATCTCAAAAAGAAAAGCGGCCGTTTTGACGAAATCCGTGTTCAGCAGGCTGAAAAGCGATTCGAATATTGGGTCCAGGAATATATTTTATCCCTGATGAAAAAAAGCAATCCGGTAGAGGAAGCTTATCATATGCACAAAAAAAATGCTTCAGCTATGGTTTCCAATCCAAGTACTGAAGCAAAATTATTTGTTGAAAAATTTTTATCTGATCAAAAAAGGGATTAAAGCTTCTCTTTTTCCTGTTTTACTTCAGTTTTTGAAATATATCCGTCATAAGTAATGGGCTGCCTGTCGCTGCTTCTCATCGATACGAAAGCTTTTCCGTTTTTAAAAATTTCTATATTCACTTCATCTACATTTCTTGCATCTTTAGGCTTGAATTTTAAAGTCCAGGTTCCCTTTTTATTCTGAGTTTTAGTTACCGTAAAATCTTTTGAGGTAAATCTGTAGCTGTTATCACTTGTGCTTCCGTAAGTTGGATTGAAAAGCCTTCCAAAGTAAGGAAGTACCACATCGAGTGTATTTTTACTTACATCAATGGTATAATCTCCATTCAGATTAAGCATTCTCGTTGCAGTAGCATTGGGCATAGAGTTCATGACATTGATAACATCATAATTGGTAGGATTGGCTCGTTGTGCATAGAAGGTAAACTCCTGGGAATTTACTAAAGTATCCACTGTTTTCGAATCTAATGAACCTTGTGAAGCACAGCTCTGAAATAAGAACAGGAATCCAAAAATCATCAGTAAAGAAATATACTTTTTCATAATGAGATAATTATTAATTTTAAACAGCAAAATGTATGCAAATATTTTCTTTAAGAAATATTTTGGAATAAAAATTGTTAAGGTTGAATTATTAACACTCAAACTATGAAAGTTACACATCTATTAGGAATGGGAGCTATTGCTCTGTCGGCTGTTGCCTGTACTACAAATCCGATTACAGGAAGATCTTCTTTACAACTGGCCAACAATTCGGAAATTTTAACAATGTCTTCACAGGAATATAGAACGACATTGTCTAAAGGTAAAGTGATTACCGGTACGGCAGATGCAAAGAGAGTGGTAAATGTAGGAAACAGAATTAAAAATGCAGCAGAAAGATATTATCAGAGTATTGGAAGATCAGCGGATCTTGCCAACTATAGCTGGGAGTTTAATCTATTGCAGAGCAACGAGCTGAACGCATGGTGTATGCCTGGCGGTAAAGTAGCAGTTTATACCGGAATATTGCCGGTAACAAAAGACGATAACGGACTTGCCGTTGTAATGGGACATGAAGTATCCCACGCACTGGCAGGCCACGGAAACGAAAGAATTTCTCAGGCAATGGTAGCCCAGTACGGAGGCGCAATCCTGGGAGGAACCATCTCCAATGCACAATGGGCCAGTGTTTTCCAGAAGGTATATCCTATCGGGTCGCAAGTGGCTTTACTGAAATACGGAAGAGGGCAGGAATCTGAGGCGGATGAAATGGGACTATATCTGATGTCTATGGCCGGATATGACCCAAGAGCAGCCATTCCTTTCTGGAACAGAATGGAAGCAGCTTCTTCGGGAGCAAGACAGCCTGAATTCTTATCTACCCACCCAAGCCCGGAAACAAGAATTTCAGATATCAATAAAGATCTTCCGAAAGCTTTAGAATATTATAAGGCTGCGGGAGGAAAATTATAATGAGAATTTTAATCTTGAGTAAAGCCTTATTAAATTTTTAGTAAATTTGGTAAGGCTTTTTTTATAAACACCTAAACACAATATTATGAAGAGTTTATCAATTACCGGACTTATACTTTTAGCAGTTTCTGCATTACTTTTTTATCTGACAACCGATTTTGCCGTAGAACAAATTAAAATTTCCCACATTATGGGAATAATGGCAGGAATAGGTATAGGACTTATCATTGGAGGAATGGTAGGATATGTAAGTAAAGGAAGTGCTATCAAGGCCGAACAGAAGAGAAAGGAATTCAAACAGCTGCAGAAAGACAAAGAAGAGCTTGAAAAACAGGCCGCAGAAATTGCAAAACGCCAGGCTGAACTTGAAGCACAAAATAAAAACCCTCAAATTTAAATTTGAGGGTTTAAAGTTGTTATTTTCGATATTAAATTAGAATTTATATCCTAAACCTACCATAAACAGATTAGGCCTGTTATCATATCTGATTTCCGTACCGGAAACTCTGTTGATGAAATTTCTTTCGTCTTTACTGAAAGCACCTTCATATCTGGCATTTACAATAAGTTTTTTGATTTCAAGCTGTGCACCAAACTGGTATCCTACAGTAAAATCATTTTTAGCATTTTCTTTGAAATCGTTATAAGTATTGTCTTTATTTAAGTTAAAACTTCCTACAGGTCCTACAAAAACGCCCAGCATATTCCCTAAAAGGTTATATCCTAAAAGAACCGGAACATCAATACGGTTGCTTTTTACATCAAAAGTAGTGTTCTCTGTTGTAAACTCATTTTTGAAGTGAGTGTAATAGATTTCAGGCATCACAAACAATGAAGTAGGAAGACCTACTTTTAATGAAAGCCCAATGTTGAAACCTACATTATTTTTACCTGTTCCTTCAATTGCATCATTCACTGTTCCTTTAATGTTGGACCATGAAGGTGAGCCAGTCGGAAAAATTAAGTTGGCTTTACCTGCCAGTGAAATCTGTGCAGATGCCCACATTGAAAACCCTAATAACGCTATACTAAGTACCTTTTTCATTATCGTCTATTTTTGTATTTGTCGTTTCAATCGTTTTATTATTCTCAAGTAAATATTCTCTCAGCTCTTTAAACAGTTCTGAAGAATAAACGAAGTCAATCAGATTTTTATTGCCTGCAGTAATCAGAATGTCTTTGTTGCCTTCCCATTCTTTGATTCCAAGTCTTAGGTATACAATTTTCTCGCCAATCGTCATTACAGAGTTCATATCGTGGGTATTGACGATGGTTGTGGTGTTGTATTCTTTTGTGATCTCGTAAAGAAGATCATCTATTACTTTTGAAGTATAGGGATCAAGTCCGGAATTGGGCTCATCACAGAACAGATATTTTGGATTGTTTACAATTGCTCTTGCAATAGCAACCCTTTTCTGCATTCCTCCTGAAATTTCAGAAGGATATTTCTTTTCAGCTTTATCAAGGTGTACTCTTCCTATTACTTCAAAAACCCTTTTCTTTTTTTCTCTGTAGGTAAGATTGGTAAACATGTCAAGAGGAAACATAATGTTTTCTTCAACAGTTAAAGAGTCAAATAATGCGCTTCCCTGAAAGACGGTCCCGATTTCTGAACGGAGATGCTGTTTTTCATCTCTGGTCATCGTATTGATATCTTTTCCATCAAACAGAATTTCTCCTGATGAAGGCATATACACATTCAATAAACTTTTTAAAAACACAGTTTTTCCTGAACCACTCTGTCCAATAATCAGGTTTACCTTTCCTTTATCAAATGAAGTTGAAATTCCCTTCAATACTTCAACATCTCCAAAACTTTTCTTAAGATCTTTTACCTCAATCATCAGCTTAATATTAATTGGGTTAAAATTAATTCGGAAATGATAATGAATACCATTGTCCATACTACCGCCTGCGTACTGGCTCTACCTACTTCCAATGATCCTCCTTTCACATTATATCCGAAATAAGAAGGTACTGTGGCAATGATGAAGGCAAAAACAGTTGTTTTGATAAATGCATAATAGATAAACAGATTGGGCATATACATTTGGATTCCCACTATATAATCGTTCTCAGTCCAGTTTCCGGTCAGAATTCCGGCAATATATCCTCCGCCGATACCAAATACTATACTGATAGCAATAAGAAGAGGGTTAAAGAGAACACAGGCAACAATTTTAGGGAAAATCAGAAAATTCGGAGAGTTTACTCCCATGATATCCAATGCATCAATCTGTTCGGAAACCCTCATTGTTCCAATACTGGATGCAATATAAGACCCTACTTTACCCGCAAGAATCAGACTGATAATGGTTGGCGAAAATTCCAGAACCAATACAGCCTTTGTAGCGTATCCTACAAATGAAGTAGGAATAGGAAAAGAAGAAGCATCAAAGTTGTTGAACATCTGAATAGCAACTACAGCCCCCACGAAAATAGAAGTGAAGACTACGAGCCCGAAAGAATTTACTCCCAAATCATTAATTTCTCTCATGAACAGCTTCCAGAAAACCCTCATTTTCTGAGGTTTCTGCAGGGATTTTCCCAAGAGGATAATATATTCCCCTATTGCTGTGAAAAACTTTTTTAACATACTGCTAAATTAGACTTTTTTATTTAATTGGGCTACAGTCAAGAATAAGACCAAAGCTTGGTTTTGTGTTAAAATTATTTCAATATTATCTTATCCTGTTCTTTATTTTGCATTTTTATCTCCTCCAATAACCAATAGAACGGTTTTTAAAATAACGACCAGATCCAGGGCAAAGCTCCAGTTTCTTACATAGAATGCATCAGCAAGAACTCTTTTTTTCATCTCTACTTCCACATCTCCGAAGTCACCTCGCAGTCCGTTCACCTGTGCTAAACCGGTAATACCAGGACTTACCATACTTCTCAGGCTGTATCTGCCGATTTTAGGTTTGTAATAATTGTCGACAGCCAGCATGTGAGGACGCGGGCCTACCACAGACATTTCTCCTCTCAGCACATTGATGAATTGAGGAAGTTCATCAAGGCTTGTTTTTCTTAAAAATTTACCTATTTTGGTAATCCTGGAATCATTTACTGAGGTGGTTCTCGTGGTAGATTCATCATTCACAACCATTGTTCTGAATTTAATACAATTGAAAACCTCTTCATGAAAGCCGTATCTTTTCTGAAAGAAAAAAACAGGTCCTTTGGAAGTTGTTTTAATTAAAATCGCAATGATTGGAAATACCCATGAGCAGATGAAGACCAATATAATAACAGAAAAGAAAATATCAAATGTCCTTTTCATCAGGAAATTAGAATAATAATCTAATGGATATCTGGCTTGATTAAGTACCGGCTGGGTCTGTATATATCCAAGGTCATAAAGGAAAAAATCGCTTTGGGTGATACTTGGAATCAGTGAAATGTGAATCTTATGATCTTCAGCCAGTCTGAAAATTTCATTTTCCATTGCTTCGTCATAGGAGTTTTCCATAGATAAAAATAAGGTGTGGATTCCGTTCTTTTTCCAGAAATCTACCAGTTCACTGATTTTCACCGCGGTATGTTCGTATTCAAATATTCTGTATCCATAATCTTTTCGGTCTGTAAAGATATTCTTCAAAATTTCTGTGGAATGGTTGTCTCCTAAAAACATGACATTCCTGTAATTGGCACCAAGAGACCGTAAATATTTGATTGCAAAATATACTAATGATTTTGCAAGAAAGATGGCAATAAAAAGGTAAAGGGAAAGCCAGTAAATATCCGAATTGAAAAATACATTCTTACTTACCTTTCCTATAAGCAGCACTCCAAGTATAAAAAACAGGAAATGAATTAAAAGCCGTTCAAGAAACAGGGTATAAGTGAGGTTTCTCGGGATATTGTATATTTTTGTCCTACCGCTCAGGAGCACCCAGAACAAAAACAACAGAATGAGAGAAAAACTATTCTGGTACCAGGTTTCTTTATTGTATTTTAAACTTTCGTTTCTGCTTATAAAAAAGAATATGAAGACAGATGCAGTAACCATGAGGTCAAGCAACATAATGATTGATTTCAGGTATCTAGAGTATCGAATTCTCTGCATCTATCGGTATTATAGCGGATAAGCACGGCTAATTTACACTTTTTTACGGGATATTCAGATATTTGTGAGTCTGAACAGAAGCCTGCCACTCAGGGTTTTCCAGAATGAAATCTGTGATCTTGGGATACATGTCGTTTCTTTTGCTCCATTCACTCTGAAGATAAAGCTTACAGTTTTCGGAAACTTTTGCAGCCTGTTCCTGAGCAAAAGTAAAATCATGCTGATTGAAAATAATGACTTTAAGCTCATTGGCCTTTTGATAGATCTCCTCCTTAGGAAGTCCTGTTTTCTTAGGGGAGAGAGTAATCCAATCCAGCTGCCCGCTCATAGGATACGCTCCTGACGTTTCGATGTGCACTGTACATCCCAATTCTTTCAGTTTGGAGGTCAGTATATCTAAATTCCACATTAAAGGTTCACCACCGGTCAATACAATTGTTTTACAGTGTCTGGCAGCTGTTTCTGCAATTTCTTCTGCATTCATCAGGGGATGAAGTTCCGGATCCCAGCTTTCTTTTACATCACACCAGTGACATCCAACATCACACCCTCCCAGCCTGATAAAATAGGCGGCTTTTCCGGTATGTGCTCCTTCTCCCTGTAAAGTGTAAAAATGCTCCATCACAGGGAGCATTTTACCTTCTTTTAATAAAATATCTTCTTCTTTATTCATTTTAAAATTAGTCGTTATAGACCGAAGTTTTGTAAGCAATGATAGTATTTTTCATCAACATCGCTCTTGTCATTGGGCCTACTCCTCCAGGTACCGGAGTGATCCAGCTTGCTTTGGCAGCACAGCTGTCAAAATCCACATCACCTGCAAGATAATATCCTTTTGGAGAGTCATTATCTACTCTTGTAATACCCACGTCAACAATTACTGCTCCTTCCTTGATCATATCTCCTTTTAAGAAATGTGGATCTCCCAAAGCGGTAATGACGATGTCTGCTTTTCTTGTATATTCTTCGATGTCTTTCGTGTATGAGTGCGTAAGGGTAACAGTAGAGTTTCCAGGGAAATCTTTTCTTCCCATCAAAATACTCATTGGTCTTCCTACAATTTTACTTCTTCCGATAATGACACAGTCTTTTCCTTTCGTTTCAATATTATATCTTTCCAATAAAGTTAAGATCCCGAAAGGAGTTGCCGGCAAGAAAGTATCCATTTCAAGAGCCATTTTTCCAAAGTTTTCCGGGTGGAAACCATCCACATCTTTTCTAGGGTCAATAGCATTGATGATTTTTTCCTGATCAATCTGATCCGGTAAAGGCAGCTGAACGATAAATCCGTCTACTGCTTTAGACTTGTTAAGCTCGTCAATTTTTTCCAATAGTTCAGATTCTGAAACTGTGCTTGGAAATTTGATTAAGCTGGATTGAAATCCTACTTCCTCACAGTCTTTTACTTTAGAGTTTACATAGGCCTTGCTAGCTCCGTTATTCCCTACAAGAATAGCCACCAAATGCGGAGCTCTTCTTTTGCTTGCGAGAATCTTTTCTACTTCAACCTTGATCTCTGCTTTAATTTCCTTGGATACTTTAAGTCCGTCAAGAATTTCTGCCATTTTTACTTTTTTACTTTATAGATTTACTTTTACTTTCTTTTTACTTACTATTTGTTTTCCTTATAGTAATTGATCAATCCATTGGTAGAGCTGTCATGAGAGCTTATTGCCTCATTGTTTTCAAGCTCAGGAAGGATTTTGTTGGCTAATACTTTTCCTAATTCCACTCCAAACTGGTCAAAACTGAAAATATTCCAGATTACTCCCTGAACAAAAATTTTGTGTTCATATAAAGCAATCAGTTGACCTAATGAGAAAGGAGTTAATTCTTTGAATAATATAGAGTTAGTTGGTGTATTTCCATGGAAGACCTTGAAATTGATCAGCCTGTCTATTTCTTCATCAGATTTTCCGGAATTTCTAAGCTCTTCTTCTACTTCTTCTTCCAGTTTTCCGAAGGCAAGTGCCTCAGTCTGAGCAAAAAAGTTCGCTAATAATTTATCCTGATGATCAGAAACATGGTTCGGGCTTTTTGCATAGGCAATAAAATCTGCCGGAATCAATTCTGTTCCCTGGTGGATTAATTGATAAAATGCGTGCTGGCCGTTTGTTCCCGGTTCTCCCCAAATGATAGGCCCCGTTTCATATTCTACGAATTCACCGTTTCTGTCTACACATTTTCCGTTACTTTCCATGTCTCCCTGCTGAAGATATGCAGCGAATCTGTCCAGATATTGAGAATAAGGTAGGATGGCATAAGTAGTTGCTGCATAGAAATTACGGTACCAGATTCCCAGAAGTCCCATTAATACAGGAATGTTTTCAGAGAATTCTGCCGTCTGGAAGTGTTGGTCTGTATCAAAAGCACCTTTCAAAAGCTGCTCGAAATTTTCATATCCTACAGAAAGTACAATACTTAATCCGATAGCACTCCAAAGAGAATATCTTCCGCCTACCCAGTCCCAGAACTCAAAAATATTTTCTTCTGCGATTCCGAATTTTTTAACTTCCTCAATATTAGTAGATAAAGCCACAAAATGCTTCGCGACATCTTCCTGTTTTCCTGCTTTCAGGAACCAGTCTTTAGCTGAATTGGCATTCGTCATTGTTTCCTGAGTCGTAAATGTCTTGGAAGCAATGATGAATAAAGTAGTTTCAGGATTTAAATCTTTTACCACTTCTGCGATATGATTTCCGTCCACGTTGGAAACAAAGTGAGCGTTTAATCTTGTTTTAAAATGCTTTAAAGCTGAACAAACCATTACAGGACCCAAATCCGATCCTCCAATCCCGATGTTGACTACATCTGTGATCTCTTTTCCACTATAACCTTTATGTTCTCCTGAAATAATCTTCTCAGAAAAAGACTTCATATGCTCAAGAACTCTCTTGATCTGTGGTTTGATATTTTCTCCATCCACAAGAATTTCACGGTCTGAAAAATCTCTTAATGCGGTGTGAAGAACAGCTCTTCCTTCAGTTTCATTGATTTTATCTCCGGAGAACATTCTGGAAATAGCATCTTTTAACTGGCTTTCTTCTGCCAATTGTAACAGAAGATCCTTGGTTCTGGAATCGATCAGGTTTTTAGAATAATCAAAAAGATAGTTGTCCTTTTGCAGGGAAAACTCGTTAAAACGGTTCGGGTTATATTGGAAGAGAGTTCTAAGATCAAAGTCATTTCCACCGAAATGTTCGTCAAGTGCTTTCCAGCTGTTGGTTTGTGTTGGATTTATTTTTGATAGCATATTACAGAATTTTTATCATTCAGAAAATCATGTATCGAATGAAAATGGTTAATCATCCATAATGATTTATTTCTGATCTGCAAATTTACGGAAAAATAAAACCTCAGATAAATTTGAAGAAGATAAATAACATTTTTTTAAAAAACAAAACCTCAGAACAGACCTGAGGTTTTATAAAATGTGTTTTGTGGTAAGAGTTTTCAATACTATTCATCCATTTCGTTCAGAATGTTTTCCAATTGTTTTGCGCTTCCTCCATAGATGTATTTTGTCCATAGAACAATGCTGGTTATAAACCCTAACGTTCCGATCAGTACTGCAATGATTAATCCCTGTTGATGAGAAGCAGAAAGTTCTGGTAAAGACTTTCCCTGCTCTTTCATCGTATTGTAGATAACCAGTCCAATAGTAATAAGTAAATGTGGAAGTAATAAAAATCCGAAAGACTGATATCGTTCCATATTCAGCCGGAGTTCATGATATATTTTCCAAAGGCTGTTTTTGGTGTTTCCTGTATAAAGTTCTGTCTGCTTGTAGAATTTATAAAATCCTAGCAGATAGTATGAAGAGATAACCACCATCATCGTATAGGATACATAATAAATAATGTACTGTGAATGAGGAAATTTAAACTGTAAAGGGAAAAAAGCGATCAGAATGATGGCCAGAATCTGCATAGGAAATTCTTTCTTCATGTTTTTCTGGATTTTTTCTATAGGGTGTTTGCTTTCCTTTAATTGCTTTATGGTATCAGGAATATGGACATCGCTGTCTTCTTTATTCCACTGTTCTTTTAATTGATCAAAATTCATAACCTGATTTTTTTATGATTTGCTGTATTTTTTCTTTTGTTCTGTTGAGTTTTACGCGGGCATTACCTTCACTGAGACCTAAATTGTTTCCGATTTCTTTGTGTGACATCCCTTCCATGAAATAAAATATGACGGCCTTTTCCAGAGGATTCAGTTCCTGAACGGCACTGTAGAAAACTTCCAGCTGTCTGTCTTTGGTGGGATTATAATCTTCCTGCTGAACTTCAAAATGATGATGAGCATCCATATGGTTATTGGATCTCTGCTTTTCTTTTTTTAAATAGGTAATTGCAGTATTGATGGCAACCCGGTACATCCAGGTAGAAAATTCACTGTTCCCTTTGAAATTCTGATAGGACTTCCAAAGCTGGATTAGGATTTCCTGCTGAAGGTCTTCCCGGTCCTCTACGGAATCTGCATAGATCCGCGAAGCTTTGTATAAGATACCTTTATGCTGGTTGACAAGCTTTAAAAAAGCGGTTTCGGCTGGACTGCTCACAATGGTTTCATGGTTTGGTTATAATTATAAGCTTGACACAGGTCTTACGGTGTAGCCTTTGGCCCGAAGAAGAGGGATAATTCCGTTTTTACCCATAAGATGAGATCCACCGACAGCAAATAAAGAGCTTTCGTTTTTCATCATGTCCGGCATTATTTTTACCCAGTTTTGATTTCTGTTGGTCAGCATGGCCTTTTCCTGTTGGGCATTCATGAATCTTTCATCCTTAAAAAGACTGTATAAAGATTGTACATTTTCATTTTTAAAAGCTTCAATCATCTGTCTGAACAATATTTGATATTCCTTGTCCATTTTCAGTTGAGTAATAATGTTCTTCAGGTCGTAAGCCTCATTGATTGATTTCATCTGATCTTCTACTTTTTCCAGTCCTTTGATGCTTTTTTTATCTTTGATCGCTTTCTGAAGAAGTTCCATCTCGTAAAGTTTTACTTCAGTCTGAGGACATGGAATGGCTTTGGTGGAAAGCAATGCATAAAGTGCCTGCGGGCTTGAAGAATTAATGCTTTTCAGGTCTGTTCCATAATTAGCGAGAATCGTATTCAGCTCTTTAGCTTCTTCTGAAGAAAGCTGGTCAGATATTTTTTTATCTGCTTTAAACATTTTCTGTAATGACATCATTTCTGCAGGATCTGTATAATTGATTTCCATAACAAGGTTTTCAGATTTCTCAAGCGCTTTCAGTACTTTAGGTTTGATCTCAAAATCTTTACTGCATAAGATATGAAAAGTCCCGGTAATATAAGAAGGCTTAGAAAGACCGTTTCCGGAAACCTCCCAAAGCAGGCTGTTTTCTTTGTTGTTGCTTTTACCTTGTGCATTGGATGTTATGAAATTCAATGACAATAATGCTGCAAATCCAAGTTTGATAAAATTTTTCATAATATATATATTTTTTTTTTTGATTCTCTGTTCTTTTAAACAGTAGGTAAAGCAGGCATTACAATCGTTACAGTTTTTTTCAAAAAAAATAAAAACCTCCTGAAAACAGGAGGCTGTAAAATCTAAAATTATGATGATAACCAATTGGTTAGGATGGTTTTTTATTCCGGGTTTTTTGGATATTCAGGTTTTGAAATTTTTCTTTTTCTTAAAAAATAGAGGATTGCAGCAGCAATTAATAGGAGTGGCCATACATTGATAAGCCCCACAATAATTCTCTGAATCAGATAAAAACCGTATACAAAGCCATCTTTAGCATCATAGATGAAATTGTATTTATACTTATTATCAATACTTGTGGTGTTGGTAACAGCAATTTCTGCAATACGCAACTGAGGTTCTTTGATATAAATGTCAATCGTGCTGTATTTCAGATCATCCGTCATGTTCATGCTGGAAAGCTTTTGAAGATTTCCTTCAGACATATTCTCATCATCCAGCGTTACTTTATCTTTATTGGTTTTCAGCTTGCTGATGTTCTCAGAAGTTTTTTGATTTCTCTTTCCTTCCAGTTCAGAATACTTGATGTTGGCCGTAACATCCTCAGCATTGATGGATCTTGAATTAAGAAATAATTTATTGGTATTGATCGCTGTCAATAATTCTCCCAGTTTTTCCGTTGGAATACGTACCTGCATTCTGTTCTCTGTCTGGTATTTTTTAACCAGCATCGCCTTTTCATTGGATGTGTTGTAGGTGTTTTCAGAAACAACGTTACTTTGAAGATTACTATTGGTAACAAATCCTCCAAGCTCCTGAACCGATTTTTCAATAGCAATCGTTGCATTATACACATCTTTTACTTCCATATTCACATCCGCAGTCTTGATAAACTGTTTGTCTTTTACTTTCATTTCTGCAACGGATGAAATACTGTCGGAAACAATAGCAGAAGCAGAATCTGTTGTAGCATATGCTTCAAGGTCTGTTGAAGCTACTTCTCCTTTTTTACATGAATAAATTCCTAATAAAAGTATAGCTGACAGAGATAATGTAATGTAAGTGGTTTTCATAGCGCTGATTTTTGTTGTTTTGCTTGAGTCAAAGTTCAGCCAGGATCTTTTGTAACATTTGAAAATCAAAAGTAAAAAGCTTGTAAACAAAATTTTCGGTTTTAATGAATTGAAATATAGTATTTTGTAAAATAAACTTGAGCTTCAGCCATTGCTTTCGGAGCAGTTTTTGCTTATCTTTTACAAACCAAAACTACAATCTATCACTATGTCAAATACTTTTTCCAAAATCAGAAACGCAATAGGGTTATTCACATCTATAGATTTTGATCAGCTGAGTGCCATTTCTCAAAAAGTGGACTTGCCAAAACTGATGCATAATTTCTCAAAACTGGATGATAAACAGCTTTCCGGGCTTATGAAAATGCTCGATCCCGAAAAGAAAAAGAAAGAACTTCCTGCCATTGATGGAGACTTTTATGATATCTATCATACTCTTACTCCTGAACAGCGTGAAATTCAGCTTAAAGTAAGAGCGTTCATGGAAAAAGAAGTCAAGCCTCTGGTCAATCATTACTGGCTCAGAGATGAATTTCCCTTTGAACTCATTCCTAAATTCCAGAAACTGGATATCTGCGGGGTTACTTATGAAGGGTATGGCTGTCCGGGAATGCCTTTCCTGATGGAAGGTGTTATTGCCATGGAGATGGCAAGAGTGGATGCTTCTATCGCCACATTTTTCGGAGTACAATCGGGGCTGGCGATGGGTTCTATTTATATTTGCGGATCTGAAGAGCAGAAGCAAAAATGGCTTCCTCAGATGCAGAAATTTGAAAAAATAGGGGCTTTCGGGCTTACGGAGCCTGAAGTTGGATCCGGAGCAGCAGGCGGACTTACGGTAACCTGTAAAAAACACCGGAAGGCTGGATTCTGAATGGGCAGAAAAAATGGATCGGGAATGCTACTTTCGCTGACCTGATCATTATCTGGGCAAGAGATCTGGATAGCGGAGAAGTGAAAGGTTTTATTGTTGAAAAAGATAACCCCGGATTTTCTGTAGAAAAAATCAAGGGGAAAATGGCTTTAAGAATTGTCCAGAACGGGTTGATTACCTTAAAAGACTGTCTCGTAACTGAAGAAAACCGTTTGCAGAATGCCAACTCCTTTAAAGATACCGGCAAAGTACTGAGAATGACAAGGGCAGGAGTAGCATGGATGGCTACAGGTTGTGCACGCGGAGCTTACGAAAGTGCTTTGGATTATACCCGAAAGAGAGAACAGTTTGGAAGACCTATCGCTTCATTCCAGATGATTCAGGGACATCTGGTGGAAATGTTGTCTAATCTTACCGCCATGCAGACCATGGTTTTCAGACTGTCTGAAATGCAGGATGAAGGAATTTTGAAAGACGAACATGCTTCTTTAGCTAAAGTTTTCTGTACCCTCCGAACAAGAGATATTGTTTCCAGAGCAAGAGAAGTAATGGGAGGGAACGGAATTCTGCTCGAGTATGATGTGGCCAGATTTGTTGCCGATGCAGAAGCAATCTATTCTTACGAAGGAACAAAAGAAATCAACTCGCTCATTGTTGGGCGATCGATTACGGGTTTCAGTGCTTTCGTATAGGAAAGAGGTAGCAGGTAGCAGATAATAGGTTACAGGAACTAAAATCAACAAGACTCCATCTGAAGTTTACTGGTACTGCAACCTACAACCTGCAACCTATTACCTGCAATCTTATGAAACTAAATGTTTATATTTTTCCTTGTTGTCAATAATCATCCATAGGTTGATCAGAAACATCACTCCTGCAATGCTCATTCCCATTGGAGATTTATCCATTGTGAAAACATGCGTGACAATTCCTACCATGACAGGTAAAATAACAATGGCACCTAATGCTCTTGTTTTTGGGAAAATAAATAATAACCCACCAATAACTTCTACAATGCCCACTAATGGCATCAGCCAGCTGATCTCTCCAAAAGCAGCGAAAAGTTTCATTTGTTCTGGAGTAGGTTTCTCCATGGGCATATAATTGAAAAACTTGTTTAATCCGGCATTAATAAACATAAGCCCGAAAAGTAAACATAAAATGAATTTTACTGTTTTCATGTTTGGTGATTTTATACCAAATGTAAAATAAAAATAGGATTTTTTGATTGTATTTTTATAAAAAATGTATAATTAATGTTAATGATAGGTTAATGTTGTGTTTTGGATAATTTCATTGTTTATATTTGATATTCAAACTAAACTAATACTATTATGTTGAAAAATCTTAAAAAATTAAACCGTACGGATTTGAGAGAAATCCAAGGAGGCGGAGGTGTTGGAAAATGTGATATAGGACCAATTGGATGTCCGTGTAAAATTCCACCAGGTGATCCTTGTTTAGGTGGCCCGGGTGGAGATCCTAGTGGACCTTCTTATGGATATTGTCCCGACAGCCAATCTTATATTCTTTGTACGGAAACGTGTCCAAATGGAATGAACCCTTTGTGTGCTCTTCCATAAATAATATAAAAAAGACTGTCTTGAAAAAGGCAGTCTTTTTATTTAAAGTTAGAAGTATGTCAATTATTGCTTATTGCCCATTACTCATATTTAGTCCATTTCCTTCAAAGTAATATTCTTGGAAATTTTGTAGCTTTTTTTCTTCTTATTGGGCTTAGGTTCTTCTCCGAGCAGCCTTCCCCAGGGTTTAAGATCATCCACTCTTTCGCAGATAATTTTGATAATGGCAATTGCCGGAATACACAGGAACATTCCCGCAATTCCCCAAAGATGTTCTCCTAAAAGGATTCCAATAAAAGAAAATAAGGCATTGATCTTTACTTTAGAGCCTACTACAAACGGAAGAACAATATTTCCGTCTACAGCGTGTATGGCAATATAGCCCAAAGCAACGTAAATACATGTTGATGGAGTAGAAGTGGCGAATGCTATAAAGCAGGAAATTAACAGAGAAATAAAGATTCCCAGATAGGGAATGACGTTTAATAACCCGGTCAAAACTCCTAAAAGAATAGCATATTTTACTCCCAGAATCGTAAGAAGGACCGAAGTAAGAACAGATACAATAATCACCTGAAGAAAAAGACCGAAGATATACTTCTTGGTCATGATTCTGATTTCATTCACAGCTTCCTGTACACTCGCTTTATGTCTTTCGTTGAAAACAGTAACGATAAAATTATTTAAAAGTCTTCTGTAATTTAAAATAAAGATAAAAAACAGGGTGAAAAATATAATAAATCCGAATCCGGTTGAAAATATTCCAAAAGTAAATCCTAAAATGACTCCCGAAGAAGACAGAAGTTTAGTTAATCCCTGGTTAATATAATCCACCTGTTCATCCACTTTTACATTAAATGTTTTGGAAACCCAATGCTGGAGGCTGTTAAAAACTGTAGTAAACTGTTCCTTGAGGTGTGGAAGATCCTTACTGAAATCAGACAGCTGATTGGTAAAGAAGTAAATAATTCCGCCTAAAATCATCAGCATAATAAATACTGAAGTCATCGTAGACACAGATCTCGGAAATCTTAACTTTTTTTCCATAAAAGTGGCTGCCGGTAAAAACAGCATGGCCATAAGGAATGCGAGGAAAAAGGGCGCTAAAATACTTTGCCCTAATGCCAGTAGATAACCAAGACCAATGATGGAAACCACCACGAGGGTAAGCTTGACAAGGAAAGGAAGTCTAAGAAAATTCATAATCTAAAAATCTGCAGTGTGGAATAAAAATAAGAAAACCCATCTGAATTGAAAAATTTTTATTCAATTCTGCGGGATTTTCTTCTGTTGTTGCAAATTTTATTCCAGCCGATGAAATTGTACGCTTTTTTATAAAAAGAAACACGCTCCGGATATCAGAGCGTGTTTCTTTATTGAGAAGTTAATATGTTGTAAGTTGTTTTATTCTTCAATGGCGATGTCGATGACTTCTTCCATTCTGTTGACGTAGTGTACTCTCAGATTTTTCAGATAATCTTTTTTGATTTCCTCCACATCTTTTCTGTTGGCCTCACAAAGAATAACATCTTTTACCCCAGCCCTTGTTGCGGCAAGAAGCTTTTCTTTGATTCCTCCTACAGGTAATACTTTCCCTCTTAAAGTAATTTCTCCTGTCATGGCAAGGTGAGGTTTTACTTTCTTGTTTTTAAACGAAGAAACCATTGATGTCAGCATCGCAATACCGGCAGATGGTCCGTCTTTTGGCGTTGCACCTTCAGGAACGTGTACATGAATGTTTTTCTTTTCAATATCTTCCTGAGGAATGCCCAGCTCATCATGCTTCGCTTTAATATATTCAAGGGCAATAGTAGCCGATTCTTTCATTACCGTTCCCAGGTTTCCGGTCATCGTTAATGCTCCTTTACCATTGCTTAAAATACTTTCAATATAAAGGATATCTCCTCCTACACTTGTCCAGGCAAGACCTGTTACAACACCAGGAACTCCGGTGATCTCAGATAAACTTTTCGGTCTTGGAACCCCAAGAATTTCATCTACTTTTTCTATTGAGATTTTTGGATCATACTCCTTTAACAAAGCAGTCTGTAGAGCTACCCATCTTCCAATGGCTGCAATTCTTTTTTCCAGGGTTCTCACTCCGCTTTCTGAAGTGTGAGCCTCTATAATGTGTTTAAGTTCTGCATTTCCAAGTTTGAATGATTTTGCATCCAGACCATTTTCCTCCTGTTGTTTCCTGATCAAATGTCTTTTGGCAATCTCAATCTTTTCCTCCAAAGTATAGCCGGCAATCTGAATGATCTCCGTTCTGTCTAAAAGAGGCGTCTGTATGGTTGAAAGTGAGTTGGCAGTTGCAATGAACATCACTTTTGAAAGGTCATAACCCATCTCCAGGAAATTGTCATAGAAAGATTTATTTTGCTCTGGATCAAGAACTTCTAGGAGTGCAGAGCTTGGGTCTCCATGTAGACCTTGTCCGATTTTATCAATCTCATCAAGAACAATTACAGGATTTGAAGTACCTGATTTTTTGATAGACTGTAAAATTCTTCCCGCCATAGCACCGATATACGTTTTTCTATGTCCACGGATTTCACTCTCGTCATGAAGTCCTCCCAATGACAATCTTACATATTTTCTTCCTAAAGCATCTGCAATAGATTTTCCTAAAGAAGTTTTACCCACACCCGGAGGCCCTACCAATAGCAGGATAGGAGATTTCATGTTGTTTTTTAATTTTAAAACGGCCATGTGCTCCAGGATTCTTTTCTTGATATCTTCAAGTCCGAAGTGCGCTTTGTCAAGTACTTTTTCAGCTTTTGCAATATCAAAAATATCTTTTGTATAGGTTTCCCAAGGAAGGTCTGTAAAGAAATCCAGATAGTTTCTCTGAACATTATAGTCCGGGGAATTGGGATTCTGACGTTGAAGTCTGCTGATTTCCTTTTGGAAGTGGTCTTCTACTTCCTGGCTCCATTTTTTTGTTTTAGCCTTGGCAATAAGATCTTCAACATCACTTTCAGGTCCGCCGCCCAGTTCCTCCTGGATGGTTCTGATCTGTTGATTCAGGAAATATTCTCTTTGTTGCTTATCTAAATCTTTTGAAGTTTTCTGATGAATCTGATTTCTCAGTTCCAGTTTTCTGAAATCCTCATGCATCAGCTCGTAGCACTGGTTGGCTCTTGTCATAAGACTTTTCTCTTCAAGCAGCTTTTGTTTTGCAATCGAAGAGAAATTAGCATTGGTGCAGATGAAATTCAGAAGATCATCATTATTGTTAATATTTTTAATCGCAAAGTTGGCGGCATTAGGAATATTAGGATCCAGTTCAATGATCTTTAAGGCAAGATCCTTGATGTTTTCCAGCAATGCTTCATATTCTTCCCGGTCTTTAGGCTGGGTGTCTTTTAATTTTGATATTTCAGCTTTAAAATATGGTTGATTATCAACGATTTTTTTAATCTTAAATCTGTGAAATCCTTTGGTAATAGCTGTAATATTGCCTTCGGGAAGCTTAATGATCTTAATAATCTTTGCCAGCGTTCCGGTAGTATATATATCTTTTTCAGACGGTTGTTCCAGATCCGAATTTTTCTGGCTTACAATTCCAATAAAATCTCCGTTTTTCTGCGCCTCCTCAAGAAGCTGTATAGAGGTTTTTCTCCCTGCTGTAATAGGAATTACCACATTGGGGAACATTACCATATTTCTTACAGGAAGTATAGGGAATATTTTCTGTTCGGAATTTTTATCAGTCTCTGCGAAGTCGGAAAGATTGATTTCTTCAGTTACGATATCAAATCCGTCACTGATCATTTCTTCTAAACTAATATCTTCAAATTCTGTCATAGTTAATCGAATGACAAATTGTCATTTTCGTTTTTTATCGTTAAAGGAATTTTTTATAATATACTCTGAAAACGTGTGGTATATTATAATATTCTAAAAATGCACAATACTTATGCCATTTGTTTTTTACTTAAAAATACGGTCAAAATTTCCTTTTTCAGATAATCTTTGCATTAAAAATCAAAATAAAGCAGTTCTGTTTCTGTAATTTCTTAAAAATGTGTATTTTCGCAAACTGATAAAAAACTATAATTTATAAAATGGCAATTTTAGGACAGATTAGGAGTAAGCCTTGGCTTTTAATGGGAGTAATAGCCTTAGCGCTTTTGGCGTTCCTGGTGAACCCCGATAGTATCGACAAGGTTTTTGGTAAGAATCCTGATGTTTTAGGAAAAGTAAACGGTGAGAAAATCACCCGCGAAGAGTTCAATGATCAGCTTTTCGTGCTGCAGCAGCAGGCTGAACAGCAAGGTCGTCCGAAAAACGGTCTTGAAGAGCAGGCTTGGCAGTTACTTGTACAATCTAAACTTATCAAACAACAGTTTGAGAAACTGGGCTTTGAAATGACTGATGATTATTTCTGGAATCAGATCCAGTACGATCAGATGTTTGCTCAGAATCAACAGTTCTTTGATGAGAAAGGTAACTTTAAAACTCAAGAGCTTAAAAAAGAAATTGAAACATTACAAAACACCAATCCTCAGGGATATACTCAATGGTTGAAAACAAGAAAGACAATCGAGTACAGACTAATGGCGAGACAGGTGTTTACCAATATTTCAGCAGGGATTACTACAGGTAAGAAAGAAGCTGAAGAATTGATGAAGCAGAGAGATCAGCTTGCAGATATCGACTTTGTAAAAGTAGATTACGCAGCTTATCTTCAAAAAACAAAGATCAATGTTACCACACAGGATCTTGCTGATTACATCAAGAAGCACCCTGTAATGTTCAAAGCTGAGCCAAGCAGAAATCTCGGTATTGTATTTTTTCCATCTAAACCTAGTGCGGCAGATGATGCAGCAGCTCTGAAAGAAATTACAAAATTATATTCAGGAGGTACGGATGCTAGTGGAGGAACTGAAAACTTCCAGAATACTAAAAACGATTCTATGTTTGTAGCAGCAAATTCTGATGCACCATTCAATCCTCAGTATCTGAATCCTGCACAATTGCCTCCAACAATCAAAGATCAGATCACAACAGCAGCTGTAGGTCAGACTTTTGGTCCTTATAAAGAACAAGATGTATATGTAGTATCTAAATTGGTAGGTAAAAGACCTTCAGATTCTACTTTATCAAGACATATCCTTATTGCATTCAAAGGAAGCCCTGCAGGTGAAGGGGTAACAAGAACCAAAGAGCAGGCTAAGAAATTGGCAGACTCTATCGGAGCTATTGTAAAAGCTACTCCAGCTAAATTTACAGACTTCCTTAAACTTTCAAGTGATCCGAATTCTGCAGCTCAGGGAGGTAGCCTTGGATGGACAACGCCAGAGACGCCTTTTGTTCCTGAATTCCTTACTTATCTTGCAAACAATCCTAAAGGAGCTACAGGGGTAGTAGAAACACAATTCGGTTACCATATCATCAATATTGAAGATAAAAAATCAGGATCAATGGGGTATAAAGTTGCTAACCTTGTGAAAGCGATCAAACCATCAGATGCTACTGAGGCTGAAACAGACAAAAACTCAAGAAAATTCATTCAGCAGGTTCAGGGGAAATCTTTCAACGATTTTGTGAACATTGCTAAAAAAGGAAACTACCAGTTCTCTAATCCGAAGGCAGCAAAAAGATTTGAAGGTCAGCTTCAGGGCTTAGGTACTGAAAAAGATGCTGATATCCTTACCTGGGCTTTTGATAAGAAAAGATCAAAAGGAGATACTGAATTATTTACAGTAGATGGAACAGGTGATAAAATTGTAGTGTATCTGAACGGAAAACAGGAGGCAGGTCTTGCTGATCCTGAATCTGTAAGAGACCAGATCGAAGTTATCGTTAAAAATAAATTGGCAGCAAAACAAATTTCTGATAAAATTGCAGCAGCAAAAGCTTCCAGCTTAGATCAGATTGCTAAATTATTTGCAGCTCCGAAACAATCAGCTCAGGTGAACCTATTGAATCCTTCAGTAGCAGGTGCTATGGAACCTAAAGTTGCCGGTGCAGCGTTCGGTGTTGCAAAAGGTAAACTTTCTAACCCGGTTGAAGGTGGAACAGGAGTTTATGTTCTGATCAAAAAATCAGAAACTGTAAACAAGCAGCCTGGAGATCTTAAGCAGTTTACAGAGTCTCTTACTCAGAGAAATGCAGGAATGTTCGGACAGGCCTGGATGAAGAGCCTTCAGTACAATGCAGATATCGAAGATTACAGAATCGAGATCTGGAACAAGCTGGGGAATCAGCAACAATAAGAAATTCATTTCAATGATATAAAAAGCGGCAAAATTTTTTGTCGCTTTTTTTGTATTTATGGCAGAATAATAAAGGAAAAGATTTATTTAAAATGTATTATATTTGCTTATTAGAAAAAAATTAGCAAGTGAAGTTCAGTAAAGAATTAAAAGCTGGTGTGATTGCACTTCTAGCTATCGTAGGCTTTGTGGTGTTGTTTCAGTTTATGAAAGGGAAAAGCCTTTTTACTACCGACAATATATTTTACGCAAAATATGACAATGTAGAAGGTCTGGCGCAGTCTGCGGCAGTTTCTATTAATGGTCTGAAAGTAGGGCAGGTAGATAAGATTATTCCTATCACCTCAAAAGATGGAAAAATTAATTTTGTCGTAAAAGTTACCGTCGACAATAAATTCGAATTTTCAAAAAACTCATCATTGGAGATCTTTGAGCCGGGATTAATGTCTGGTAAAGAAATGAGAGTAAACCTTATGTATGGCGGGCCTACTGCAAAAGACGGTGACACTTTAAAAGGTGCTTTTAAGCTGGGAACGCTGGGAAGTCTTTCTTCGCAGGTAGGTCCGGTAAAAGATCAGCTACAGGTGGTTTTACATAGAGTAGACTCTTTAATGGCGAATGCCAATCAGGTTTTTGATGCTCAGAACAGAGCTGAAATAAAAGCTTTACTAGCCAACCTTAATAAAACAGTAGGAGCATTACAATCCACAGCAGGAAGTGTAAATACGCTTGTAGGACACAATGATCCAAAACTGCAAAAGGTGCTGGATGATGCAAGCCTTACTATGCAAAGCGGAAAAGTAACACTGGATAAATATGGGAATCTGGCTCAGAGCATCGATACTAAACAGTTGAATGCAACGATTGCCAATCTGGATGCTACAGTAGGAAAATTGAATCAGGTGATTGGAGGTATTGATAAAGGAGAAGGAAGTTTAGGTAAACTGATGAAGGACGATCAACTGTACAACAACCTGAATTCAGCTTCTTCCAATCTGAATACATTAATCGAAGATATGAAAGCGAATCCGAAGAGATATATCAATTTCTCGGTTTTCGGTAAAAATAACAAAGACTAATACGCCTTATGCAGTACATCGATAACATTATTTTCCTGATTTTATTAGTAGCCGGGTTCGGGCTGTTTGCCAAAAGCCTGCAGAAGATCTACAGAAATATCAGGCTGGGTCGTGAAATCAATAGAAGTGACAGAAAATCTGAACGCTGGAGTATCATGGCTAATGTGGCCATGGGACAGAGTAAGATGGTAAAACGTCCTATCGCAGGAATTTTACACATTTTTGTCTATGTTGGTTTTATCATCATTAATATTGAACTCATTGAAATAATTGTTGATGGACTGTTTGGTACTCACCGTTTTCTGGCTTCGGTTCTGGGACACGGATTCTACAGCTTCTTTACAGCTACATTAGAAGTGCTTGCACTTCTGGTTGTAATAGGTGTAGTTATATTTTTCATCAGAAGAAACTTTTATGGGGTTAAAAGATTAACAATGAAGGAGCTTTTCGGATGGCCGAAAGAAGATGCCAACTGGATTCTTATCATCGAATTTGCCCTGATGATGGCTTTCTTTAAAATGAATGCCTCAGATTTTATTTTGCAGTCAAGAGGAGTTTTACCAGTACATGGAAGTTTCCCGATCAGTGAAATGACATTGGTTCCGTTTTTGGAAGTCTTCAATTTTGATAACGGATTTTTGATGTTCACAGAGAAAGCAGCCTGGTGGTTCCACTTTGTAGGGATTCTTTTCTTCATGAATTATCTTTATTATTCAAAGCATTTACATATTATTCTTGCATTTCCAAGTACATGGTATGCCAATCTTGAGAAAAAAGGGAAATTCAACAATCTTGAATCTGTAACAAAGGAGATCAAACTAATGATGGATCCTAATGCAGATCCTTACGCAGCACCAGCTGAAGGAGCTG
Organism: Chryseobacterium sp. AG844; assembly: GCF_003182335.1. Taxonomy (NCBI): domain Bacteria; kingdom Pseudomonadati; phylum Bacteroidota; class Flavobacteriia; order Flavobacteriales; family Weeksellaceae; genus Chryseobacterium; species Chryseobacterium sp. AG844. The sequence continues at coordinate 133,563 of NZ_QGTV01000009.1, read as the reverse complement.
AAGCCGACGTTCCTTCCAAATTTGGGGCAGAAGATATTTTTGATCTGAACCAGGTACAATTGCTGAATGCCTATTCGTGTACAGAATGTGGACGTTGTACTTCCGTTTGCCCGGCTAATATTACTGGTAAAAAACTTTCTCCGAGATTGATCCTGATGAAGACCAGAGACCGATTGGAAGAAGTAGGACGAAACATCGATAAGAACGGAAAATTCGTAGATGACGGTAAAAAGTTGTTGAACGATTATATTACAAAAGAAGAACTTTGGGCCTGTACCACTTGTAATGCATGTACAGAAGCCTGTCCGGTATTGCTTGACCCGCTTTCCATTATTTTTGAAATGAGAAGATTCCTGGTGATGGAACAGTCTGCTGCTCCACAGGAACTGAACCTGATGATGACCAATGTGGAAAACAACGCAGCCCCTTGGCAGTACAATCAGGCAGACCGTCTGAACTGGGCAAACGAAAATTAATGTAACAATGTAAATAATGTAACGATGTAACAATCATTGGTAAACTGTTACATTGGTATATTGATAAATTTGATTTAGAATGGATTTCACTATAAAAACAATGGCAGAATATGCTGCCGAAGGAAAAGCCCCTGAAGTTTTATTTTGGGTTGGATGTGCGGGAAGTTTTGATGACCGTGCCAAAAAAATTACAAAAGCATTCTGTAAGATATTAAACAAAATAGGCGTTGAATTTGCTGTTCTGGGTCAGGAAGAAAGCTGTACCGGAGACCCTGCAAAAAGAGCCGGAAACGAATTCGTTTTCCAGATGATGGCGCTTACCAATATCGAAGTATTGAATGCTTACGAAGTAAAGAAAATCGTAACGGCTTGTCCGCATTGTTTCAATACCCTGAAGAATGAATATCCCAGCCTGGGAGGGCACTTTGAAGTAGTTCACCATACTCAGTTCCTTAAAACTTTAATGGAGGAAGGAAGACTGAAAATTGAAGGAGGTGCATTCAGAGGGAAAAAAATTACCTTCCATGATCCATGTTATTTAGGACGTGCCAATGACGAATATGAAGCGCCAAGAATGCTTCTGGAGAAACTGGACGCTGAGCTTGTAGAAATGAAACGCTGCAAGACCAACGGACTTTGCTGTGGAGCAGGTGGTGCGCAGATGTTTAAAGAACCTGAAAAAGGAAAGAAAGACATCAATATTGAAAGAACAGAAGAAGCATTATCTTTTGAACCTAAGGTAATTGCAACGGGATGTCCTTTCTGTAACACCATGATGACGGATGGAGTAAAACATTTTAATAAAAATACTGAGGTAGCCGTAAAAGATATCGTAGAACTTCTTGCTGAAGCAGAAGACTTATAATTGTAATCTTATACAGGCTTATGAAGCGGGAATGGAGACTCTCCTTTTTGTTTATCATTTCGGTACTTGCTCTTCTTACATTCTGGAATTATCAGAACAGAGTATATGACTGGGATATGCCGGGCTATATGGGATGTATGTATACTTCCGAGTTCCCGAATTCTCCTGATAAAGTCCGAATCCTGACCTATGAGGAAATCAAGAAAGAGGCTCCAGCAGAACACTATACAGACATCATCGGAATAAAGCAATGGGATATTCCCAGGCAGTATTTCGTTAAAAATACACAATCTTTTATAGAACAATTACCCTATTTTCAGATCAAAGTAGGGTATATTCTTGTGATAACTCTTTTTTACAAACTAGGGTTTACAGCGCCAATGGCCGTATTATTTACCAGTCTTATTTCTTACTTTTTTTCAGGAATATTATTATTTTATATTCTGAAACTCCTGTTTCCAAAGAAATACTGGCTTGCGGTACTATTAACGATTGCCACCATGCTTTTACCACCAATGACTTATATGTCGAGGGTTTCTACACCTGATATGTTTATTTTCCAGTTTATGCTGATCTTTATGATTGGCTTAATCAAAAAATGGAATAAATGGGGAATGTTTGCGCTATTATTTGGTATTACTTTTATTCGGCCAGATTATATTACATTTACCCTGACTTATATTATGTCTGTTTTCTTTTTTCATTATTTCCGGGAAAAGAAAATTGATATTTCTTTTATTGCACAGGGAATCGTACTTCTTGCCATGTATCTCGCCATCATTAAGTTTTATCATTATCCCGGATGGAAAGATCTGTTTTATGATACTTTTATTGACAGAAGACCTATTATTTCTACACATCCTATTGATGTCAGTTTAAAAGACTATCTGAGTATTATTTATATTAAAATCATTTATTTTAAAAAAGTCACTTTATCACTGGCTATTATGATCGGAGTGATCTTCTGGCGCTCTAAAGATGCATGGGTGAGAATAATTTCGGTTCTTTTCCTGGTGAATGTTTATATAAAATTCTTTTTCTTTCCGCAGTCGGCAGCTTTAAGGTTCTTCTTTCCTTTTATCTTTCCGGTTTTCATTATGATGCTCTATGTACTGAGTAAAAAATACAATGATCTTAAACTCGGGAAAATTACGTAATTTTGTCTTTACAATGATAGGAGCATTCAATGGTAAGTAAAATAAAGATTGATTGTTTAATATCTTGAAAAATAAATATTTACATTATGAAAATCGAAGAATCTAATATTGTAGAAACCAACGACTACAGAGTCATTATATATCCGGCTTCAAGACCTTTTGAAACAAGAGAAGCTAAAGCTATTACTGAAAAACTATTTGATTTCCTTGCAACGTGGGCTGCTCATGGAAAACCACTTTCTTCTTCCTTTAAAATTGAAAAGAATCAGTTTATCATCGTATGTGTGGATGAAGAAAAAGAAATGGCTTCAGGATGCAGCATTGATGCATTAGGAAAGGTAATGAGAGAAATTGACGAAGAATATCAGCTAGGCCTTTTCGACAGGATGAAAGCAAGTTTTGTGGAGAATGGTGAAGTGAAAACGTTAAAATTAATAGACTTTAAAACGAAGCTGAGAAACGGAGAACTTGCAGAAGATATTCAGGTTTTTGACTTCTCTAAAAATACGTATCTGGACTTTTTAAGCCACTTCCTTCTTCCTTTGGAGAAGAGCTGGGCGGCTTCTATAAAATAATAGCTGTTAAGCTGATACAAAAGAATAATCATAAAGTGGAAAATATATTTCCACTTTTTTGTTTTAATGTATATTTGTATAGATTCGAGCAGTGACTAATGCCTAAAGTACTTTTTTTAACGACTTCCCACAGCTATAATGATGACCGCATTTTTTATCATCAGGCAAAAGCTCTTAGAGATAATGGGTATGAAATAAAAATATGCAGTTTATATGCAGAGTATAAAGGTTTTATTGATGGGATACAAATAGAATCTTTTGCTGTTCTTGAAGAAAGTATAAAAACGAAAATGGAAACTTTCAGTAAAGTTTGTGATACTTTTCATCCGGATGGTATCATTTGCTCTGAACCATTGGCTGTTGTGGCAGTAAAGAAGTTTGTAAAAGAACACAGGATAAGCTGTATCTATGATGTTACAGAATGGTATCCTTCCATGTCAATGCTTCAAAATTATCGCTTTCCTGCTAAAATTTTTCAGGCGGTGAAATTTACTCTTATTCAGCTGTATGCAGGGTTTCTAAGTACACATTTTATTTTTGGTGAAACCACCAAGAAATTCCCTTTGGCCTATTTTTTTGGATTTAAAAAACAAATGATTCTGCCTTATTATCCGGCTTCTGTTTATATTAATGAAAGTATAAAAGAACTCACTCCGGGAAGCATCACATTATGTTACACGGGTCAGATTTCCAAAGATAAAGGAATTGAAAATTTCTTTAAGGCCGTAGACCTTCTCCGTCAAAAAGTTCCTGATCTTCATATTAAAATCCTGATCATAGGAGCAGCAATACACGAAAGTGATGATGTGTATTTTAGAACATTAGTAAAGGACTATTCTTTTGAAAATATAGATATTATAAAACCTACTGGTTTTGAGTATTTTACAGAAGCGTTTACAGAAGCTGACCTTTGTTTTGATCTTCGGGAAATTAATTTTGAAAACAATCATTCGCTGCCGATAAAACTGTTTTATTTTATGGGAGCAGGAAAACCTGTGATTTATTCAGATTTGAAAGGGATCAGGGAGCATATGGGAGAGCTTTCGTTTGGAAGTCTTGTTGATCCTCATGATGCAGAAGCAATCTCGGATATTATCATCAATTATATCAGGAATCCGGAGCTCTATCGATCCCATACTCTCAATGCACGAAAAGAATTTAAAGAAAAATATAACTGGGAACTTATAAAAGATAACTTCGTTGATTTTGTAAAAAAATCTATTGATCCATAATCACCATGCAGCTTACTATCATTAAAACCTTTGTCTCACGCTTTCTTATTCTGATCCTCAGCTTCGGGCTGGTGATCTATTCAACGAATATGTGGGGAAGTGAGGGGAAAGGAACCATTTCTATTGTGGTGGCCAATGCAGCAGCAGTAAGTTTTTTCAGCAATATCTTTTCCGGAAGCAGTGCTTCGTATTTTGCCTCAAGGTTTAAAATAGAAAAGGTTTTATTGTATGCCTATCTGTGGTCTCTCCTGACGGGTCTTCTAATTCCTTTTTTATTCAGTATTGCTTCTATTCAGGGTGAATATCTCCTGTACCTTATCGGAATTTCCGTTTTTTCTTCACTTTTATCTACTAATATCAGCTTGTTTATTGGAACACAGGATATTAAAAGGTTCAATATGTATACTGTTTTGCAGCAGCTTGTACATATTGTATTTATTGGAATATTGGTTTATCTGTTCGGAAAGAAAGATGTTTCCGTATACTTTCTCGCCCAGATTATATGTCTTGCACTTCTTTTTCTTACCAGCTTTTTCCAGATCATTAAAAAATGCAATATATCCCAGATATCATTCTGTAAAGAGGTAGGCAGGAACATGTTTGAATACGGCTGGAAGACCCAGCTGAGTGCTTTTGTGCAGTTTTTGAATTACAGGCTTTCGTTTTATTTTTTAGAACATTTTGAAGGTTTAGCGAGTGTAGGGATATTTTCCATCGGGGTTACTTTCTCAGAAGCGATATGGACCATTACCCGCAGTATTGCTGTGATTTTATACTCAGATGTAGTCAATAGTAAAAGCAGTGAAGAATCTATAGGGAAAACCAAAGAATCCTTAAAACTGACCTTTTTTCTGATGATAGGTTTTGTGCTGGGAATCATAATCATACCCTCTCAGGTTTACGAGATGATCTTCGGGAAAGAGTTCAGAGATACCAAAGAAATAATGCTTCTTTTATCACCGGGAATTTTTGCCATTGCGGTAAGTGATATGGTTGGGCATTACTTTTCAGGAATGAGAGATTTAAAAATTCTCAATATCAAATCGATTGTAGGGCTAGTGGTTACAGTGGTACTCTCTTTCATTGCAATACCGAAATGGGGAATTATCGGAGCTTGTATAGCAACTACATCATCTTACTTTGTTTCGGCCTTCCTGTTGTTCAGGAAATTTTATAGGTCTACTCCGTTTATTTTGAAAGACTATATGGTTTCAAAACGGGAAATACAGCTTTTAAAAAAGAAATTTTTGAAGAAATAATTATTTCCGGCACACCCATAAAATAAAGTCATTTTCCTATTTTTACAAATCTATTACCTCTTTACTATGTGCGGAATCAGCGGTTATTATTCATTTCATAAAAGTATTTCCTCAACAAATATTCTGGAAATGAATCAGGCGATCAGACACCGCGGGCCGGATGATGAAGGATTCTGGCTGTATAATGCCAATGAAGGAATTTCTTTTTCAGGGAATGATTCCACCCAAAAAATCAAAGAGCAGTTTCCGGTTTTAAAAGAGGGGAACTATGATATTGCTTTAGGTTTCCGTAGATTATCCATCATTGATCTGTCCGAAAAAGGCCATCAGCCTATGCTTTCACAGAATGAGCAGATTATTATTACATTTAACGGAGAGATTTATAATTTTAAAAAATTAAGAAAAGAACTTGAGTCTTTGGGATATTCTTTCCATAGCAGTTCTGATACTGAAGTTATTCTCAAAGCCTATCAGGAGTGGGGAAATTCTGCCTTTGCAAAATTAGATGGAATGTTTGCCATCTGTATTGTTGATCTTTCCGGTCAGAAAATTATATTAGCAAGAGATAGAGTTGGGATGAAGCCTCTTTTTTACCATCAAAACGAGCAGGGATTGGTTTGGGCATCAGAAATAAAATCATTGCTGAAGAATGAGCTGGTAAAGCCTGAAATCAACTGGGACGGAGTTTATACCAATTTTCTTTTTCAGACAACATTAGCTCCACAAACCTGTTTTCAGCATATTTTATCCCTTGAACCAGCTTCCATCATGACTGTTGATTTAAACAATCAGAACATCACTAAAGAAAAATTCTGGAATCTACCTTCAACGTCTCAAAAAAATATTTCAGAGGAAGAAGCTGTAAGAACAATAGATGAACTGCTTTCTGAAAATATTTCTGAACAGTTATATGCAGATGTTCCTGTCGCAGTAATGATGAGCGGAGGTATTGATTCTACTTTAATTGCTTCAAAATCAAAATCTTTTAATACCAATATTAATACATACACCATATCTTATCCGTTTTCTGAAGAAGAGGTGAAGAATGCATCTATAGCTGCTAAACATTTTGGTGTTTCGCATGCGGTGAAAGCAGTGAGTGACGAAGAAGCGCTGGAAGACCTTAAAGAAAATATCCAGCACTTTGAAGAACCTTACAGCAGCTTCGAAGTCTTGATCAATGCTGCAAAATATGCACATGATCAGAATTTTAAAGTCGTATTAAGCGGAAATGGCGCTGATGAACTTTTTGCCGGTTATTCTCATACACTGAAGCTGAACAGATGGCTTCTGATGAGGCATTTTAATTTTGTAAGCTCTTTAATATTTACGAAGGATAAATTTTCACAACGGGTAAAAAACTACTTTTCCCAGGATCATATGTTTGATTTTTTCAGGCAGAGCCAGATCAGTATGAGACCGCTGGAAATTAAAAGCCTTATAACCCCGGATATTTATAGTAAAATAGATTTACATCTTTCAAAATACCACCTTTCAGAAGCAAAAAACTATGTGGGATATTTTGAATATGACATGAAATATTCACTATCCTCCCACCATGTTTTCCGGGATGATCTGAGTGCGATGAAATACAGCGTAGAATTTCGTTATCCCTATTTAAGCAACAGTTTAATAGACTATGTAGCATCACTTCCTGGAAACATCAGATTTAATGGAATTCAGAATAAACCTCTATTGCGTAAAACAGCAGAGAATTATCTTCCTCAGGGAGTTTTGAATATGCCCAAAAAAGGATTTTCATTTCCTGTCAATTATTTCATTAAAAACGAAAAAAGAGTAAGAGAATTTATTACTGAAAATCTTGAAAGTTTAAAAAAGAGAAACTTCTTTAATGCTGCGGTGATTGATGATTGGTGGAATCACCAGGAACATGAGTATGACTGGGTAAAAATCTGGCAGCTGGTTACTTTTGAGTTGTGGTATCAGAAATATTTTGAAAAATAAAGAAGGAGCCTAAAGATTAATATTTTACCTTTGTATTTATGATGAAATATTTTTGGTGTATACTTGTAGCGGTTTTTGCACTGATCAGTTGTAAAAGTGATGATGATTCTTTGCAGAGAATAGATCAGTTAATGAATATCTATGTCAGGAACAGTGCTGGTCAGGATTTGCTGAACAGTAAGAAAACAGGATCTTTTACAGGGTATTCTGTGAATGATATTTTTGGGACTAAAGATATTGCTCCGATCAACATTTCATTGAAAATGACTACAGATTCATTATTTTATATGGAATATCTGGCTGGAGCCAAAAGAAGAAGACTGGATTCCATCAGCCCTGATAATCCCGGAACAGGAACCTCCTATTATTCCCGAATGAAGATTACGTATACAAAAAGCACAAATGCAAGCGATAATGTGATTGATACTTTGGAAATTCAGTATCGCAATACCCCAACGGTATTCCAGGTTTCAAAAGTTCTGTATAACAGAGTTCCGGTATTTTCAAAAGAGGCCAATGCACCAACTTCGATAAATACTGTCACGGTCACAAAATAATTTTTAAATTTGTACAACAGTTAGCTGATTATAGGCTAATATCTAATATTTAACATCTAAATAAAATGTTACAAGTCAATTTTTTGCGCGACAACAAAGAACGCGTTTTAGAAGGTCTTAAGAAAAGACAATTCAAAAATCTTGAGTTGGTAGACGAGGCTATCGCTGCCGATGACGAAAGAAAAAGAATCCAGTTTGAACTAGATTCCCAGCTTTCCGAAATCAACAAAATTTCGAAAGAAATCGGTCTTTTGATGAAAGAAGGAAAAAAAGAAGAAGCGGAATCTGCAAAGTCTAAAACAGCACAATACAAAGAGTCGAGCTCAGAATTGAAATCCCAGTTAGAAGGTAAAGAAAACGACTTACTGAATATTCTGTATCAGCTTCCCAACATTCCAAATGAATTGGTAAAGAGTGGTGCTTCTGCGGATGATAACGAAATCATTTTCCAGTCTCATCCGGTAGAAGGTCTTGGTGAAGGAGCAATCCCTCACTGGGAACTGGCAAAAAAATACAACCTTATCGACTTTGAACTAGGAGTAAAAATTGCCGGAGCCGGTTTCCCTGTTTATTTAGGAAAAGGAGCAAGATTACAAAGAGCTTTGGTTCAGTATTTCTTAGATAAAAATGTGGAAAAAGGATACACAGAAGTGAACCCTCCTCACGTTGTGAATGAGGCATCCGGTTTTGGAACCGGACAGCTGCCGGATAAAGAAGGACAGATGTATTATATTAATGAAGATAAATTATATTTGATCCCTACGGCGGAAGTTCCTGTAACAAACCTTTATCGTGATGTATTACTTGATGAGAAAGATCTTCCGATTAAGAATACAGCATTCTCTCAGTGCTACAGAAGAGAAGCGGGAAGCTACGGAGCTCATGTAAGAGGTCTGAACCGTCTTCACCAGTTTGAAAAAGTAGAGATCGTAAGAATTGAGAAACCAGAAAATTCTTATGCTGTGCTGGAAGAAATGGTAGAACACATCAAAGAAATTCTTACAGATCTTGAACTTCCGTTCAGAGTATTAAGACTTTGTGGAGGTGATACAGGTTTTGCATCTGCCATGACTTATGACTTTGAAGTTTGGAGTGCCGCACAGGAAATGTGGCTGGAAGTAAGTTCAGTGTCTAACTTTGAAACATTCCAGGCCAACAGATTGAAATGCCGTTATAAAGGTGATGGGAAATCTCAGCTGGTTCACACCCTGAACGGATCTGCAATGGCTTTACCTAGAATTATGGCTGCATTGCTGGAGAATAACCAGACACCGGAAGGAATTAAGCTTCCTAAGAAGGTTGCGGAATATGCAAGATTTGATTTGATCAACTAAATTAATCTATTTTTAGTAATAATAAAAAGACCACCATAATCCGGTGGTCTTTGTTTTATTCAGTAACGATGATAATCTTCTTATCAGCGTTTTTGAGTTTTGTATCATTATCGTAAATAGCTTTCAGATCATATTCTATTCTTATGGAATGATCATCAATCTGTGTTACCCAGTCATGTTTACCTGAAATTGATTGTATTTTATTTTCAAACTTTAAGGTAGTACCGATCTTTTTGAAAAACATTACCATCATACCTGCTACTTTCTCAGCTTCTTCCTTTGAGCTTTTGGTTTTGATAGCTTCTTCAATATTTTTAAGATTAAAATTATCTGTATTAATTGTTAAAGTCTTTCCGTCCCAATTATTGTAAATATTCTGATCCAGAGGAATTTTTTCAGTTTTCGTGAAGTTTTTCAAAGCCTGATAGTCTTCCGGAGTAAAATGCTCTATTTTGAAAGAAAATCCAGCCAGCTTTTGATCTTCCTTTGTTGATTTCATGAAGACCTTTTTCATAATCCGAATCGAATCCGGATTTTCGGTTTTCAATTTTCCTTCCTGTTTGGCAAGATCATACATACTTGTCCAGGCAATCGGAAGCTTATCCATTTCCCCGAATTCTTTCTGCTTTAAGGAATCCGGTGTCATTGCCATCATTTCCGACATAAATTCTTTTGTATCGATATCGGTGACAGAAGTGGAAGCGGCATCTTTGTGATAAACAATTTCAGAATTCACACTGCAGGACTGCAATGTGAAAAGGCCTATCAGAAATAAGACAATAATTTTCTTCATGGTTGATTTAAAATACGGATTAATGACAGTTAACAGCTCCATTTGGATCTTTCATAATCGTCATAGCTTCTGCTTTCGGAGAAACATATGGAATTCCCAGCTCAAGACCTCTCAGAATGAATAATCCTCCCAGAATAATCATGATTACCGGAACTGCTTTTAAAACTTTTACTCTGAAGGCCTGATTCATGAGATTTCCGGCCAGAACAATAGCGAACATGAACGGAAGGGTTCCCAGCCCAAATAAAGCCATATATAAAGCTCCCTGCCATATTCCTCCGCCTGCAAGACTGGCTGTAAGTGCCATATACACCATTCCGCATGGTAAAAAGCCATTTAATAGACCTGTTGTAAATCTCGAACGGTAATCCGCTTTCTGAAGTAATTTTCCTAAATTCATTTTTACACTGTACAGAAACTTGGATAGGAAAGGAATTTTTGAAGCAAAATCTTTTCCACCAAATGAAAATACAGCCATAATGATCAGAAGAACCCCGGCAGTAATGGTAAGATATTTCTGGAAGCCTGCCATTTCAAATCCCTGCCCGATAATCCCCAGAAGAGCACCTAATAATGAGTAGGTGAAAATTCTTCCGAATTGGTAGGTAAGGTTTTGAAGATAGAAATTGGCAGCCTGTTTTTTGGTTAATCCCATCGATAAAGCAATAGGTCCGCACATTCCGATACAGTGAAAACCGGAAGCAAATCCTAAAGCAATAGCCGATACAATAAGTCCTATTTCCATATCACGTCATAATCCATTCGGTAGTCTGTTTTATCTTTTGTCCAGCTTAATCTTAACGTATAGTTTCCTACTTTCAATACCTGCGCAGGAATGGTGAAAGACTGGCTGGCATCAAGCTGTACAGATTTTTTAATGTCTAAATTCTGGTCGTCGGTTCTGTTTAAAACAAATTTTACCGTAGTATTTGAATTATTATATTCTTTTGGAAAAGTGATTGTAATGCCTTTGGTATTCTGGCTGTATACAGGTTTTTCCTGCAGGTCATCTGCTTTTTTCTTAGCATCAATCACATCCTGATACTTCAATTCTTCTTCGTAATAATTATCGGTTACCATTTCAGAATTCTTCTGTCCGTTCGGGAAAAGAAACATCATGGATAATATAAAAACTATAAATGCTAATAATGCAATTACAACACCGTGTCCCCAACTAAAGTTTTTCATTCTTTTCTAATTAAAATTGCAGTTTAAAAGGTCCTTCAAAATAAGTCTGGTATGAATCAATCAGTTTACCTTTCATATCGTAAACACCAATTGTTATATTCTGTTTAGAGAGTTTCATATCATTTTCCGGGAAGCTGATATTGATGGTTCCCTTGGAAATTTTATCTCTGTCTACCTGAATCTTACTTGATGCACTATATGTAATTTCACCATGTGCCGGATCTATCACTTTGATGGTAACGATTTTTTTCTCGTTCGTTTTATTAAGGAAGGTATAATTATAAGTATTGGTAATTTTACCGTCTCTCACAAAGAATGTACTTCCCGCAGGTTTAATGAATTTAGCCTCCATCTCACCACGGCTGTAAAGAAGATATCCTAAGAATCCTACAAGAAGGAACAGGAATATAGAGAACCCTTTCATTCTTCCTGTAAATTTAAATTGAGTTTCTTTTTCAATCTCGTTTTCAGAAGCATAACGGATCAGTCCTTTCGGAAGGCCAACTTTTTCCATTACTTCATCGCAGGCATCAATACATGCTGTACAGTTGATACATTCCAGCTGTTGCCCGTCTCTGATGTCAATTCCGGTAGGACATACCACAACACACTGGTGGCAGTCGATACAATCACCTTTTCCTGCAGCTTTACGATCTTCGCCCTTTCTCCATTTTGCTCTGTTTTCTCCTCTTTTGAAGTCATAGAAAACATTGATGGTATCTTTATCGATCAATACACCCTGAAGTCTTCCGTAAGGACAAACCAATGTACAAACCTGCTCTCTGAACCACGCAAATACAAAGTAAAATGCTGCGGTAAGAAGTATCATTACAATAAAATTGGTAGGATGTGCAAATGGCCCTTCCCCAACTATTTTAAATACTTCTTCATATCCTACGATATACATAAACATAAAGTGGGTAATAATGAGTGAAATGATGACATAAATAGTCCATTTCAAACTTCTTTTCCAGATCTTCTCACTGTTCCACTCCTGTCTGTCCAGCTTCATCTGCTTATTTCGGTCTCCTTCAATCAGGTATTCGATTTTACGGAATATCGATTCCATAAAAATTGTCTGAGGGCAGATCCACCCGCAGAAAATTCTTCCGAACGCAATCGTAAAAACAATAATAAAGATCAAAGAGGCAATAGCACCTAAAGTAAGGATAAAAAAGTCCTGTGGATAGAAAGGCTGTCCAAAAATGAAAAACTCTCTGTCTATTACATTAAACATCAGCAATGGGTTACCATTGATTTTGATAAACGGTAATGTAAAATAAATAATTAATAGTAAATAACTTACAATATTTCTATAGTTGGTGTACTTTCCTTTAGGTTTTCTTGGAAAGACCCATTTTCTTTTTCCGGATTGCTCCATTGTCCCTATAGAATCTCTGTAAGTCTCAGGGTCCAGAACCTGTCCCTGTCCGCCGCGTACTTCTATATCTTCTATGTCTGACATATATAATAGGTTTTAAAAAAGAAAAAACATAATTCGTTACTATTTTAATCTAATAACAAATTATGTTTTTTTCATATGTTTCTAATTTTTTAAATTATTCTTTTTCCCAATGCGCTTCAGTTCCTTGAGGAGCTGCTCCTCCCTGAGCCGGAGTCACTGGTGGTTGTTCCTGGTTGATGTGATATACATAAGCTGCAATCTTCTCAATCTCTGCACCTGAAACTTCTCCATTTTTACCGAATGCTCTCATGGCAGGGTTAGTAGGAGAACCATTCCAGTCCATATGGAACACGTTTTTGAATAACGTTTTCTCAGGCTGGTTGATCCAATAGTTATCAGTAAGGTTAGGTCCGATACCTCCACTACCGTCTTCTTTGTGACAAGATGCACAGTTTGTTTTGAATAATTCTTTACCTTCTGCAATGTTATCAGCTGAATACTTAGCTGTTTCAATCGTTACAGGAGGCTGAGATTTCTGATATTCTTCAATACTTGCCAACTGCTCTTTATATTCTTTTTCATATTCGCTTAACGGGTGAGCGAAGTCTGTGAAAGAGTAAGCTGCAATATATACAATACAAAAAGCGGTCCCAAAATAGAATAAACCTACCCACCATTTCGGTAATTGGTTATCCAGCTCCATGATTCCGTCGAAACCGTGGTCGATAAGGATATCCTTTTCTTCAGAAGCAGATTGCTTTTTGAATGCACTTTGGTACAATCTTTTGAAATAAGGAACTTTCTTTTCAGCTAAATAAGCTGCCTTTTCTTCAGGAGATAATTTCTTGAATTTGTTGTTTTCGATAAGGTCTCCGATAGCTCCATGAATGTAAGACAGGATACCAGCGATCACAACAGTTCCCCAGAAGTAAGGTGAAGAAAGGAACGCGTAGCTCTGTACAAATAAATAATAAAAAACTATTAAAAGTCCGATTATTATTAAGATGTTTATAACAACAGGTGTTCTTTGTTTCATAAAAAATAGTTTAATTTTTTAAATTAAAATCGTCATCTTCATCATCCCCAAGAGGTGCCTCTTCTTCTTCTTTGTAATATTTTTTAGGTCTGCTAAAAACATAGATTACTAAAGCTATGAAGAACAGCATAAAGAAAATCAGAGCCAGTGTCTGGTAGAAGCCAGCATTTTCAGTATTGGATAATATATCTTTAAAGTTCTGAGGAATCATAGTATGAACTTTTTAATGTTTTTTAGTTATTACTTGCTGTTTTGATTTCAGTTGTTTTGATATCTGTACCTAATCTCTGAAGATAAGAAATAAGAGCTACAATTTCTTTTTTCTCTAGTTCTCCCTGAGGTCTCTTAGCATAAGCCTGCTTAAGGTCATTAGCTTCAGAGAAGATATCTTTCACAATTTTTGCCGATTGGTTGTTAGCCCATTTGTCTGCAGAATCGATTTCAGCCTTAGTATAAGGTACATCAAACACATTCTTCATCAGTTTCATTTTGTCCACCATCTTGGTTCTGTCTAAGTCAGTAGCAATTAACCAAGGGTAACGTGGCATGATAGAACCAGCAGAAGTAGATCTTGGGTTATACATGTGTTTGTAGTGCCAAGAACTTGGGTTTTTACCACCTTCTCTATGCAAATCCGGTCCTGTTCTCTTGGAACCCCATAGGAATGGTCTGTCGTATACGAATTCTCCAGCTTTGGAGTATTGTCCGTTTTTACCGTTGAATCTTGTAATCTCATCTCTGAACGGTCTGATCATCTGAGAGTGACAAGCGTTACATCCTTCACGGATATAAATATCTCTACCTTCAAGTTCCAGCGGTGAATAAGGCTTCACTGCAGAAATCGTAGGTACACTTTTCTTAAGAGATAGTGTAGGGATAATTTCAATTGAACTACCGATAGATATCGTGATGAAAGATAAGATACCTAATAATACCGGAGTTCTTTCCAGCCAAAGGTGAGTACCTTCTCCTTCTTTTCTGTTTTTACTGATGTTTGCCAACGCAGGAGCTTCAGCAGGAACTTCTTTCTGGAATGATCCTTTTCTTACTGTAGCGATTACGTTTATAATCATCAGGATAGATCCTGAGATATAGAATAGACCTCCTACGAATCTCATTTTGAAGTAAGGAATAATTGCAGTTACCGTATCCAGCCAGTTTTTCCATAATAATGTTCCGTCCGGGTTGAATTGCTTCCACATTAATCCTTGTGTAAATCCTGAAATATACATTGGAACTGCATAGAAAATGATTCCTAAAGTACCTAACCAGAAATGCCAGTTAGCTAATTTTACAGACCAAAGTTTTGTTCTCCACATGATTGGTACCAGGTAATAGATAACCCCGAATGCCATGAAACCATTCCATCCAAGAGCTCCTAAGTGTACGTGACCGATAACCCAGTCTGTAAAGTGACCAATTTTGTTGATGTTTTTAGTTGCCAAAAGCGGTCCTTCAAACGTTGCCATACCATAACAGGTAACAGCTACTACGAAGAACTTAAGGATAGGATTTTCTCTTACTTTATCCCAAGCTCCTCTCAGCGTAAGAAGACCATTTAACATACCTCCCCATGATGGTGCAATAAGCATGATAGAGAAACCTGTTCCTACCGCCTGAGCCCAAGCCGGAAGAGCTGTATACTGAAGGTGGTGAGGACCAGCCCAGATATATACGAAAATTAATGACCAGAAGTGAATAATAGACAGTTTATAAGAGAATACCGGTCTGTCTGCAGCCTTCGGAAGGAAGTAATACATTAAACCAAGAACCGGAGTTGTCAATACGAATGCAACCGCATTGTGTCCATACCACCACTGTACAATAGCATCTTTTACCCCTGCATATGCTGAATAAGATTTCCAGCCCGTGAAAGATAAAGGTACTTCAAGGTTGTTGAAGATGTGAAGCATTGCTACTGCAATCCAGGTACCGATGTAGAACCAGATGGCTACGTAAAGGTGTCTCACTCTTCTCTTTGAAATAGTCAGGAACATATTGATACCAAAAATGATCCATGAGAATGCGATCAATATGTCGATCGGCCACTCGTGTTCAGCATATTCCTTAGAGGTATTGATCCCCATAAAGAAGGTAATGAACGTAGCAACGATCATAAACTGCCAGGTCCAGAAATGTAGCCAAGACAAGGTGTCACTGTACATTCTTGTTTTTAATAATCTTTGCAATGAGTAATAAATACCCGTGTAAACGATGTTACAAACGAATGCAAAGATTACGGTATTGGTGTGCAGCATTCTGATTCTACCAAAACCAAATGCACCATGAGTGTTTATTAACCCTTCAATATTACCCGATGCCAAACTTTTAATGGTTGTGTCATCTGTCCCGAAAAAGAATTCAGGTAATTCAGGGTAGAAAAGCATTAATGCCGCCGTAAGCCCGAACGTAAATCCAATGAGACCGAAAACTAAGGTCGCATAAAGGAACGCACGGACAATACTATTGTCATAACTAAACTTCTGTGTTTCCATATCAACTATTCACTATTTTTCTCAATTTTTATTATTTTCTCCTATTTCTTTTTCGTCTTTATTTTTGTTGCCGGTTTCATCTTTTTCTTCAACTTTTTCGTCATCAAAAAGGATTCTGACAGCCGGAGATTCATCATCTTCAAACTGTCCTTTTCGGGCATACACTATAAATACGACCAAGAAAATCGCAGCCAAAGAAACACTGCAGAGGATCATTAAATATAGAATATCCATTGGACAACAAAATTAACCTATTTTCGGGGTTCAAATTTAGTGAAAAATAATGACATTCATCACGAAATGCCGATTTCAGCTAATTTAAAATCAGTCTAAATAAGGGCTTTTACGCCTGTTTTTTGAAATATTTACGACCTAAAATCCAGGTTGAAACTGTAGTAAAGGTAACCACTGTAATCGAACTGATTGGCATAATGATTGCTGCGAAGAGCGGATGCATATGCCCTGTAACAGCGTAACTTAAACCAACAATATTGTATAAAAAACTGATTATAAATGTCATTTTCACAATCGTGATGGAACCCTTGCAAACGTTCAGATAATTGTCAAGAGTAACTACTTTATCTCCGTTCATAATGACATCGGAAGATGGGGTAAAACTGTTCGTATCATCAGCAATGGCGATTCCTACATTACTTTGTTTTAAGGCTCCTGCATCATTAAGCCCGTCTCCAAGCATTGCCACTTTTAAGTGCTGATCCTGAAGGGCTTTGATGTAGTTCAGTTTGTCTTCCGGGCTTTGATTAAAGGCCATTCCTTTGTAATTCGGAATAAGTTCTTTAAGCTGGTTTTCTTCTGAGGAGTTGTCTCCGCTCAGGATAAATATTTTGTACTGGGTAAGTTTTGTGAAAAGTTCTTTCAGTCTTGGACGATATTCGTTTTTAAAGATGAATTTACCCAGGTATTCACCATTTTTACTGATATAAACGGCTGTTTCGAGGTTTTTAGGTTCCTGGTTATTATAACGTGCTGAACCAATTTTATAAAGATTTCCTCTTACACTGGCTTCGTACCCTTTTCCTGAAATTTCAACAAACTTCTCTACAGGGAAATATTCATCGTTCACCTCTATGAATTCGTACAATGATTTTGAAAGCGGGTGGTTGGAATTTTTTAATAAAGTTTTGATATTCAAAGAGTCAAATTCGCTGATCTCAGATCCTTCGTATTTGATATTTGATTTTTTTCTGTGTGTAATCGTTCCTGTTTTGTCAAAAACAATCGTATCAAGTTTTGCGATTTTTTCAATCGTTAAAGTATCTTTTACATAAAACTTATTTCGGCCTAAAATCCTCATAATGTGACCGAAAGTGAACGGTGCGGACAGTGCAAGTGCGCAAGGGCATGCAATGATCAGAATGGCTGAAATAACCTGAAACATTTTCTCCAAATCAATAAATGCCCAATAAATTCCAGCAGCCAGAGCAATACCTAAAATAATGAATGTGAAATATTTACTGATACTGTTGGTCAATGTATCCAGTCCGGTTTCATGTTTTTTAAAGGCTTCTTTATTCCAGAGCTGAGTAAGGTAACTCTGGTCTACATCTTTAATAACTTCCAGCTCCAGAGATGACCCGATCTGCTTACCTCCGGCAAAGATTTTATCGCCCGGCTGTTTACTGATGCTTTCACTTTCTCCGGTAATAAAACTGTTGTCGATATTTCCTTCTCCGTTAATAAGAATCGCATCTACCGGAATGATTTCCTGATTTCTAACTAAAATTCTGTCTCCAACTTTTACTGCAGAAAGAAGGATGTTTTCCTGTTTTCCCTCAAAGTCTACCTTCGTTACGGCAATAGGGTAAAAAGATTTGTAGTCCCTGTCGTAAGAAAGCGCGCTGTACGTTCTTTTCTGGAAAATTTTTCCCATCAGCATGAAGAACAGAAGGCCGCAAAGCGTATCGAAATATCCCGGACCGTAATCCGTTACTACTTCATAAATACTTCTCCCGAAAAGAACAAAAATTCCCAGTACAATAGGAACATCTATGTTGACGATTTTATTTTTTAATCCGTACCATGCAGATTTGTAATAGTCTGATGCTGAATAGAATACTACGGGGCATGCTAATAAGAACATCAGTGTTCTGAAAAGCCCCTTGTAATGTTCCATCCAATAATCTTCGCCTCCTACATATTCAGGAAAGGCGAGGAACATCCCGTTTCCGAAAGCAAAACCTGCAATAGCAAATTTTACCAGCAAAGATTTGTCAAGGTGATCTACATTCTTTTCAGCAGTTTCAAGACTGATAACCGGTTTGTATCCCAGATTGGTTAAGAAGTTAGCGAGTTCGCTTAATTTCAGATCGTTATGGTTGAATGAGATCTGTAAGGTCTTCCTTGTGAAATTAACCTGTGAATATTTAATATGCTTATTGAGCGTATGCAGACTTTCCAACAGCCAGATACAAGAAGAACAGTGAATGACAGGGATTTTAAAGGTAACAAGGCTGGTGCTTCCTTCAGAAAAATCAGTCACTTTTTCGAAGATTTCCGGTGTGTCCAGGTAATCAAATTGAGTAGAATTTTCATCATTCGGACGAATTCCCGCTCCCTTATTAAGCTCATAGAAATTGCTTAAATTATTTAAATTCAGAATTTCGTAAACGGACTTACATCCATTACAACAGAAAGTCTTTTCGTCAAATAAAATTCTCTCTTTTTCTATACCTTGACCACAATGAAAACAGTTCTCGCTCACCCCATAAAATATTGAACTACAAAATTATAACAAATTTTTTTGTTTATCGCGTTAAAAAGTTCTATTTTTGTGATAAATATCATATAAAATGCCGCAGGAACAACAGATAGCAATTGAAGAGAGGTTCGCCAGAGTTTTTAATGATAAATCATTTAAAGAAAGACTTTCTAGCGCAGATTTTGAAAAATATATTAATGGCAAAAAGAAACTGAGTTTTCAGAAACATGAAACTATTTTCGAGGATGGGGAAACTCCAAAAGGAGTGTTTGTCCTGGAAAAAGGTGCTGCCAAACTTTCAAAGTCAGGAGCTTTCGGGAAAGATCAGATTTTAAGATTTATCAAAGAAGGGGATATCATCGGCTATCGTTCTTTGCTTTGCGGGGAAAACTTCCAGGCCAAAGCAGAAGCAATGACGGATATTGAATGTGTTTTCTTACCTGCAGATATTTTCATGTATCTTCTGGAAGTAGATCCACAGTTGTCCTTCGTAATGCTTCAGAAAATTTCTTATGAATTAGGAGAATCTTCCAACACCATTACTTTCCTTGCACAGAAAACAGTAAGAGAAAGACTGGCAGAAATTCTGCTGCTTCTGGAACAGAAACTGGGCGTAGATCCTGAAGGTTTCATCAAGATCTCATTAACGAGAGAAGAAATTGCTAATATTATCGGTACTGCTACAGAAAGTGCCATCCGTCTGATCTCAGAATTCAAACAGGATAGTCTGATTGAAGTGGACGGAAGAAATATCAAGATTCTAAATCACGACAAACTCATGAAACTCGGTCACGTAGTTTTATAAATCATACAAAAACTTAAGTCGGCTCAAGGCCGACTTTTTAACTTTTAAAAATAGATAAATTATGTCTGTTCACTCTGAAATTAAAAAAGTTACGACTGAAACCTTGCGTAAAATGAAATTCGACAAGGAGAAAATAACAATGCTTACAGCCTATGATTTTACCACTGCCAAGATGGTAGATGCTGGTGGAGTAGATGCTATTTTAATTGGAGACTCTGCAGCGAATGTAATGGCTGGTTTTGAAACTACATTGCCTATTACGCTGGATCAAATGATCTATCATGCTCAAAGTGTGGTAAGAGGAACCGACAGAGCTTTGGTGGTAGCGGATTTACCTTTCGGAACTTATCAGAGTAATCCTGAAAAAGCATTGGAATCTGCGGTAAGAATGATGAAAGAAGGTGGAGCGCATGCTGTGAAAATTGAAGGTGGAAAAGAAATCTCCAAGTCAATCAAAAAAATTATCAATGCCGGAATTCCGGTAATGGGACATTTGGGATTAACACCACAGTCTATCTATAAATTTGGAACGTATAAAGTAAGAGCTAAAGAAGAAGCAGAAGCTGAAAAACTGATTGCTGATGCTCAGCTTCTGGAAGAGCTTGGCTGTTTTTCTATTGTGTTGGAAAAAATTCCTGCTGATTTAGCTAAGAAAGTAACTGAAAGCATCTCTATTCCAACCATTGGAATCGGTGCAGGTGCAGATTGCGACGGACAGGTTTTGGTGTATCATGATATGGTGGGAATGAACAAAGGTTTCAGCCCGAAATTCTTAAGAAGATATCTCGACCTTTACACAGAAATTACAGGAGCCGTTTCTCAATACGTGAAAGATGTGAAAAATGTAGAGTTTCCAAACGAAAACGAAAGCTATTAATCCATGCAGAACCAACAATCTATTCAGGGAATATTATCTATTGCAGCTTTGATTTGTCTGGCTGTGGGATGGTTTAATTTATTTTCCCCGGAAATCAATCATTTGCTTTCAAGAAAAGTATTTTATGTTCTGATAGGAGCAAGCTTTTTTATTCAGGCTCCACTGCTTACCAATAAGAATTTTGTCTATGCAATGTATGCTGCAGCGGCTATCTGTGTATTCGGAGCATTTATTCCGGAAGGCTCAAAACTTTCAGCTGTTAAAACGGTAGGCCTTCTGGCAGGGATTATCCTGTCATTATCCAACAGAAGAAGATAGACTGAACAAGTATGAAGGAGCAGATTATATATGAAGACAACCATCTTCTGGTGATTAATAAAAAGGTCGGTCAGCTTGTACAGGGCGATAAGACCGGCGATGAATCACTATTAGAATCCATCAAGAACTTTATAAAAATAAGAGATGCTAAGCCGGGAAATGTTTTTCTCGGCTTGGTTCATCGTATAGACCGTCCCACATCAGGGCTGGTGATCTATGCAAAAACTTCCAAAGCACTTTCCCGTTTGACACAGATGGTGAAAAACCGTGAAGTCAAAAAAACATATTGGGCAGTTGTTGGAAAAGAAATGATTCCGCAAAGCCAGAGACTGGTGCATTATTTAAAGAAAAACGAAAAAAATAATAAAGCCATTGTTTTTTCAAAAGCTACGGAAGGAGCCAAAGAAGCTATTCTTACCTATCATGTGATCAAAACATTAGACAATTATTTGTTGTTGGAAATTGACCTTGAAACAGGAAGACATCATCAGATCAGAGCTCAGTTATCCAAAACAGGAGTTCCGATTAAAGGTGATCTGAAATATGGAGCACCACGTTCCAACCCTGACGGAGGAATCAATCTTCACGCCAGAAAGCTGGAGTTTATTCACCCTGTTACCAAAGAAAATATTGAAATAACAGCTCCCGTGCCGCAGAATGATACGATCTGGAGAGCTTGTGAGGAATAACTAAAGATTTTTAGTTAATTAAAGGAAAACATAAACGTCCGTCTCAATTTTGAGATGGACTTTTTCTTTAATATCATTTCAGATTTTGCCCATTCTAAAAAAATGTCTAACTTCGTTCCCAACTTTAGGGGTGTCTGTTACCAACAGACTGAGACTTTACCCTTTGAACCTGATCTGGATCATACCAGCGTAGGGAAAAGTAGATGACTTTTGCTGTACATTCTATTGTACAATAATGGCCATTCCTAAAGTATATTTAATTTATTAGGAATGGAACTTATAATCAACCACACCCGAAAAACATTTGATGTACTTCCTGCAAACCTGGAAGCATTACTGGCTATTGAGTTACCCGGAAAGAAAAAAGGTATTGCTGTAGCGCTCAACAACCGAATTATTCCGCTGTCAGTCTGGGCGGAAACCATCCTCAACAATAACGATTCAGTGTTAATCATTACCGCCACTCAGGGCGGTTAATTCTCATATTTAATACCAATACTTATGGCTCACTCCATTACATGTTCGCCATTTCCGAACTCAAAGAAAATCTATGTTGAAGGAAAATTACACCCTATCAATGTAGCCATGCGTGAAATACAGCTTAGCCCCACAAAATTGACCAATGGCGGCTTTGAACATAATGCTCCGGTAACCATTTATGACACTTCGGGGCCTTATACCGATGAAAATGCAGTTATTGATATTCAGAAAGGGCTTCCAAGAATCAGAGAACAATGGATTCTGGATAGAAATGATGTGAATATCTTAGACGGAATTACATCTGAATACGGCAAAGCCCGTTTAGCCGATCCTCGTCTGGATGAACTAAGGTTTTCCTATGATCATAAACCCAAAGTGGCAAAGGATGGCAAAGAACTGACCCAGCTTTATTATGCCAAACAGGGAATCATTACCCCGGAAATGGAGTATGTTGCCATCAGAGAAAATCAAAGAATAGAGCAGCTTGAATCCGTATCAAAAGAAATGGCATTTCAGCATGCCGGACACAGCTTTGGAGCCAATACTCCGAAAGGTAAGATCACCCCGGAATTTGTAAGAGACGAAATTGCTGCCGGAAGAGCTATTATTCCCAATAACATCAACCACCCCGAAAGCGAACCTATGATTATCGGGAGAAATTTCCTGGTAAAGATCAATGCGAATATCGGAAACAGTGCCGTTTCATCCAGTATTGAAGAAGAAGTAGAAAAAGCAGTCTGGGCCTGCCGATGGGGAGCTGATACCATTATGGACCTTTCCACCGGTAAAAATATTCACGAAACAAGAGAATGGATCATCAGAAACAGTCCGGTTCCGATTGGTACCGTTCCAATCTATCAGGCATTGGAAAAAGTAAAAGGTGTTCCTGAAGATCTTACATGGGAAATCTTCAGAGATACGCTGATTGAACAGGCTGAACAGGGAGTTTCCTATTTTACCATCCACGCAGGCGTTTTGCTAAGATATATTCATCTGACAGCCAACAGAGTAACCGGAATTGTATCCAGAGGAGGATCAATTATGGCAAAATGGTGTTTATTCCATCATAAAGAAAGTTTTCTGTATACCCATTTTGAGGAGATCTGTGAAATCATGAAGAAGTACGACGTGGCTTTCTCTCTGGGAGACGGTCTTCGTCCGGGATCTATTGCAGATGCCAATGATGCAGCGCAGTTTGCAGAACTGGAAACTTTAGGTGAACTGACCAAAATTGCCTGGAAACATAATGTACAGGTAATGATTGAAGGTCCCGGGCACGTACCAATGCATATGATCAAAGAAAATATGGATAAACAGCTGAAGGAATGCCATGAAGCTCCATTTTATACCTTAGGCCCTTTAACCACGGATATTGCACCGGGTTATGATCATATTACTTCAGGGATCGGGGCTGCGATGATCGGATGGTTTGGCTGTGCCATGCTTTGCTATGTAACTCCAAAAGAACATTTGGGGCTTCCGAATAAGGATGATGTCAAAGTTGGAGTAATAACTTATAAACTGGCAGCGCATGCGGCAGATTTGGCAAAAGGTCATCCGGGCGCACAATACAGAGATAATGCATTAAGTAAGGCAAGGTTTGAATTCAGATGGGAAGATCAGTTCAATCTGTCATTAGACCCGGAAACAGCAAGAGCATATCATGATGAAACCCTTCCGGCAGAAGGAGCAAAAATTGCCCATTTCTGTTCAATGTGCGGACCAAAATTCTGCTCGATGAAAATTACCCAGGAGATCCGTGAATCTGCAGAAAAAGGGATGCTGGATAAATCACAGGAATTCATCGAAAAAGGAAAAGAAATTTATATATGATCCTCGTTATCACTCCTGAATTGATTGTTCCGAACGAAACTGATCTTATTAATCAGATGTTTCAGGAAGGTCTTGACCTGCTTCACATCCGTAAACCATGGATCAGTCGTAATGAAATGATTGATTTCCTCACTCAGATTGATGAAACCTTTCATTCACAGCTGGTTTTGCATACGTATTATGATCTTGGGAAGGAATTTACGATTTCAAGGTTTCATTTCAGGGAAATTGATCGGCAGGAAGAAATGGATAAGTCTTTTGTGAAAGAAAATACCCTTTCAACTTCGGTACATGATATCACAACCTATAATACTTTGGATAAAGAATGGGAATATGCTTTCATAAGCCCGTTCTTTCCAAGTATATCGAAAAAAGGATACGGACTGGATTCTACCATAAAGGAAGAAATAAAACACCGGAATAATCCGGATGTCAAATTGATTGCCCTTGGAGGAATTGATCAGGATAATATTCCCGAAGTTTTCGAATCAAATGTAGATGGAGCAGCCCTATTGGGTGCGATCTGGGAAAGTGAAGAACCCTTAAAAGTATTCAAAAAATGCAGGAACGTCCTTATGTCATAAGCATCGCAGGCTTCGATCCCAGTGGCGGAGCAGGTTTATTATCAGATACTAAAACTTTTGAGCAATCGAAAGTGATAGGACTTGGAGTATGTACAGCATTAACATTGCAAACTGCTTCGAAATGCCTGAGTTTAGAATGGCGTCCCATAGATGAAGTAACTGAAGCTATTCTGGTGTTGATGGAAAATTATTTCGTTTCAGCCGTGAAAATTGGAATAGTGAAGGGTGCCGAATTTCTGGGTAAAATTGTGGAAAGAGTTCAAAAAGGAAATCCTGAAGTGAAAATCGTTTGGGATCCTGTTCTGAAAAGCACTTCGAACTTTAATTTTTTTGATCTTGAAACTCTTCCTCAATTAAAAAAAATTGTTCATAAACTCAGTTTGATTACACCTAATTATAACGAATACACAGTTTTAAAGGAAAATAATCTTCTGCCGGACACTCATCAATGCGCATTGCTGATCAAAGGAGGACATAGAGAAGATCATTTGGGAACAGATATTTTAGTTGAAAACGGAAAAGAGATTCTTTTAGCTCCAGCCGAAAGGAATACAACCTATTTTCCAAAGCATGGTTCCGGCTGTGTTTTATCCTCTGCCATTACAGCAGAACTTGCGAAGGGGAAAAATATGGAAACGGCCTGTCGGAATGGGAAATTATACATCGAAAAATTTTTAAAAAGCAATTCCTCTTTATTGGGAACGCATTCATAGAAACATGGAAAAATTACAATACATATCACAGGGAAATACAATACAGGAACAGGAAAAGCATATCCGTAACGCTTTGGATAATGGAATCAAATGGGTACAGGTTCGATGGAAAAATGCGCCTGAAAACGAATTAATCAGTCTTTGTGAAATTTCAAAACAACTTTGCTCTGCATATCAGTCGGTTTGTATCATCAATGACCATGTACAGATCGCTAAAGAAATAGATGCTGACGGAGTACATTTAGGATTGGATGACTGTTCTGTCGATGAAGCAAGACTGATTCTGGGAGAAAACAAAATTATTGGCGGAACAGCCAATACCCTTTCGGATGTCATTCAGAGAATCAATGAATCCTGCGACTATATCGGTTTGGGACCATTGAGATTTACCACCACGAAAGAAAAGTTAAGTCCTGTCCTTGGATTTGAAGGATATCGGGATATCATTGATGGGTTAAAAGAAAAATCAATAGAGATCCCTAAAATATTTGCCATCGGGAGTGTTAATCCTGAAGATATTTTACCGCTACAGGAAATCGGAATTTACGGTGTTGCCGTTTCTGGGCTTATTACAAAGCAGCCTGAGATTATAAATGAACTAAAAAAAGTAATGATATGAATCATCAGAAATTAGAAATAGCAGGAAGAACTTTTGAATCCAGACTGTTTTTAGGAACAGGAAAATTCGGAAGTATGAGAGATATGGTGCAATCTGTCATGGCATCTGAAACCAATATGGTAACAATGGCCTTAAAGAGAATTGATGCACAATCCAATGAAGATGATCTGCTTGACTCATTAAAAGGAACGAATGTTCATCTTCTGCCTAATACCTCCGGAGCCAGAACCGCAAAAGAAGCTGTGCTTGCAGCACAATTAGCCAGAGAAGCCCTGGAAACGAACTGGGTAAAACTGGAAATTCATCCGGATCCGAAATATTTACTGCCGGATCCCATTGAAACCTTATATGCCACTGAAGAATTAGCCAAACTTGGATTTGTGGTAATGCCTTACATTCATGCTGATCCTGTTTTGTGCAAACGTCTTGAAGACGCCGGAACAGCTGTCGTAATGCCTTTGGGTGCCCCTATTGGAACGAATAAAGGACTAAAAACACAGGATTTTCTTGAAATAATCATCAGCCAGAGCAACGTCCCTGTAGTGGTAGATGCAGGAATCGGGGCGCCGTCAGATGCCGCAAAAGCAATGGAAATGGGAGCAGATGCCGTTTTGGTGAATACTGCCATTGCTGTAGCCAGAAATCCTTTGAATATGGCTGTTGCTTTCAAAGAAGGTGTGATTGCCGGAAGAAGAGCTTTTGAATCAGGGTTGGGAGCCATTTCCAGCCATGCTGAAGCATCAAGTCCGCTGACTTCATTTTTATTTGAATAATCAGGATTATGAAAAGCTTTAAAGATGTTTTTGAAAACTATCAGTGGGATGAAGTGAAGAATAAGCTTGAAAACGTAAATCTGGCCGATGTAAGATACAGTCTTCAGAAGAAAAACAAAACGATTGATGATTTCCTCAATCTTCTGTCACCAGCCGCTTCTCAGGAACTTGAAATGATGGCAGTGATGACGAGGGCACTTACCCAGAAACGATTCGGAAAAACCATTCAGTTGTATGCACCGCTGTATCTCAGCAATGAATGCCAGAATATTTGTACCTACTGCGGATTCAGTCTTGATAACAATCTGAAAAGGAAGACCCTTTCTGATACGGAGCTGATGATTGAAGCATCAGTCCTGAAATTAATGGGAGTGAATCATGTATTACTGGTAAGCGGTGAAGCCAATAAAATAGTGGGTGTACCTTATTTTCAGAATGCTGTCCGTAAGTTAAAGCCACATTTTTCCAATATTTCCATTGAAGTTCAGCCTTTAATGGAAGATGAATACAAACTGCTTCATGATGAAGGGGTACATTCCGTATTGGTCTATCAGGAAACCTATCATCAGGATGTTTACAGGGAGTACCATCCGAAAGGTAAAAAATCAAATTTCCATTTTCGTCTGGAAACTCCCGACAGGATAGGAAGAGCAGGAATTCATAAGATCGGGTTGGGGGTCCTGCTTGGGCTTGAAGATTGGAGAGTAGACAGCTTTTTCAATGCCTTACACATCGATTATCTTCAAAAACAGTACTGGAAAAGTAAATTTTCTGTTTCCTTTCCAAGACTCAGACCTGCCGAAGGAATTATTGAACCCAATTTTATCATGGAAGATAAAGATCTTCTTCAGCTGATCTGTGCTTACAGAATCTGGAATGAAGACCTTGAGATTTCCATATCTACCAGAGAAAATGAAGTGTTCAGAAACAATATTGTCTCTCTGGGAGCAACTGCTATGAGTGCGGGTTCAAAAACAAATCCTGGTGGTTATGCAGTGGATAAAGAATCTTTAGAACAGTTTGAAACCAGCGACGAACGAAGTATGGAAGAGATTAAAACAATGATCAAAAAAGCAGGCTATGATCCTGTAATGAAAGACTGGGACTCTGTTTACAGTGGATTTTAAAATTTTAAAACCATTAATGACTTTGAAGAAGTGAAGTTGAATTAAGAAAAATCAAAGATTTTTAAGACAGCTTTTTCAAGCGAAGTTCAACTTAACTATTCTTAAAAGCTTAAAGAATCTTAATGGTTCAATGATAACTATGAAAGAAGATTATTTTTCACGGTACAGCCGGCAGATATTTATTGATGAGATTGGATTGGAAGGACAAAAGAAAATAAGGTCATCCAAAGTTCTTGTCATTGGGGCAGGAGGTTTGGGAAGTCCTGCTATTCAATATCTGGCCGCAGCAGGAGTAGGAACTTTGGGTGTTGCAGATTTTGATGAGGTTGAACTTCATAATCTGAACCGGCAGATCGTCCATACCGAAAACAGAGTGGGATTATCCAAAGTGAAAAGTGCTGAAATCTTTGTAAAAGAAATCAATCATCAGGTTACATTCATAGGAATTGAAGGAAAAATTAATAATGATAATGCTGAGGAAATCCTTGCTCAATATGATATTATTATTGATGGTTCAGACAATTTTACAACAAGATACCTGGTAAATGATACCTGCATAAAACTTAATAAAACTCTGGTTTACGGAAGTATCTTAGGATTTTCAGGCCAAGTTGCTGTGTTTAATCATAACGGAAGTAAAAACTTAAGAGATATTTTCCCGGAACCGCCTTTCGATGAGGATGTACCGGATTGTGACAGTCTTGGCGTTTTGGGAGCTCTTCCCGGAATGATAGGCAGTATGATGGCACTTCAGGTATTAAAAATCATAACAGATCTTCCGGTAAGTTTAAATCAGCTGACATTGGTAGACACGCTGAACTGGAGATTTCAGACGGTAGATTTCTGATGTAAATGTAAACACTAATGTCACTACTATTTTCAAAAATAACACGATTTTATTAGTAATACATATCAATAGGAACGGGCTTTAGCCCGTTTTACTTTTATAAAACCATCCATTGGCTTTAGCTAAAACTTACCTTCAAAAAAATAGGAGGTAATTATTTACCGCCTATTTTTATTTTATTACAAAGAAGGATTATTGTGCCTGCTGCATTACACCTCCGGTATCTTCTTTTTTGGTCTGATTTAAAATATTCGGATCTTCTTTCGCCAATTTATTTCTCGTCGGAATTTTATAGTTGATGGAAAGTCCGAAATTTCTTGTGTCGTATTTGCTGTAGATCATCACCGGATTTCCTGATGGCGGATTAGAACGTACCTGCATCACCTGTCCATTGAAAATATCGTTTGCAAAAACAGAAAGTGTCAGACGGTTGTTCATAAACTTCTTCGTCAATGTAATATCAAACGAGTTGTTGAACGGCTTCTCTGCAGTAAAGTAGAAATATCCTGCCTTTGGAGTCAGATAGCTGTAATTGGCTGTCAGTTTGATGTCTTTAGGCAAAATAATCTGCGTCATGATATTGAAGATCCAGAACCCTTTATTGTTCAGATTATCAATTTCATGCTTCTGATATCCTGCATATAAGTACATGAAGTTAATTTTATCCGGATTGAAATTAAATTTCATGATTTCACTCAAAGGCTTACTGAAAATCATAAAAGGAACCGGTAATCCCACATTGAAATTGTGAATTTTCATATTGGAAATATTCACCTGCTCATTGAAGAGTTTTCTTCCGTCTTTTCGGATGATCTGCGCTACCTGATTGCTTGCTGAGCTTACGCTATACCCGATAAACGCATAATCAAAAGCTGATATTTTCAATTCATAATTATCAAAAATAGTAGGCTGTAGATTCGGGTTACCATTTACTTCTGTACTAGGTCCCGAGAATGTTACGTTATTCGGGTTCAGGGCAGAAATACTAGGCAGACTGATTTTCCTGTTGTAATTTGCGGCAATATAAACCTGATTCATCATGTTATACTGTACACTTGCGTTAGGGAAAAATTTAAATTTATTGAAGGGAATTAAATTAGCCTCTACCAGTTTTGCATCTTTATCAAAATATCTTGTTACCCCGGAAATATCATAATTTTCAGCACGGGATCCCAACGTGAAATCAAACTTTTTCAGTTTAGCCTGAAACTCTAAATACGTTGAAGCAGTCTGTCTCTGATATTCCAGATTGGTCAGGCCAAAACTTTCTGTATCATAATCCTGCCTTTCATATAATCCTCCAAAACTTACTTTCCCACCATCAAGAAGCTTGATCGGCTGTGCGTAATCTACTTTGAAGTTGGCAATATTCATCACAGATTTATTATTCAGAATATCTTTTAATCCATTGGTAGGGCTATCAAGAGGCTCATTGGGAAAAGTTACAAACGTCCCATCCTGAAAGTAATTATCCTGAGAAAATTTGCTGTCTGATCTTGTATACCCAAACTGGAAATCCAGTTTTTGAGATTTGTCAGCAAAACGCTTCTGATAGGTTACAACTGCTTCCTGTCTTAAATTATTGGTATGGGCAACGTCAGAAGAAGTATAAAAAGCTTCTTTTAAATCTTTCGGGTTTCTCTTGAACGGTAAATCTCCATGCCCGTCACTTAAAGTGTAGTTGTCATTATTATTGTGATAAATATCGTAGTTCAATAATAACCTGTCCTGTCCCAGATCAAAAGTTAATCCGGATTTTGCAAAATATCCGCGTGCGTATCTATCGGTATGGCTTGTTAGAAGCTCATCCTGCTGGCCATTCAGCATACTTTCACGGTAATTCTGCCCCACATTCAGCTGCCATCCGAAATATTTATTTCTTGCATTTAAATTAACGGAATTCGTAGTTCTGCTTCTGTATTGGTCATAATTTGTGAAAGAATAATTTCCTGAATAAGTAGCGGTTAAATATTTATTTGCATTTTTGTTGGTAATGATATTCATGATGGCACCTCCGGAAGTTGCCGGAAACTCAGCACCTGGTTGCGTGATCACTTCAATTCTTTCTACGGAATTGGCCGGCATCCCTTCAAGGAAGGAGTTCAATTCATTGGAAGTGATGTTCAGAGGTCTTCCGTTAAGATATACTTCCAGCATTTTTCCCTGATACATCATCCCGGCAATATCGGTAGATACAAGTCCCGGAAGTTTTTTTATTCCTTCCAGAACATTTCCGTTATTCAGCTGAGGCTGCTCAGAAAAGTCAAAAATAGTACGGTCTGCTTTTTGTTCAACGGCTTTTTTAGTTTTGGTAATGACTACGCCTTCAATTTGTTTTTCCTGTGGTTTATTATTTTTTTCTTGTGAAAAAACAAAAACAGAGCTTAGTAAGGATAAAGCGAAAATTGTTTTTTTCATAATGTTTTACTGTTATCCGGTTAGACGCTGAAAAAGATAATTTGTTACGCTAAAATGTTGAAAATCGAAAATTTAGGCTAAATTTTTTTTATTTCGGAAATAATTATATCTTTGCCGGGTAATTATCAAGAATCTCTAGATGGGATAGCAACCTGCAAAAACAAGCAAGGTGCTGCAATCGATAAGCCGGATCTTCCGGAAAAAATGTTTATCATTTCTATCATTACTCCCATCTTGAATTTTTGTTTTAAAAGTTAAAATCAAATGTTTAAAGACAAGGGAAATCACATTCCATCAGTAATTTTTTATTCTTCAGATCATGAAGTGAGCCTTCATTACTCTGATATGTTCTCATGCCATTTCTACATGCGCATGTGTTGTTGTTTCTAGCCTTTTCTATTTCTAAAAAATAATACAAACATTTCGAATTCTATGGTAACCTTACAATTTAGGGCTACAGGATCTGTATTGCTTAAAAAACAAATTTCATCAACAAAAAAGTACACAACAAACATGCATAATTTCAAAAAAAAAATTTTTATTCCTTCTATCGTGCTTATTTCTTCATTTTATTACGCACAGACGGACACTTTACAATCGAAGAAAATAGAAGATGTGGTCATCCTTGGATCAAGGGGTTCCGGAAGATCTTTGACGGATACTCCTGTTCCGGTGGATATCATTAATATATCTAAAATTTTAAAACAGAGCCCGACGAATAATATCAGCCAGGCTTTAAACTATATCGTACCTTCATTTTCATCCACATCAAATACTGTAAATGACGGAACTGATTTTGTGGATCCGGCAATGTTGAGGGGATTAGGACCAGATCAGGTTTTGGTTTTACTCAACGGAAAAAGAAGGTATCAGTCTTCACTGATTAATGTTACCCTTACGCCGGGAAGAGGTTCTGTGGGAACCGACCTTAATGCTATTCCTGCTTTTGCATTGGAAAAAATAGAAGTTTTAAGGGATGGAGCTGCTGCCCAGTATGGTTCTGATGCTATTGCGGGAGTGATAAACCTGGGACTGAAAAAAAGGCTTGGATTTTCCGGACAGGTATTTTTAGGCGGATATGCTTCACCTGTTGCCAATAATTTCTCCGGAGGGGTAGACGGACAGACTGTTTCTGTAGACCTTAATTATGGCGCTAAAGTAGGGAAATCCGGATTTTTTAACATTACAGGTTCTGCGCAATACCGTGATCCTTATTCCAGAGCAGGAGTGAGGGAAGGAGATATTTTCAACGCCTATAATGCCATTAATTACCGGGCATTACAGGATGGAGTGAATATTGACGGCTTGTATAAAAACATTACCAATACTTCCAATACTCAGCAAATCATCAATACCATTAAGCAGTATGCAACTAAGGTTGGATATTTCGCACCTGATTTTCAATCTCAGATTTCCTGGGCAAACAGCATTTCTGAGCTTCAAAAAATATTGGGTAAAGATTTTACCTCTGAGGAGCTTAATTACAGAGGATTGGAGAGAAAAGATTTCAGTTTGAGAGCAGGGCAGTCTAAACTGCAGTCCGGACAGCTCTTCTTCAATTCTGAAATTCCTGTAAATGAGGATTGGAAGGTTTATTCATTTGGTGGCTACAGTTACCGTCTTGGTAATGCAGGAGGATTTTACAGGCTTCCAAATAATGAAAGGAATATCAATGCAGTTACTCCCAACGGATATCTGCCTCAGATTGAAGCCAC
The DNA here is from genome assembly GCF_003182335.1 of Chryseobacterium sp. AG844. Lineage (NCBI taxonomy): Bacteria > Pseudomonadati > Bacteroidota > Flavobacteriia > Flavobacteriales > Weeksellaceae > Chryseobacterium > Chryseobacterium sp. AG844. The sequence continues at coordinate 100,709 of NZ_QGTV01000009.1, read as the reverse complement.
TGTAAATGATTATTCCCTTGCAGCCGGAATTAAAGGAAAATGGGAGGGCTGGAATGTGGATTTCAGTAATACATTCGGGAAAAATGTTTTCGGTTTTGGTGTTGTCAATACTTTTAATGCATCACTTACAGATAGTTCTCCAAGAACCTTTGATGCCGGAGGATCTGAATTCTCACAAAATACCGTCAACCTTGATTTCTCTAAGAAATATGATGTTCTGAAAGGGTTGAACATTGCGTTTGGTGGTGAATACCGACACGAAAATTATAAAGTAAATGCCGGAAAGGAAAACTCTTATGCTTCTTACGATATCTATGGCAGGGTAGTAACGGCAAAAACCCCTGAAAATGAAAAAGTAACCGATTTTTTTGGAAATGTAAGACCCGCAGGAGCTCAGGTTTTCCCCGGCTTCAGTCCTGAAAATGCAGTTTCCGGAAACAGAAACAGTATTGCAGCTTATGCTGATGCAGAACTGGAAATTACGGACAGATGGTTATTGGAAGGAGCTGTACGGTATGAGAATTATTCAGATTTCGGATCTACATCCAATTATAAGGTGGCAACCAATGTAAAACTGGCTTCCAATCTCAACTGGAGAGGAGCTGTTTCTACTGGGTTCAGAGCACCTTCATTAGCACAAATCTATTACAGTTCTACTTCTACGCTGATTCAGCAGGGGAAGACAACGCAGGTAGGTACTTTCAGAAATAATTCTGAGGCTGCACAGGCATTGGGTATTCCAAAATTAAAGCAGGAAACCTCACAATCCTACAGCACAGGAATTACCTGGAAGATTCCGGCATTAAGCCTTACTTTCACAGCAGATGCTTATTTAATAAAGATTAAAGACAGAGTCGTACTGACCGATCTCTTCTATCGCCCTGATGGTAATTTTACTCCTGGCTCGGATCAGGCCGTTCTACAGGATGCTTTTGATCTTGCCAGAGCCAGCGCTGCCAACTTTTTTGCCAATGCAGTAGATTCTCAGACAAAAGGGTTGGATATCACCATTTCCCAGAACTCAAAAATCTCATCAGGAATTTCCCTGGAGAATAATCTGGGAATCAATTTTAATCAGACTAAAAGAATCGGGGATATCCACGCGTCTCCTAAACTGGTAAGTCAGATCAATAATTATTTCTCAGAACCGAACAGAATCTATTTTGAAGAAGCTGTACCCCGTGTGAAAGCTACATTGGGCAATACGGTAAGAGTTTCCGGCTTTACTTTCGTACTGCGTAATTCTTTCTTTGGTAAAGTGACCGATGCAGATGTTGTGGATGCTAACTTTGATGGTGTAACAGGAAGTACAGAGCATTTCATCCTTAACCGACGCGTGATAACAGATCTATCAGTAGGTTACAATTTTAATAAAAATATTTCAGCAACCGTAGGAAGTAATAATATCTTTAATATATTGCCTTCTAAAAGCCCTGCTATAAGCTCGTTAACGGCTGATAACCAGTTTGTCTATTCCAGACAGGTTTCCCAGTATGGTATAGGCGGAAGGTTCTTATTTGTAAGAATTGAATTCAGCTTCTAATATAAGACTGAAGTTTTGATTAAAAAAAGACAGAGCTTCAATCTCTGTCTTTTTATTTATTTCAGTGAAGAAAATTCAATGAATTCATATTCTGCGGAAGAGGTAAAAAGCTGTCTTAATACCGCCGCATGTCCATTTCCTGCAATCACAAGAATTCTGTCTTCTCCATTGTGAGGAATGTTTTGAATATTGCGGAACATTCTCAGGTTTCTGCTGTACCAGTAAAGTGCGAGCATATCGGCGCCGTCATATTCTCTTAGTTTAAAGTCACCGCTAAGATAGGCCCCGTATCCGTACTGATGGCTTTCTTTGGAATTCATATAAGTAAAAGTGTCCAGAAGAGATTTGAAATTTTTAGGTTCAGCACTCTTATAGAAGGCCGTAAACTGTTGGGAGATCGGGTCATCACTTCTGAAATCATAATCCTTGCTGAGGTTTTTAAAAAATGCAGAATCAGTTTTCCCAAAATGTTTTTCAAGGTCATCCAGAATAGATTCTGCGTCAATGCTGAACAATTCGTTTATTTTGAGTTCACTGGCTATTCTCATAGCAAGCTGATAACGCTCATCTCTTTTGTCACGGTGTTTGCCTTCGCTGTATTCCTTCAGCTTTTGATTGGCATTCCAGCCCGGCCAGGCCTCAATCGCAATCTTTGTCGGCTTAAATCTTTTGATATATTCTACCAGTTCTGTGACTTCTTTTGCTGTTTTGAGAGAAAGTACATCTACCTGATCTTCTTTATTGGTTTTATGGGCATCCAGATTTGGATAATCAAAATGAAAGGAGCCTACCACCAAAACTTTCGTCTTTGGATTTTTAAAATAATCTGAAGGCTTTTTTTGAGCGAATACTGATGTAGAAAGGCATACAAGAAAAATATAAAAAAAGGTTTTCATGAGTTTATTTTTTTTAAAATTACTGTTACATTATTATTGCGCACGGTTTTTCTCTTCGAAATTCACCGCTCTGTTATTGGATCTGATTTTCTGGTTCCCCAAATTATAGGTAACGCTGAGTGTCATTCTTCGGGCATCCCAATAGTTGTGGAATGACTGTGTATTATCTGTAAAATACATATCACCCTTATATCCGGACTGTTTAAAAATATCACTCACCGAAAGGTTAACCTGGAGTGCTTTTTCCACAAAGCTCATCTTGATTCCGGCGTCAAAACTTGCTCTGTTTCTTACAGCGGTGTATCCGTCACGGGAAGGAAGATTATGCCAGTAGTTGACAAATAGCATGAACGTTTTAGCCTTATTGAGCTGGAATGTATTATTGAGGGAATAATAAAACGACTGTCCGTTTTTAGGAACCAGATTGAACCTTGTAATCTGAGTCTCATTATAACTGAACGAAGTTGAAATATTGCTTTCCCAGATTTTAAAGAAAGTATCTGTGTAATTCAGATTGATACCATAATTATCCTGATTATAGTAATTCTCAAACGTGCTGATGAGGTTAATTCCGGTCAGGAATGTGATCTGATCAAAATTATTTGTTGTTCTCTGATAATAAAGATTGGCCGAAAATTTATTTTTAAACATATAGTTAAGTTCTATATTATGATTAAAAGAAGGCTGCAGGCCCGGATTTCCTGAATAATACGTGTTTGGATTGGAATACCATCGGAACGGATCCAAAGCCCGGAAATAAGGGCGGTTGATTCTTCGGGAATAATTAATGCTGAACTGATTATCCTGATTGGCTTTATAAGAAAGATAGGCCGTAGGGAAGAATTTACCGTAATTATTCTCAGATTTTGCCTGTGTAGAAGGAGAGAAACCGCTGGATTGTGAATATTCATAACGGAGTCCTGCTTTCACAGACCATTTTTCGCCAAAATCTTTACTGGCACTGATATAAACGGCATAATTTTTTTCATTATAATCAAAAAGATTACTTTTTGCAGGGTCTATGGTGTAATTTCCATTGATAAAATTAAAATATCCGATGTCCGAATTATTGGAAAACTGACTGTATTTTGCTCCGGTTTCCAACTGTATTTTTTTGAAATTTAAAGATAAATCTGTCTGCCCTGAATAGATCTTATAATCTACTGAAGAAAGATTTTTCACGATCTGTGTTGAATTGTTAGCGACATTTCTTGTGGTAAAATTTACCTCTGTATCGGGCAGATTTCCATAATAATTAGCACCTATGCTGAGCTTATGTTCCCCAAATTTCTGATCAAAATATACATTAAGCATCTGTGAAGTAAATGAAGAACGGTGCTTTGAATCTGTGTCTGTTTGCAAAGTAGGAGTGGTCCCGGTAAAGTAATGTTGTTTTGAATTGATATCCATATTGGAATGTCCTTTCGAAATATCATATACCAGTCCGATATTGGAATTTTTAGAAAGGGAATAATCAAAACTGGCGTTTAATCCTACTCCGTCATTCATATCCCTTCTTTCATCCCTGCTTACAGAAGAGCTTTGCCCGGTAATTTTATAATTTTCCACTGATCTTTTATCTCCGTCATATCCCTGAAGCTTGATAGATGCTTTCACTTTTTCATTCTGATAGTTCACTCCTGCCACTGTGCTGAATGCTGCATAAGTCTTTTGGGTATAATTCGTGGTCAGGTAGCCGCTCCATCCGGGATTCTGATTTTTTTTAAGAATAATATTGATAATTCCGCTGTTTCCCTGAGCTTCATATTTGGCAGGAGGAGTAGTGATCACTTCAACTTTCAATATGTTTTCCGAACGAAGGTTTCGAAGGTAGTTAATCAGCTCAGATCCGGAAAGATTCAGCATCCGGTCATTAACCATCACAGCAACGCCATTTTTTCCGGCAATGGACAGCAGTCCTTTATTTTCATCAACCTGTAATAAAGGTGTACCAGCCAAAACTTCAGTTCCCGAACTTCCCTGTGAAAGCATAGAATTCTGTACATTGTAAACAAGACGGTCCACTTTACGTTCCACCAGAACTTTTTTACCGTTCACCGTAACTGCTTCTATTTTGTTGACATTGGCGGTGTCTTTGGTTTGTGCTGCTGAAAAAGAACAAATCAGGGTGGCTATAAATACAATGTGTTTTTCCATATTATAAAAGACAGATTGAATGATATTTATATTACATTTCTCTGACAAAAGTACCGGAAGAGGTTCTATGAGAAAACAGCATTTAGATGAAGAAGACAATTATTCATGTCAAAAAAGTTTCGTCGGAAAAAAACAGGTTTTTGTCGAAAACAATTAACGAATTATGCCTTTAGAGATTTATATTTGATTATGAATAAAAAGCAAATTATCTGGCTTCAAATTATTTACTGGAGTTTCAATTTCATAGGAACTGTCATTACTCCTAATTTTTTTGTTCCGGAAACTAACCGTCGGGAAGTACACATTCTGAGGGTTACATTTTTTATTGTAAAAATTGTGACATTTTATATATCGTATTTCTTTATTTTCCCAAAAGTTTTTAAACTTGAGAAACTGTATTCGGCAGTTTTTGTTTTTATGCTGACCCTGTTATGTTTTGCCAGTATAAGATACGCTTTGGAAGAAATGATTCTGCCTTCTACTCTTGGCTTCCGGAATTATGATGAAGAAACCGGACTTCTTTACTATTTCTTCGATAATATTTACAACAGCTCTCTGACTACTTTCATTGCCGGGATTCTATGGATTCTGGAGAAATATGGAGTGGCTGAAAATGATAAAAAGCAACTTCTGATCGAAAAGAAACAGGCTGAACTTCAGGCTCTGAAAACCCAGATCAATCCTCATTTTATTTTTAATTCATTAAATAATATCTACTCGCTTGTTTATCAGAAATCGGATAAGGCGCTTCCGGCTATTGAAGAACTGGGGCAGCTGCTGAGGTACAGCACGAAAGACCTTGAAAAAGATTCCATTTCGCTTGATAAAGAAATCGGATATATTGATAGTCTTATTGCGCTGGAGAAACTTAGGATCAGAAATCCCGAACTGTTGAGTATACAAAAAGATATTCAACACCCTCATCTGAAGATCTCACCCATGCTGTTGGTTCCTTTTGTTGAGAATGCCTTTAAACATGGGGATTTTCGTGATAAAGGTTTTGAAATGAAAATCTCAGATCATCATAAAGTTCTGCATTTTTATCTTTTAAATTTTAAAACACAGAAAATGAAAGATACTGTTTCAGGAATAGGAATTCAGAATGTGAAAAAAAGACTGGAAATATTGTATCCTAAACACCAGCTTGAGATCAAAGATTCGGAGACGGAATTTATTGTAGATTTAAAAATTGATTTAAGGGATGAATAAGTTAAAATGCATTATCGTGGATGATGAGCCGCTGGCCATCTCACTTCTTGAACATTATGTGGAAAAAATTCCTTTTCTTGAACTGGTTTTTTCCACAGAAAATCCGATTCACGCCCTTGAATACCTTCAGAAAAATGATTCAGACCTTATCTTTCTGGATATTCAGATGCCTGAGCTTACGGGAATCAATTTTATGAAAATTGTAGGAACCCATCAGAAATATATTTTAACAACAGCCTATTCGGAATATGCATTGGAAGGCTATGAGCATAATGTCGTGGATTACCTTCTGAAACCTGTTTCTTTTGAAAGATTTCAAAAAAGTGTTTTAAAGGCTCAGGAGCGTTTTTCTTTTCCAAAGGAAGAAAATACTCATTTCTATATAAAGTCTTCAGGGCAGAGGCATCGCGTAAGTTTCAATGAAATCCTGTATATTGAAAGCATCAAAGATTATGTTAATATCCGTACAGAAAATGATGAATATATCGTTCTGGATACGCTTAAATCTATGGAAAGCCAGCTTCCTGAAAAATTTGTACGGGTACATAAATCTTTTATTATCAATCTGGATAAAGTGAAAAGTATCGGGGCTAAAAAAGTGATTCTTCCTGATGATGAGATTCCTATTGGAGAAAGCTATAGAGCAGATCTTCTTGATAGAATATCATAATATTCATATGAGAGCTAAACCTTACAGGTTGGAATATTTACCAAAGTTCAGTAAAAGAAATTTTAAGACATTTAAAATAAAAAAGACGGCTTCAACTGAAGCCGTCTTATATTAATTAATCTAACAATTAATCTTATTTTTCCTGTTGTTTGATCAGGTTCAGCGCAGAACCAGCTTTAAACCAATCAATTTGCTGATCGTTGTAAGTATGGTTCGCCATGATGATATCTTTAGTTCCGTCAGTATGAATGAACTCTAAAGTAAGTTGTTTTCCCGGAGCGAACTGATCAAGATCTAAGAAATTAACAACATCATCTTCCAGGATCTTATCATAGTCTGCTTCATTAGCGAAAGTGATTCCAAGCATTCCTTGTTTTTTAAGGTTGGTTTCATGAATTCTCGCGAATGATTTTACCAATACAGCTTTCACTCCTAAATGTCTTGGCTCCATGGCAGCATGCTCTCTTGAAGAACCTTCACCATAATTCTGGTCTCCTACAACGATTGTTGGAATACCAGCCGCTTTATAAGCTCTTTGTACAGCCGGAACTTCACCGTATTCACCGGTTAATTCACTTTTAACTTTATTGGTCTCCATGTTGTAAGCATTCACTGCTCCAATCAACATGTTGTTTGAAATATTATCCAGGTGACCTCTGTATTTCAGCCATGGTCCAGCCATAGAAATGTGGTCGGTAGTACATTTTCCGAAAGCTTTGATCAATACTCTTGCTCCTGTAATGTTTTTACCGTCCCATGCCGGAAATTCTTCCAATAACTGAAGTCTGTCTGAAGTTGGGCTTACATTCACAACAACTTTAGAACCGTCCTCTGATGGAGCCTGGTATCCGTTGTCGTCTACAGCAAATCCTTTTGAAGGAAGTTCGAAACCTTTAGGCTCGTTAAGTTTTACCTGTTCACCTGCTTCGTTAGTTAATGTATCCGTAATCGGGTTGAAATCCAATCTTCCTGAGATCGCTACAGCAGCTACCATTTCAGGAGAAGCTACAAATGCATGGGTATTTGGGTTACCGTCAGCTCTTTTCGCAAAGTTTCTGTTGAAAGAGTGGATAATAGAGTTTTTCTCTCCTTTTTCCGCACCTTCTCTGTCCCATTGTCCGATACATGGTCCACAGGCATTGGTAAAGATTCTTGCGTTTTCAAATTTTCTGAAAGAATCCAGGAATCCGTCTCTTTCTGCTGTGAATTTTACCTGTTCAGAACCTGGATTGATTCCCAGGATAGCTTTAGGTTTAACGCCTTTTGATACTGCATCTTCTACAATGGAAGCCGCTCTTGATAAATCTTCATAAGAAGAGTTGGTACAAGAACCGATAAGCGCCCATTCCACTTCTAATGGCCATCCGTTAGCTTCAGCTTTAGCTCTGAATTCAGCAACAGGAGTTGCTAAGTCCGGAGTGAAAGGTCCGTTTAAGTGAGGTGTCAATTCAGAAAGGTTGATTTCTATTAATTGATCGAAATATTGTTCAGGGTTAGCATATACTTCAGCATCCCCCGTTAAGTGTTCAGCAATTTTATCAGCGGCATCTACTACGTCCTGTCTTCCTGTAGCGGAAAGATATCTTCTCATAGAATCATCATATCCGAAAGTAGAAGTGGTAGCCCCGATTTCAGCACCCATGTTACAGATCGTACCTTTACCGGTTGCGGAAAGAGATTCTGCACCTTCACCGAAATATTCCACGATACATCCTGTACCTCCTTTTACGGTAAGAATTCCGGCAACTTTTAAGATCACATCTTTTGCAGAAGTCCATCCGTTCATTTTACCGGTTAATTTTACTCCGATAAGTTTAGGCATTTTAAGTTCCCAGGCCATTCCTGCCATTACGTCTACCGCATCAGCACCTCCTACACCAATAGCAACCATTCCCAGTCCGCCGGCGTTTACCGTATGCGAGTCGGTACCAATCATCATTCCTCCGGGAAATGCATAGTTTTCCAGGACAACCTGGTGAATAATACCTGCTCCCGGTTTCCAGAATCCGATTCCGTATTTATCACATACAGAGCTTAAGAAGTTGAATACCTCGGAGTTTTTGTTGATCCCTTCCTGTAAGTCTTTATCAGCACCTACTTTAGCCTGGATAAGGTGATCCGCGTGAGCAGTAGAAGGAACAGCCACTTTAGCTTTTCCTGCCTGCATAAACTGTAAAAGTGCCATCTGTGCGGTAGCATCCTGCATCGCTACTCTGTCCGGTGCAAAGTCCACATAAGAGTTCCCTCGTTCATACGCTTGTGTAGCATTTCCTTCCCAAAGGTGGGTGTAAAGGATTTTTTCTGAAAGGGTAAGAGGTTTTCCCACAATTTGTCTTGCTGCTGCAATTCTTTCAGGGTAACGTTCGTACACCTTTTTGATCATATCAATATCAAAAGTCATATCGTATTTTAGTTTTGTTCTTGTTCTGTTAATGCTTCTTTTCCCTGTGTTGAAAAAGAAAATCACTTATCTACGCATCAAAAAACGTTCCTATAATCCATAAACAGGGTGTTTTTGATTCTGAAATCAATAGATTTTATAACTTTCAATTTAAGAAAAATTAGAATTTATTTTCCAGCTTTTATCGAAAAAAAAACGTAATTATCTTAAAATAGAAACGTTCTAAACAAAAAATTGGAAGATTTTAAACCCTTAAGGGATAAAATCTTCCAATAATATAGTTATTCAATAGTCTTGCGACTTATTATCAATCTCTTAGTGAGCGCTTGTACTTGTTAATTCTTTAATAGAAGGAACGAAAGTAGTAAGGTCAATTCCCTCAACAGCAGTTTTATACTCATCAATGCTTGGGATTCTTCCGATAATTGCAGAAAGAACAACAACCGGAGTTGAAGCAAGCAGGGATTCTCCTTTTTTACGTTCAGAATCTTCAACTACTCTTCCCTGGAAAAGACGGGTAGAAGTTGCTAAAACAGTATCTCCTTTCGCTGCTTTTTCCTGGTTACCCATACAAAGGTTACATCCCGGGCGCTCAAGGTACATTACGTTTTTGTACTCTGTACGTGCTTCTCCTTTTGGAGCGTTGTCATCAAATTCAAAACCGGAATATTTTTCCAGTAATTCCCAGTCACCTTCAGCTTTTAATTCATCAATGATGTTATAAGTAGGAGCTGCCACTACAAGCGGAGCATTGAATTCTACTTTTCCTTGTTGCTTTTCAAGGTTTCTCAACATCTGGGAAACGATCTTAAGGTCTCCTTTGTGGACCATACAGGATCCTACGAAACCAAGGTCTACTTTTTTCTCACCTCCATAGTAAGAAAGGTCTCTGATGGTATCGTGAGTATATCTTTTAGATACATCGTCATTGTTTACATCCGGGTCAGCAATCATTGGTTCAACAATTACATCAAGGTCTACAACAACTTCAGCATAATATTTAGCGTTTGCATCAGGAGTTAAAGCAGGTTTTTCACCTGATCTGATTTCTGCAATTCTCTTATTGGCTTTGTCAATTAATCCCTGAAGAACTTTATTGTGATTATCCATTCCCTTGTCGATCATGATCTGGATTCTGCCTTTTGCAATTTCCAGTGATTCGATCAGAGTGCTATCCTCAGAAATGTTGATAGAAGCTTTTGCCTTCATTTCGGCAGTCCAGTCTGTAAAGGTAAATGCCTGGTCAGCAGGAAGTGTTCCGATATGAACCTCAATGATTCTACCCTGGAATACGTTTTCTCCTCCAAACTGCTTTAACATCTGAGCCTGCGTTGCATGAACCACATCACGGAAATCCATGTGAGGCTTCATTTCACCTTTGAAAGTTACTTTTACAGATTCAGGGATCGGCATAGATGCTTCACCGGTAGCCAATGCAAGAGCTACAGTTCCTGAGTCAGCTCCAAAAGCAACTCCTTTAGACATTCTGGTGTGAGAGTCACCACCAATAATGATAGCCCACTCGTCTACAGTGATATCGTTAAGAACTTTGTGGATAACGTCAGTCATGGCGTGGTATTCACCTTTCGGGTCACGGGCTGTAATCAGTCCGAACTCGTTCATGAATTTCATCAGCTTAGGAATGTTAGCCTGAGCTTTTTTATCCCAAACAGAAGCCGTGTGGCATCCGGACTGGTAAGCACCATCTACGATTGGAGAAATCACAGTTGCTGCCATTGATTCTAATTCCTGAGCGGTCATCAAACCTGTTGTATCCTGAGATCCAACAATATTAACCTGTACACGAACGTCAGAACCGGCGTGTAATACTTTTCCCGGAGTAGTTCCAACAGCATTTCTGTTGAAAATCTTTTCTACAGCCGTAAGTCCTTGTCCTTCATGAGAGATTTCTTTTGACGGAGCAAAAACTGTTGGCGCTTCAATACCTAAAACCTGAGCAGCAAATGTCTGTAGTTTTTTACCAAATACGACCGCGTAAGATCCTCCTGCTCTGATGAATTCCATCTTTTGCGGAGTGAAAGATTTGGTAAGGTCGATCAGTTCCTGGTCGCCGTTATATAATTTCTTTTCTTTTGTATTGATTGTTAAAACAGTTCCTGTTGCTACTGAATATGCTTCTTCAAGAACAATGTCACCGTTTTCATTACGAACCGGGTTTCCGTTTTCGTCAACTTTCTTTACCCAGTTTTTAAGGTCAATACCGATACCTCCGGTAACGTCTACTGTGGTAAGGAAGATCGGAGAAATACCGTTTGTTCCTCCTACAATAGGAGCAATGTTAACGAATGGTACATATGGGCTGGCCTGTTTTCCTGTCCAAAGAGCCACGTTGTTTACTCCGGACATTCTGGATGATCCAACACCCATTGTTCCTTTTTCAGCGATCAGCATAACGCTTGCATCAGGATGCTTTGCCTGTAAAGCTTTGATCTCTTCCTGAGCTTCAGGAGTGATCATACATTTTCCATGAAGTTCACGGTCTGATCTTGAGTGAGCTTGATTACCAGGAGAAAGTAAATCTGTAGAAATATCTCCTTCACCAGCAATATAAGTAACTACTTTAATTTCTTCAGCAACTTCAGGAAGTTTAGTGAAGAATTCGGCTTTTGCGTAGCTTTCAAGGATTTCTTTTGCAATTTCGTTACCGCTGTTGAATGCTTCTTTCAAACGGTTCGTATCTGCTTCATAAAGGAAAACCTGAGTTTTAAGAACGTTGGCAGCTTCTTTAGCAATAGCTGCATTGTTGCCTAAAGCAAGGTCCAGCAGAACCTCAATAGAAGGTCCGCCTTTCATATGAGATAATAATTCAAAGGCAAATGCCGGGGAAATTTCTTCTACTACGGATTCACCCAGAATAATTTCTTTTAAAAATTTTGCTTTTACTCCCGCTGCACTCGTAGTTCCGGGTAGTGTGTTATAAATGAAAAATTTAAGAGAGTCCGGTCGGTCAGCATTATCTGAATCTTTAATTTGTGCAATGATTTCGCTTAGTAATTCAGCACCATCAATTGGCTTTGGATGAAGCCCCTGGGTTTTTCTTTCTTCAATCTCTTTGATGTAATCTTTATAAATACTCATAATAGAAGGTCTTTCAAAATTAAAGCTAGGTCAGCTTTTTCTTTACCGGTGTGTATAAATACAATTAATGACATTTTGAGTTCTCGCATTTTGATGCAACATTAACCGAATAAAGTCAGCATAATCCACACTTTTTCAAAAGTTTTTTAAAATTATCAAACATTTCAAAATGTTCCCAAAATTACGAAATTTTACAATTTTATAAGAATGAAATTATTTAGATTCTTTATAAATATGAATTTTATAATATCTATTTTTGGTCGTATTTTTGTAATCAAATGGAGAATATGAAAAATATCCTGAATGTTTTATGTGTTTTTATTTCGATTTTCGTTTTCTCGCAGACCAAATCTGTGAAGAAAATTCCTGTGAAAAAAGGAACAAAAACTACGGTTAAAAAAGCAGCTTCAGCCAGCAAACCTAATGCTGATCTGGTAGTGATCAATAAAGATCTTCCTGTTTTGATTCCTAAAAAAAAAGGAGATCAGTTCGGGTATGTCAATCAGAACGGGAAATTTATTATCCAGCCGGAATATCATATTGCCGTATTTTTTTATGAAGACTGTAATCTTCTGAATTCACCCAATGAAAAAGTGAGAAAATTTGGAACAAAAGACTATGCTACGGTGGAGAAAAATATGATTTCTTACCGCATAGATCAGTCTGGTAAGAGAGTCTATCAGTTTAAAGATACCGATTTTGGAAAATGTAAATTTGAAGAATATAAACAACAGTTATTCCAAGCTTATATCCTGAATGGTTTTTACGGAATCATTGAAAAATCAAAATTTGTAAATGCCGCAGATTACAGACAATATCAGATCTATCCTCAATATCAGTATCTGTTCATTCTTGAAGGGGATGATGTAGCTAATCCAATGATTGTTGCTTCCAATAATGATAAATTTGGAATCATTGATGTTAACAATAAAGTGATTATTCCGTTTGAATATTCCAATATTAAAAGAAATTTCAGCTGGAAACTGGGTAAAATGTTTGAAGTGACAAAAGACGGCTCGAATTACTACTATATCGATGCCAACAACAAAACCTACTAAAGAGTTATAAATGATGAATGATGAATGATTTATTTGATAACTCCTATTTTTCATAGTGTCTTTTCCATTCTGTAACTATTTATTTACCACGTAATCTGATATTCAAAAGCCCGCATCTCGTAACCCGATCGCAGTTCATATATTTTTTGTAATTTTGCGGCTGAAATAAAGGGGTGCTTTAAAAGGCTGAGATTATACCCAATGAACCTGGAACAGGTAATGCTGTTTAGGGAATTGAAAATGTACCAATGAAACAGTATAACAATATACCAATTGCTAGACTGTTAAATTAATAAAATTGTTACATTATTGCTCAACCCCTTTTATTCATTAAATGTTAAAGATTTATAGAATGAAAGGATTATTTTTTTTAGGACTTACCGTAGGAGCTGCGGCTTTTATACAGGCTCAGAGTACAGATTCTCTGAAAGTCAGGGAAATTGAAGCAGTCAACTTTACCAAAAGGCTTCCGGTAGCAAAGGAAATCGTCAATGTACAGAAAGATCTGGACAGTAAGAATCTGGGACAGGATCTTCCTATTCTTTTGAAAAACCAAACTTCCATTATTTCGACGTCAGATGCCGGAAACGGGGTAGGATATACGGGTTTCCGAATTCGTGGTGTTTCGGGAAGTGCCATCAATGTGATGATGAATGGTGTTCCATACAACGACTCTGAAAGCCAGGGAACTTTTTTTGTCAATGTTCCGGATTTGACAAGTTCTGCCTCACAGATTGTCATTCAGAGGGGAGTAGGAACTTCCAATAACGGGGTTTCTGCCTTCGGAGCAAGTATTAACGTACTTTCCAAGGATCCTGAAGAGAAATTTTATTTTAAAACGGATGATAGCTACGGTTCATTTAATACTTACAAATATTCAGCAGAAATAGGTTCCGGGAAATTCTGGAAAAACCGACTTTCCGTGATGGGAAGATATACCCATATTCATTCTGACGGATACATCGACAGAGCTTCATCCAGCTTACATTCTTATAATTTCACTGCTTTATTTGAGGAAGGAAATACGAAATTACGTTTAATGGCTTTTGGCGGAAAAGAGAAAACCTATCAGGCATGGAATGGGATTGATCGTAAAACCTGGGAGACTGATCCCAAATTCAATATTTCAGGGGCCATTTACGATGCCAGTTGGGAGAATATTGTAAGTTTCTATGATAATGAAACGGATAACTACAGACAGAATCATTATCAGTTGCTGTGGGAACAAAAATTCAACGACCGCTGGAATCTGGAAACCACGTTCCACTATACAAAAGGAAAAGGATATTATGAAAACTACAAGCAGGGAGATCCGTTTTCAAGATATAACCTTCCCAATATAACAGAAGGAGGACAAACGATAAAAGCTTCAGACTTTATCAGAAAAAAATGGCTGAACAACGATTTCTACGGAATGGTTTCTACATTGTACGGAAAGTTTGAAAATTTAGATCTGAACTTCGGTGCTGTGGTCAATCAGTATTACGGAAGACACTATGGAAATGTAACAGGAGTATTTTTTCCTCAGATTGAGGAAAGTGAATACTACAGAAACCGCTCTGTAAAGAATGAGGTGGCTGGTTTTGCAAAAGCTTTATTAAGATTGAATAATTTTGAATTCTTTGGTGACTTGCAGCTCAGAAAAATAAATTACAACACAAAGATTCTGGCGGCTGGTGATGGTGAAGGGGCAGATTTAAGTAAAAACTGGCTGTTTTTTAATCCAAAAGCCGGAGTGAATTACAGAATTGACGGAGGTAAAATATTCCTTTCTTACGCCCACGCCCATCGTGAACCCAACAGAGATGACCTGATGGCCAATAATGATGTAAAAGCAGAAAAGCTTCACGATATTGAAGCCGGTTTTGAAAAACAGTTCGGAATCGTTTCTTTTACTGCTAATGTGTATTATATGTATTATGTGAACCAATTGGTTCTGAACGGAGAACTGAATAACGTAGGAGCATTTATCAGAACAAACTCAGGGAAGAGCTACAGAAGAGGTATTGAGGTTGGTGCTTTGGCAAAATTATCCAAACAATGGGAGGTTTCAGGAAATGTAACATTAAGCCAGAACAGAAACCAGGATTTTAATATTCAGAATGGTGATGTTCCTAAAAGCCTTGGAAATACCCAGATTTCATTTTCTCCAAATGTTATAGCCAATTTAGGTTTGAAATTCAATCCTACAAAAAATTTCCAGTTTGCTTTAATGAATCAGTATGTTGGAAAACAATATCTGGACAATACCGAAGATGCCAATCTGCAGCTTAAAGATTATTTCCTGACAGATTTCAATGCTCAGTACCAGTTTAAAATTGCCAATAATGAAATTGCATTGAAGTTGTTGGTGAATAACCTGTTCAATAAAAAATATGTTAATAACGGATCTGTTTATGATGGGCAGCCTTATTATTTTTCACAGGCAGGAACGAACTTTATGTTTGGAGTAAGCTGGAAAATTCAGTAATTGACAAATCGGTGTTTGCTTTTTAATAGATTTACCATTTTTAAACTTAAAAAAAACAGTTTAAATAACAGTATATCTGTTTTAATACAGAATAATCAAAAGACTGTTCCGGCAGTCTTTTTTATATCCATTAAATATTACAAAAAGTCCCGAAAAAGTTATAAATTTGCTGCCAAATGAATATTTCAGCATATATTTTAGAATACTTAAAACAATTTGGAACTGCCACAGTTCCAGGCTTTGGGGTGTTTTCACTGAAAAATTCTAAGGCAATTATCAATTCTGAAAACGGAAGCATCTTACCTCCGGCCAGTCAGATTGAATTTGCCATAGACTATGAAGTCCGGGCTGAAGACCTTACTGCCTTTATTGCAGAACAAAAACAGATGTCTCTGGAAGCTTCAAGAAGTGATCTTAAAATTCAGACTGATTTTTGGAAGAAAAAACTTCAGGCCGAACAGGTTCTTGACATTCAGAATCTTGGAACCGTTTTCATTGAAGAAGGACATACCCATTTCAAGGGAAAAAGAATAGAATCCGGACGTCCGGATTTTTACGGATTGGAAGAAATCAGATTTTCAGATATCAATAACGGGGAAAAAGTAAATGCTTCAGTGAATCGTGAAAAGGATTTTAAATTCAAAAAAACAATTCTTTGGCTTTTCCTTCTGATTATCCCTGTTCTTGGAATTGTATACCTGGCGTTTACCCAGCAGGAACTTCTTTTCGGAAAAAAATCTTTCAATAATGTTTCAGTACAAACTTCTACCCATAGGATCGTAAAAGATACGGTGAAGATGAAAGTAGATACTCCGGAAACACCCGTTACAGATTCTTTGAAAAAAGATTCATTAGTAAAACCCGCCGGAAAAGTAAAACAATCTGCTCCGGCTGTCCCAAACAACACTAAGACTAGATGGCAAAAATAAAAAAAGCGTCAGAATCTCTGACCATTATGACCAATATCGTTCTTCCGAACGAAACCAATTCTTTAAGAAACCTTTTCGGTGGTGAGCTTTTAGCAAAAATGGACCGTTGTGCGTCTATTTCAGCAGCAAGACACTGTGAAAGAAGAGTAGTAACAGCTTCAGTAAACCACGTATCTTTCAACCATCCGATCCCGGAAGGTGGTGTTGTGGTGTTGGAGTCTAAAGTTTCAAGAGCATTTTCTACTTCCATGGAAGTGTATGTAGATGTATGGTTGGATGATCCAATCAACCAGAAGAAAGTTCATACGAATGCCGGGATTTATACTTTCGTTGCAGTAGATGAATTCAACCGTCCGATTCCTATTCCGGAAATGATTCCTGAAACAGATGAGGAAAAGGAAAGATTTGCAGCAGCATTCCGTAGAAAAGAACTTTCATTAATCCTTTCCGGAAGAATGAAACCTTTGGAGTCTGTAGAGCTTAAAAAACTATTCCAGGAACCACAGGAATCTAAGAAAGAAAAAAAGTAAGCTTATATACTTTATCAATAAAAATGCTTTTAAACTTTGCTGAGTGCTAACGCCTTTGCGAGCTTAAAAGCATTTGTTTTTTCAGAAATTTGCGAACTTTGCGGTAGAATAAAATTGTAATCATTTAGGAATCTGTTCCTATCTCTAAAATCATTAATAAAAAATGAAAATACTTCTTTTAGATAAAAACCATCCTCTTATTACTAAACAGCTTTTGGCTCAGAATTTTATTTTAGAAGAGGATTTTACATCGTCTTATAATGAGGTTTGTGATAAAATTGAGAACTATGATGGAATTATTATCAGAAGCCGTATTCCACTGGACAAAAACTTTCTGGAAAAAGGGAAGAATCTGAAGTTCATCGCAAGAGTAGGTGCCGGAATGGAAAATATTGATATTCCTGTTGCTGAAAAACTTGGAATTCAGCTGATCAATTCTCCGGAGGGAAACAGAGATTCTGTGGCGGAGCACGTAGTGGGAATGCTGCTGGTGATCATGAACAGACTTTTTATTGCTTCCCAGGAAGTGAAAAACGGCATCTGGAAACGTGAAGAAAACAGAGGAGATGAGCTGTTGGGAAAAACAGTGGGATTGATTGGCTATGGTAACATGGGAAAAGCTACTTCAAAAAGACTTTCAGGGTTCGGATGTAAGGTGATTTTCCACGATATTCTTCCTGATCTTTCAGATGAATATGCAACACAGGTTTCACTGGAAGAACTGAAACAGTCTGCAGAGGTCGTAAGCCTGCATATTCCTTTAACTTCAGAAACCCACTATCTTATTGACGAAACTTTCATTGCAGAGATGAAAAACGATTTTTATTTTGTCAATACTGCAAGAGGAAAAAATGTGGAAACTAAAAGTTTAGTACAAGCATTGAAGTCCGGAAAAGTAAAAGGTGCATGTCTTGATGTACTGGAATATGAAAAGTCTTCTTTCGAGAACATTGAATCAGAAAATGAAGATCTGAAATATCTTCTTGAATCGGAGAAAGCCATTGTTACACCTCATATTGCAGGATGGACCCATCAAAGTAAAGAAAAACTGGCTCAGTTTATTGTAGATAAAATTGTAGCTTCACACTGTTAAGTTGTTTAAAAAATAAAATATAAAGGCGGATTTACTTTTTGTAAATCCGCCTTTTCTGATGATTTTGCCCTTCCATATTTTACTTTTCCATCCATTTATGTTAAATAATTCATAATATCCACCTCATATTTATTATTTATTTTGAGTTTTATTAAATTGCCGCTCATTTTTGAATCTCATGACGACGCGTAATTTTGTACTTATCTTAACTGTTCTTTTATCCCTGTTTTCCTGTAAAAAAAAGGCTGAAGCCAAAGAAGTTTCTGCTGAAAATACAACCAATCTGCCCAACTATGGAAATGTAGATCTGGGTGATATTTTTACAAAAGGTGACGGACAGCTTTTGAACAGACAAACTACCGTAAGCTATATAGACCAGTATTACAAAAAGATATGGGAAGGAGGAGACCTTAGCGGCGGAATTCTTGTTGCCAAAGGAGATGAAATCCTTTATGAAAATTACAGAGGTTTCGGAAGAGAAGGAAACCAGATGCCGATCGACAAAAATACACCGTTGCATGTAGCTTCAGTTTCAAAGACTTTAACGGCAATGGCAATGATGAAGCTGATAGAGGCCGGAAAAATAAAATTAACGGATCATCTTACTCAGTTTTTTCCGGGGTTTCCATACCCGAATGTTACCGTTCAGACTTTGCTGGATCAAAGAAGCGGTCTTCCGAAATACGAATATTTTATCACCAAAATACAGCCTGTCCCGGCAGAACTGTCAAAACCTTTCATTACCAATGAAGATGTTTTGAATATGATTATCAAATATAAACCAGATCTGGCAAGAGATACGGATACAGGATTCATGTATTGCAATACGAATTTTGCTTTATTGGCTTTATTAATTGAGAAAGTGACTAAAACTCCTTTCCCTCAGGCGATGAAAGAAATGGTTTTCACACCATTGAAAATGAATAACACGTACATCTTCCAGGAAAAAGATATTCCTACAGCTTCGCAGTCTTTCTATTATGGAGGAAATAAGTTGTATCCTTTAGACAGACTTGATCTGATTTACGGAGATAAAAATGTGTACACGACACCAAGAGATTTATACAACTTCTCAAAAGCAATGTTTTCGAAAAATTTCCTGAAACCGGAACTGATGCAGATGGTATTCACTCCTTACAGCAATGAAAAAGCAGGAATGAATAATTATGGATTAGGATTCAGAATGAAAATATTTGATAATGGCGAGAAGCTGACCTATCACAACGGATGGTGGCATGGCACCAACTCAGTATTTGCCCATCTTTTAAAATCTAAGGTTACCATTGTAGCTATTGGAAATAAATATTCAAACAAAGTATATACAGCACTTGCATTGTCTGGTTTATTCGAAGATTTCCCTTTGCAGAAGGAAAAGCTGCATACCGTTATGCACGACAATAAAGATACTTTGAATTCCGGACAGGAAGTTTTTGGAGAATAATGTTTACTTTTGCCTAAACATTTTCATGAAAAGGTTTCTTTTATTACTCATTATCTGTTTTCTTGTACATTCATGTGCAAGAGTAGGATCTCCTGTCGGAGGGCCTAAAGATACCCTGGCACCCAAGTTTTTAAGCTCAAACATTGATACAACAAGAATCAATGTCAAAAGAGATATTCGTGAACTCCGTCTGGATTTTGATGAATATGTGACATTGAAGGATATCAATAAAAACCTGATTATTTCACCTCCTATTAAAGGAATAACGAGAATACTTCCATCGAATATTGCCAACAAATTTGTTCTGATTCAGTGGACAGATACCCTTCAGGCCAATACCACTTATAATTTCAATTTTGGAAATTCAATTGTTGATAATAACGAATCTAATATACTTAGGTATTTCAATTTTGCTTTTTCCACAGGAGACAAATTGGATGATTTGTATATCAGTGGTGAAGTAAAGGATGCCCTCGATACTAAAAAGAAAACCGGAACTACAACAGAAAATAAGCTAGTGGTAGGATTGTATCAGGTAAAAGATACCATGGATTACAAGAAAAAGCCTTACTATATCACTAAGGTAGATGAAGATGGATATTACGAATTAAATTATCTGACTCCCGGAAAATACAAAATTATTGCTTTTGAAGATGAGAACGGAAATTCAATGTATGATCCCGGAAAAGAAAAAGTAGGGTTCCAGAAAGATCCGGTGAATGTTGAGAAATCCATTTCAGGATTAAACTTAAAGGTATACCCTTCCAAAAAACCGGTGAAGTATGTAGAAATGAAAGAGATAGCCGGAGGAGTTCTGATGACCTTTGAAGGAAATCCTGATGAAGTAAAGGTACAGTCGCTGAACGAGAAATTAAAGGATGTCAAGATAACACACAATCCGAAATCAGACTCTGTAAGAATCTGGTTTGATGCTGTAAAGGATAATGTGGGTCAGGAAGCAAATGAAAAGCTGATCTTCACCCATAATAAAGGTCCGAAAAAAGACAGTGCCTATAGCGTTTCTTTATTTTACAGATATAATAAGAAAAATGCTATGGATGTCTTTAGTGATAACGACGGAACTTCTATCGCTCCAAAGGCAGATCTGAAAATTGCATCAAACTATATTGTTGATAAAATTGACCCTTCAAAATGGACTTTAAGAGCCAAAGGAGACAGTTTAACAACTTTACCGTTCACTGCTAAAATCTCCGAAACAAATCCTTACCAGATTCATGTTCAATCCGACTTTGTGATGGGCAAAAGCTATGAACTTACAGTTCCTAAGGAAACCGTATATTCATTCTATGCCAAAAATACCCAATCAAAGCGTTTTGACTTTGATGTTGCCAAAGTAGATCAGTTTGGAAGTGTTGAGTTCTCTGTTTCCAATCCGCCGGAAGCAAATTACTGGATTCAGTTAATGGATTCTGACAAGGTAGCTTATCAGAAATATACCAAAGGAGATAAGGTAAAGTTTGATATACTCAGACCTGGAGAATATGTCGTAAGGATTCTTGTGGACAATAACGGAAACAAATATTGGGACGAAGCAGATTTCGCGAATGATATTTTTGCTGAAGATGCTTATATTTTCTATAAAAAAGTTATTGTCAGAGCCTTATGGGAAACGAGAGAGGACTGGGATCTGAAAGATACCAGAACACTTGATAGTCCGAAATCACCAACTGTAACAACGCCGGCTCCGGCACCTGCCACTCCATCTCCGTCAGAAACTCCGGTGTCTGCAGAACCTGCAGCAACGAAGCAAGTGCAGAAAAAAGAATTTAAATCCGGTAATGCTGTTTTAACTCCAGCTAAGTAAGCAGATGAAGATGGCTAAGAAAATGGTATTCTGGACATTGGTGGCGTTTGCCCTGATTCAGTTTTTCCCTGTTGACAGGGTGAATAAACCCGTTGATTCTGCGGTCAACTTTGTTGATTCAAGGAAATCACCGGAAAAAGTCAGAACGTTGCTTAAAAACGCTTGCTATGACTGCCATTCCAATGAAACGGTTTATCCGAAATATGCTTTTATCGCACCCATTTCATGGTCTGTAAAAAGCCATGTGAATGAAGGTAGGGAACATCTTAATTTTTCGACCTGGGGAACTTATAATAAGGATTTGAAGGAGAATATGCTGACTAAATCCATTCAGACCATTCAGAATAAAACAATGCCGATGCCCGGTTATATTGTTTATCATAAAGAAGCCAATCTTTCAGAAGCTGAAAGAGCATTGCTGATTCAGTATTTTGAAGAAATGCTGAAGACTAAAACCTATTAGTTTCTCCTAAAAAAACTCCCGCAGATTTTACAAACCAAGCATATTGTTTAAACAATGATCTGCTGATCTGTAAAATCTACGGGAGAATATTTTACAAAAATTATTTCTTTATATAGCTCTCAAAAAATCTCTTCTGAGAATCGAAAGCGATATCTTCAAGATCCAGATCCTGTAAAGGAATCCAGACTGCTTCTGAGATTTCAGAGAGTTCAAGACTTACCTCAAATTTTTCCGCAACATTGTATTCATAAAAGAGATCGATCGTATTGTAATCAATTTCTTTATATTGATAAATGTTGGGAAGACTGGTAAGGTATTTCAGGTTAGAAATATCGATATCAAGCTGAAGTTCTTCAAAAAGTTCTCTTTTACAGGTTTCCTCTGCACTTTCCTTAGGGTCAACAAATCCTCCCGCGAGATCCAGCTTTCCTTTTTTAGGGTCTCTGTTTCTTCTGGTAAGGTAAATTTCGTCTCCACATCTGATGACAACCGCTACCGCGCCTGCCACATTATTATACAAAGTAAAACCACATTCCGGACAGCTCCATTTCTTTTCACCATCCCAGTGTAAGGACTCTTTGCCGCAGCTTGGGCAATATTTCAATAGTTTCATTGAGCAATATTAATATTTCTCGGGTGATAACTCAAAATAACATCCCTTAATTCTTCTGTTTTCAGGTGCGTGTAGATCTCCGTTGTTGTAATACTGGAATGTCCCAGCATTTCCTGGATATAACGTAAATCTGCTCCATTCTGTAATAAATGGGTTGCAAATGAGTGTCTGAATGTGTGTGGAGATATTTTTTTGTTAACCCCTGCTTTATCTGTAAGTTCTTTAATAATAAGAAATACAATTACCCTGGACATGGAAGTTCCACGGCTGTTTAAAAACAGAGTATCTTCATATTTCTTATTGATTTTACCTTTAGAACGAACCTCTTTGATATAACTTTCAAGCAGATCAGCCGTATAATCAGCTAAAGGAACAAAACGGGTTTTGTTTCCTTTTCCGTGTACCTTGATATATTGCTCTTTGAAGTTGATATTGGATATCTTCAGATCGATCAGTTCGGAAACACGAAGTCCGCAGCCATATAGAACCTCTATGATGCATTGGTTTCTTTTTCCAAGATCTGTATTGACCTCAATAGCAGCAATAATTTTGTTGATATCAGGCAGGCTTAAAGTATCAGGTAGATATAATCCCAGTTTAGGACCTTCAAGTAACGCCGCAGGATTGTCTTCACGATATTCATCCTCCAGCAGAAATTTGAAGAAAGCTTTGATGGAAGATATCCATCTTGCCTGTGATCTCTCACTGAATTTCTGTTTGGAAAGATTGAAAATGTATTCCTGCAGGTTTTCGTAACCGATGGAGTCTGGACCGACGTTTTCCAGATCCTCTTCTGCGTAATCTTTTAATTTTTTAATGTCCCGAACATAGGCGTCGAGCGTGTTTTCTGAAAAATTTCTTTCGAAACGAAGAAATATTTCAAAATCTTTGATCTTTTCATCCCAAGTCATTTGTGCTTATTTTTTTAGTTCACAGTCCGATATTTGTTCTATTTCAATGTTATGGTTTCTCAGGAACGATATTCCATCGTCATCCGAATACTCATTAATATACACCAGTCTCGTAATCCCTGCCTGCAGAATCAGCTTGCTGCATTCTTTACAGGGAGACAGCGTTAAATATAACGTTGCTCCTTTTGCAGATTGGGTAGAGGCCGCCAGCTTTAATATAGCGTTGGCTTCCGCATGCAATACGTACCAGTGTGTTTTTCCGTCTTCATCTTCACAGCAGTTTTCGAATCCCGAAGGAGTCCCGTTGTAACCATCTGAAATAATCATCCTATCTTTTACGATAAGAGCTCCCACCTGTTTTCTCTTACAGTAGGAGAGTTTTGCCCATTCCTGAGCCATTTTTAGATAAGCTTTATCAAACTTATTCATACCGCAGCATTGTTTTTTTTCGAAATAATTTAGATTAAAATCTTTTAGAAAGATTTAGAAGTTAGGTTTTCTCTTCTCTAGAAACGCAGTAACTCCTTCTTTCTTATCTTCCATTTCAAAAAGTTCTCCGAAATATTTGATTTCAGTTTCAAAACCTTTCTCCGTATCCGATAAATTCACGGCGTTTATAGCCTTCGATATTGCCATTGGTGAATTGTAGGCAATCGTGTTTGCTAATTCTCTCGTTTTGGTTAATAATTCTTCAATAGGGTAAACTTCATTCACCAGTCCGATTTCTTTTGCTTTTTGAGCCAGAATCATTTTGGCTGAGAAGATCATTTCGTTGGCAATACCTTTTCCTACAAGCTTCGGAAGCCTCTGAGTTCCTCCATATCCCGGAATCAATCCAAGCGTTACTTCAGGAAGCCCTAATCTGGCGTTTTCCGATGCATATCTGATGTGGCATGCCATAGCAAGCTCCAAACCTCCTCCTAATGCAAAACCATTTACGGCTGCAATGACAGGTTTAGACATGTTTTCAATTTTGTTGAACAATGTATTTTGTCCGTTTCTTGCAAGTTCTTCAGCTTTTTCCTGTCCGAATTCACTGAATTCCTTGATATCTGCTCCCGCTACGAAAGATTTTTCTCCACTTCCGGTAAGGATAATGACTCTGCATGAAGTATCAGCGTTAAGCTCATCCAGTGCGGTACTGATTTCCTGAATTGTTTTTGCATTTAAAGCATTTAAACTCTCAGGTCTGTTTATGGTAATGATAGATAATTTATCTTCTTTTTTTAATAATATGTTCTCGTAACTCATTTTTCCACTTTAAAATATCATCCTTTGCAAATTATGAATTTTTTACAAAAAAAAGGAAAAAATATTATTTTTTTTTCCTTTTTTTTAATTTATCATTCAATATGATTATTTGGAATGATTCATCATATTTGCATCAATATTGACATTTAGTTGAGAAGCCACTTTCATGCCAAGCTCAATGTTGGCGCGGAAAAAGTGACATAACTGCCGGTTGATAATCTCATCTCTTTTCGGCCCTGTGATACCACTCATGCTGCCTACAATATTTTTGATCAAATGATCTCTGTCCTCAGCATTCATTGCTTTTGAATACAACAGTCCCGGTTGGGTATAGTGATCACTGTCGTTGTCATTTCTGTTGTAGCTGGCAACATGAGCACTGTCCAGCTCGTATTCGTAGTTTTTATAAGATGAATCCGGCTTGATGTCATCAAAACTGTTCGGATGATAATTCGGTTTATCCTGATAGTGGCTTGAATCTGCCATAAAACCGTCTCTTTGGTAATTGTTGACAGCAAAAGGACATCTGTTCACTTCCAGCTGATGGGCATTGACACCTACTCTGTAACGGTGAGCATCAGGATAGGAGAATAATCTTCCCTGCAGCATTTTATCAGGAGAGAAGCTGATTCCGTTAATTAAGCTGCTAGGTGAAAAAGTAGACTGTTCCACATGGGCGAAATAATTAACAGGTATTTCGTTAAGCTCCATTTCTCCTACCTCAATCAGAGGGAAATCATCATGGAACCATACTTTGGTCACATCAAACGGATTCCATCTGAAATCTTTTGCCTGTTCTTCTGTCATCACCTGAATGTACATCGTCCATTTAGGAAAATCCCCATTTTCAATAGCATTGCAAAGATCTTCCTGAGCAAAATCAGGGTTTTCTCCTGCCATTTTTACGGCTTCTTCATCTGTGAAATTTTTGACGCCTTGTTTTGTTTTAAAATGGAATTTCACCCACACCCTTTCATTTTTATCATTGATCAGGGAAAATGTATGAGATCCGAAACCATGCATATGTCTGTAACCATATGGAGTTCCTCTGTCTGACATCAATATCAGAACCTGATGAAGCGACTCCGGATTTAAGCTCCAGAAATCCCACATCATCGTGGCGCTTTTTAAATTGGTTTTCGGGACTCTTTTCTGAGTATGAATAAAATCCGGGAATTTTTTTGCATCCTTAATAAAGAATACGGGCGTGTTGTTTCCTACAAGATCCCAGTTCCCGTCTTCAGTATAAAATTTTAAAGCAAAACCTCTTGGATCCCTTGCCGTATCCGCGCTTCCTTTTTCGCCTCCCACCGTGGAAAATCTTGCGAACATTCTGCACCTGTTTCCTACTTTTGAAAACAGTTTTGCTTTCGTGTACTGGCTGATATCATGCGTTACGGTGAATGTTCCGTACGCTCCGCTTCCTTTGGCATGCACAATCCTTTCAGGAATTCTTTCCCTAACGAAATGCGCAAGATTCTCCTGAAGAATAAAGTCTTGCAGCAATACCGGGCCTCTTGGTCCTACCGTCTGTGAATCCTGATGTTCAAAATAAGGTGCGCCGTTACTTAACGTTAATTTTTTAGAATCCATATAATTGATGATTTGAATAATTGTTTCTTTTCCTAAATCCACTGTAAAGGTAATGAATATCAAATTTACTTGAATTTTTAATTGCTAATAGCAAAAACGTTATATCTTTGTAATAGATAATATTAATCAAATGAACATTCAGCAACTGGAGTATCTTATCGCTGTAGATAAGTATAAACATTTTGGTAAGGCCGCTCAGGCGTGTTTTATTACCCAACCTACGTTAAGTGCCATGATACAGAAATTTGAGGATGAACTGGATGTAAAGGTTTTCGACAGAACTACCCACCCGATCCGTACCACGGATGTAGGTCTTCAGATTATTGATCAGGCAAAGGTAATTATCGAGTCTGTCAATGAGCTGAAAAACAAAGCCAACCTTTTGAATAATATTTTAGGAGGTACCATCAATCTGGGAATCATTCCTACCGTTTCTTCTTTCATCCTGCCAACGGAGATTTTCAAATTCCTTGAAGATAATCCGAAAATTCAGATGAATGTAAAAGAAATGACAACTGATAATATTATTAAAGCTCTGAAAGCAGGAGAACTGGATGCGGGAATTATCTCTACTCCTTATGATACGGCTGACGAGTTTTATCAGGATTTCCTGTTCAACGAGGAATTGATGATTTACAGTTCCAATACAGAGGCTAATAAAAAGAATTCTTACATCATTCCGGAAGATCTGAATGTGGAGAAAGTATGGCTTCTTGAAGAAGGAAACTGCCTGAGAAATCAGTTCGAAAATATCTGCCACCTGAAAGAAAATACCCTGAAGCCTAAAAATCTGGATTTCCTGGCTTCCAATATCCAGACTCTGGTACACATGGTTGATAAAGTAGGCGGTATCAGTATTCTTCCGGAACTGGCACTGAGCCAGCTTTCAGAAGAGCAGAAGAAAAATGTCTTCAGATTCAAAAAGCCTTTCCCTTATAGAGAAATCAGTATTATTTATTATAAGCCTACATTTAAGCAAAAGATTATTGATGAATTGTCACATTCTATCAAAACTTCTTTAGAGCTTAAGCTGAATTACCACGAAAGTCCGAAAGAATTTGTAAGCATAAAGCCTCAGTAATCAAAATGCTTTAAAGTGATAGAAATCATCAATTTAAATAAAATTGTAATTAGTAAACAAAATTTTTGAGTATTAGGAAAATAGTACTTAAATTTGCTGACGTTTATTACGAGGAAAAATTTGACCTGATTGCAACCTCTATAAAAAAATGCTAAAACAGTATTCTTTTTTCTGGGCAATTTCATTCATATTTTTCGCAAACACTATTTTAAATCTTTAAAAACAAAAGAATTATATGTCTTATTTATTTACATCTGAATCAGTTTCAGAAGGACATCCGGATAAAATTGCCGACCAAATTTCCGATGCATTAATCGACCATTTCTTAGCATATGATAAAGATTCAAAAGTAGCATGTGAAACTCTTGTAACTACCGGACAGGTGGTATTGGCAGGAGAAGTAAAATCAGATGCTTACCTTGATGTACAGACTATTGCCAGAGAAGTAATCAACGGTATCGGATATACAAAAGGAGAATATATGTTCAATGGAGACTCTTGTGGAGTTATTTCTGCAATCCATGAACAGTCGCCAGATATCAACCAGGGTGTTGACAGAGCAGTAAATGATGAGTCTTTTGAAGCTAAAGCAAATGCACAGGGAGCTGGAGACCAGGGAATGATGTTCGGCTATGCCACTAATGAAACGGCTAATTATATGCCCCTTGCATTAGATCTTGCCCACACGATCCTTAAAGAACTTTCTGCTATCAGAAGAGAAAATAAGGAGATCACTTATCTTCGTCCGGATGCAAAAAGCCAGGTAACGATTGAGTATTCTGATGATCATAAGCCTATCAGAATTGATTCTATTGTAGTTTCTACTCAGCACGATGACTTTGGTACGGAAGAAGAAATGTTGAACAAGATCCGTGAGGATATTAAAAATATTCTGGTTCCAAGAGTTGTTGCACAGCAAACTGAGGAAATTAAAGCTTTATTTAACGATCAGATCAAATATCACATCAATCCTACAGGGAAATTTGTAATCGGAGGACCTCACGGAGATACCGGCCTTACAGGTAGAAAAATCATCGTAGATACTTACGGTGGTAAAGGAGCTCACGGTGGTGGTGCTTTCTCTGGAAAAGATCCTTCTAAAGTAGACAGAAGTGCTGCGTATGCAACAAGACACATTGCTAAAAACCTGGTGGCGGCAGGAGTGGCCGATGAAGTTCTGGTACAGGTTTCTTATGCTATTGGAGTAGCTGAGCCTTGTGGTTTATATATCAATACGTACGGAACTGCAAAAGTGGATCTTCATGATGGGGATATCGCGAAAAAAGTTTCCGCTATTTTCGACTTAAGACCTTATGCTATTGAGCAGAACTTAAAATTAAGGAACCCTATTTATCAGGAAACCGCTTCTTACGGGCACATGGGTAAAGAGCATTATGTAGCTGATAAAACATTCAATAAAGGTCATAAGAATGAGATCACGTTAAAAGATCTTGAATTCTTTACCTGGGAGAAACTTGACAAAGTAGAGGAAATTAAAGCCGCTTTTGGAATTTAATTTCTCTTTAAAGAATAATAATGAACTGCTTTATCTTTGGATAAGGCAGTTTTTTTTAATTTTACACCTTAATAATATAGAAAGATGATGAATTTTAGAACTGTAGTTGCCGCCCTGTCTCTGTTTTTGCTAAGTACATTAGTAAAAGCTCAATATACCATGCATAAAATGATCAGTGTTGGGTATACTTACCAGAATCAAAGTTTTGGTGAAGTAGGAGGGAAATTACTTTTTCTTAAAAATGATGATGTAATTTACAGATTGGGAGGTTCTGCCATGATGGGATCTGTGGATTCCAAATTTGCTATTATGCCGAAACTGCAGGCAGATGTACTTCTTAATTTTGAAAAGAATGTAGACTTCTATCACTCTTATTACTTTTTAGCAGGCGTTGAAGGAACCAATAAATACATTGCTCCTAAAATAGGAGTTACCTTATTCGGGATTCTGGATCTCACCGGAGGATATGCTTTTCCTGTTGGAGATACCCGTCTGAACGGAAAAGAGATGAAAGGGCTTAATATTAATTTTACATTAAATATTCCTACCGTATTCATTCATGATATGTTTAAATGATTTTTTTTAGATTTTTCTCTATAAAATTTAATAATAGGTTAACAGTTATTAAAAAATTATTATATTTACATCATAATAATTTGTACCGCCTATAGAAGAGACTCTACTCTAGAACTGTTTTGTTTACACAGCAAAGGCCAGAAGAAATATCTGGAGGAATACCTGTCTGCAAATATTTATATTGAGAAGAGTTATGAAATCAAAATCGGATAGTTTACTAATTTCCCTTTACCAGAAAGGTGATGAGGCGGCATTGTCAACCCTCATTCACAGACATCAGAGAGAACTTTTTACATTCATTTTTTACAAAATTAATGATGAAGATTTGGCCAATGATATCTTTCAGGATACATTCATGAAAATCATTGTGATGCTGAAAGAAGGACGCTATAATGAAGAAGGTAAATTTATTCTGTGGGCGAAAAGAATTTCTCACAATTTAATCATCGATCATTTCAGGTCAAAAGCAAAGAATATCAAAGTTTCGGAAACTACTTTTGAAACGGATGAATATTCTATTTTTGATTTGATCAGAGAACCCTCAGAAAATATTGAAGATCAGCTGGTAACCAATCAGATTCAGGAGGATCTTCTGCGAATGCTGCAGTTTTTGCCGCAAAACCAACAGGAAGTAATCAAACTGAGGTTTTTCGATGGTTTAAGCTTCAAAGAAATTGCAGATCATACAGAGATGAGTATTAATACAACTTTAGGAAGAGTAAGATATGCACTGATCAACCTGAGAAAAATCATGGACGAAAATAATATAATATTAACGAGATAAATAATATTTCAGAAAATTTCACGTTTTAAAGAAAACATACTTCGCCTATGAAAAAAAATGATTCTTTAAAAGTGAAAACTTTGAAACCTAAGAAACAAACAATTGATTTTTTGCTGAATTTTTCTAAAAGCCTTGAGATTGTGAAAAGCAAGAGCAAAAATTATCCTATTACAAAAAATTAAAATTATTAACTTTGTGCTGTATGAAAATGCAGCACGTTTTTTTTGACCTGGATAATACACTCTGGGATCATCGCAGAAATGCCTATCTTACCATCAAAGATCTTTTTGAAAAACAGGAAATTACTTCGAAGTATCATATTGACTTTGAAGAGTTTCATTCTGTGTATCACGATATCAACGAAGAGTTGTGGGAAAAGATCAGAGACGGGATTATTGGCAAAGAGTACCTGAGAGAACACCGTTTTTATGACTCATTCAAACATTTCGGAATCGATAATAAAGAGCTTGCCCTTTATTTTGAAGAACATTTCCTGGATAATATTGTGAGCCATAATGAACTGGTAGAGGGAGCAGAGGATGTTCTGGAATATCTGAAAGCTAAAGACTATACGTTACACATTATTTCCAACGGATTTCAGGAAGTGACGGAAAGAAAATGTACCCTTTCCGGAATAGCTCCTTATTTTACAACAATTACCAGTGCGGATGCCGTAGGAGTGAGAAAGCCCAATCCAAGGATTTTTGAATACTCGCTGGGACTTTCTGAAGCCAGAAAAGAAGAAAGTATCCTGATTGGTGACGACTGGATTGCAGATGCCATGGGAGCAACAGACTTCGGAATGGATGCTATTTTCTTTGATGTCTATAAAGAAGATAAACAGAAGGAAGGTTTAAAAGCCATTACCCATCTTCAGCAGATTAAGGAATACTTGTAAAAATGAAAGACAATAAAGTCTATACTGTAAAAAGCCATTAAGATCATCTTAGTGGTTTTTTTTTGTTTTTTAAATATTTTCTAAAAATCAACGCAGACATCTGTGATCATCTGGGGTTAAATCCAAACTTTGCCGCATTTATTTTTACCGAAATCATTTTTCCCAATTCTTTCCCAAATTGATTGGCAACTTTGCTCTATAATACTAACAGAAAAAAATTAAATCGTATGAAAAATGTAAAGAAAATCACCGGAGTATTAATGATTGTTTTTTTATTAATCGGAGGCTTAGTTTCCGCACAAGACAGAGCAATCACAGCAAATCAGTTACCAAAGACAGCCAAAACCTTTCTTGCAGTACATTTTAAAGGCATCCCTGTAAACTCTGCAATAGAAGACAGAGAAATTTATGGAGTTGATGAATACAAAGTATATCTGACTAATGGAATGAAAATGGAGTTTGACAGCAGTGGAAACTGGAAAGAAGTGGATGGTAAACACCAGAAAATTCCATATGGTTTCATCCCTGCGTCGATCAAAAATTACAGCACAAAGAATTTTCCCAATACTTACATCATCAAGATCGAAAAGAAAAGATGGTCTTATAAGGCAGAACTTTCCAATGGATTGGAGCTTGAATTTGACCGAAACGGGAATTTTAAAAAAATCGATGATTAACATTTAACCGAATACAAACACTCAATATTAATTACTATGGTCAACTGGAATGTAATAAACAGCAATGGAAGAAAGCTTTCTTCTGCTCAGATTAGAAAGAATATGGTTTCATTTATGACAAGGAATCATCCTTGCAGCATCATTGATTCTATTGAAAAAAAATACAGTGCCTATAAAATTCATTTAATGAATGGTTTGTGTCTTGTTTTTGATGCAGACGGCCGGCATGTGAAATCAAATTAAAAGATTCATGAAAAAGAACCTGAAGGAAGGAGGCAGAGAGCATTTCCATTTTATAGATTTCTTATCGGTAATTTACCATATCACCCTTATACTGATGATATTATCGTAGACTTTCAGATGGGTATCTCTATCTAAGGCTTCCTCCTTATAATTTCCTATATTTGATATAAATAAATCATGCAGCAGAGCATATAGATCCGGAATATGAAGATTTTAATAGTAGAAGATGAACCCGAACTGAAAGATACCGTACAGAAATTTCTGGAGGCAGAACACTTCATTGTAGAGTATGCAGAAAATTACAGTGGCGGACTGGAAAAAATTATTTCTTACGAATACGACTGTATTTTGCTGGATATTATGCTGCCTGATGGAAATGGAATCGATCTGCTGAAAGAGATCAAAAAAATGCACAAGAAAGATCCTGTGATCATACTTTCTGCCAAAGACTCAGTAGATGATAAGGTGGCAGGGCTGGAAATAGGAGCGGATGACTATCTTGCAAAACCTTTCCACCTTGCGGAGCTCATGGCCAGAATCAGGTCTGTGATCAGAAGGAAAAATCAGGATGGTGAAAATATCATCCGCTACAAAAATATCAGCATTGACCCGGAGAACAGAACGGTGAAAGTAGGTGATGAAGAGCTTGTTCTTAACCGTAAAGAATATGACCTTTTATATTATTTTGTGATTCATCCGGAGAAGACCTTACAGAAAACAACACTGGCGGAAGCCATCTGGGGAGATTATATCGATCAGGCAGACAGTCTGGATTTCATTTATTCCCAGATTAAAAATCTTCGTAAAAAACTGAAAACTCTACATGCAGAGGCCGATTTTCAGGCGGTGTACGGAATAGGATACAAATTGATCTGATGAAAACTTCATTAAAATATTACACGATAAAGTACCTGATCATGATCCTGCTGCTGATTATAGCAGTGTGGGCAGGTCTTTTTTATGCCTACATTCTGGATGAAGTACACGATAATGTAGATGATGGCTTAAGAGATAGAAAAATACAGATTATTAAAGCTGTTTATCTTAATCCCCAGCTTTTGAAGAATAATGAATTTGGATTCAATGAATTTAAAATCAATCCGATCAAAGCCGGAGATTATCAGAATAAAAGCAGGCTGTACAATAAGATGTATTATATGGAATATGATGATAAAGATCAGCCTTACAGGGTTTTGGAAGCCGACTTTATTGATCAGTTCAAAGGGCATCAGCGGCTTGTTATCAGGACTTCAACGGTAGAAGAGGACGAATTGATATACGATCTCACAACAGCCTTAATAGTACTTTACATCCTTTTGGTGATAAGTATCGTAGCTGTTAACGGATATCTTCTTAATAAGGCGATGAGACCGTTCTATCAGATATTGGATAAACTAAAAAAATATCAGTTTGGAATTCCTTTTTCCCAGGAAAAACAGAACTATAAGATCACCGAGTTTGAAGAATTAAATGTAGAAATCAATGAAATGATTGAACGTAATGAATTGGTTTTCTATCAGCAGAAACAGTTTATTGAAAACGCTTCCCATGAACTTCAGACTCCTTTGGCTATTGTGATCAATAAAATTGATCTTATGATTCAGAATGATGATTTAGATAAAAAGAATCTCAATTTTCTTACTGAAGTGAAAAACGACCTGAGAAGAATGGTTGGACTGAACAAATCCTTACTCATGCTTTCCAGGATTGAAAACAGCCAGTTTAATAAAACTTCAGACGTTGATTTTAACAGAATGATCACCCAGCTTGTTCAGAATTATGAAGACTTTATTGCCTTCAAAAAAGTAGAGGTCAGCATTATTGAGAAAGGAAAATTTGTTGCTGATTTTAATCAGGATCTGGCAGATATTCTTTTATCCAACCTTCTTAAAAATGCAGTTAAATATAACCATCAGGAAGGGATTTTAAACATTATCGTGGAAAATAACCGGATAACATTTCAAAACAGCGGAAGTGCTGAACCTTTAGATAAATCCAGAATCTTTAACCGTTTCTATAAACAGGGTTCAGATCATACTTCTACAGGATTAGGGCTGTCTATCATCAAAACCATTATTAAACAATATCCAGGCTGGGATATTAATTATGAATATGGAGATCAGATGCATTACTTTATTCTGACAAAGAATAATACCCATTAATAATACTTTATATCAATAGAAAAAGCCTTTCAGACGAAAGGCTTTCTTATGTGTAAAACTCAGATTAAAATCCTAAGCTTGTTCTTACTCTTTTCAGCGTTTCCAGCGCTATAGGTCTGGTTTTCTCTGCTCCCTGCTGAAGTTTTGCTTCGAGCTCATCGAGATTGTTCATATAATAGGCGAACGTTTCTCTTTCCTTCTCAAAACGTACCAGAATAAGATCCAGAAGTTCTTTCTTAGCATGTCCGTATCCGAAGTTTCCAGCAAGATATTTTGCTCTTAATTCTTCAGTCTGTTCAGGCGTAGCAATCAGCTGATAAATCTGGAATGTTTTGTCCGTATCAGGATCCTTAGGCTCTTCTAAAGACTTAGAATCTGATTCAATGCTCATCACCTGTTTTTTCAGCTCCTTTTCAGGTAAGAAAATGTTGATGATATTTCCTCTTGATTTTGACATTTTCTGTCCGTCTGTCCCGGGAACATATTTAGTGTCCTCCTGAAGTTCAGATTGTGGAAGAACAAGAATTTCACCCATCTGGTTGTTGAATCTTGAAGCTACATCTCTTGCAAATTCCAGGTGCTGAAGCTGATCTTTTCCTACAGGTACAATTTCAGCATCATACAATAAAATATCTGCAGCCATCAGAATAGGGTAAGTAAACAAACCTGCATTTACATCCTGAAGCCTGTCTGCTTTATCCTTAAATGAATGAGCTAATGTTAATCTTTGATAAGGAAAAAAACATGATAAATGCCAAGAAAGTTCACAGGTTTCAGCGATATCACTTTGTCTGTAGAAATATGTTTTTTCAGTATCTAATCCACAAGCAAGCCAAGCCGCAGCAATCTCGTAGGTATTTTGTCTTAAAGTCTGCGCATCTTTTATCTGGGTAAGTGTGTGTAGATTCGCAATAAATAAAAATGATTCATTTCCTTCCTGTTTGGATAACTCAATAGCAGGAATAATGGCCCCTAATAAATTTCCAAGATGGGGTGTTCCGGTGGCTTGAATGCCGGTAAGAATTCTTGACATTTGTTTACAATTTATATTAAAAATTAATGAACAGCAAATTTACGAGGTTTGCCGGGAATAATGAAAGATAAAAGATAAAAGATAAAAGATAAAAGATAAAAGATAAAAGATAAAAGATAAAAGATAAAAGATGTTGTTATTAAAATTCAATAGGGGTGGGTATAACTCTGAGCGGAGCCGAAGAAAGCCCAGCCATCTTAAAATACAATATCCATTGGCTTTGCCAAGATCTACCAATCCGGATAATCTGTCTATCTTTCCCCAATCATCTGAAAGCTCTTCGTAATCCGTGGAAAAATATTAAGGAATAACAATTTTTTCCCCTCCAAATTTCGGTTCCACACCAAAAAGAAGATCCCAATAGGCTTTAGCTTTTGCCAGATACTCTCTCAAATTGGTCTTTAAGCCCGCATACTTATTCACATCCTCTGCGTTATATCCAAAGGCATCCATTCCATTTTTTCTGGCCAGAAAAACAGCTCTTTCATTATGGAATTTCTGTGAGATAATGACCAGTTTCGTCTGACCGAAAATGTCTTTTGCTCTTACTACAGAATCCAGTGTTCTGAATCCGGCATGGTCTAAAATAATTTTATCATGATGAACTCCTTGCTGCATCAATGCCAGCTGCATATCTTCAGGCTCATTATAATCTTTGGTGCTATTGTCACCACTAACGATGATGTATTGTATTTTTCCGCTTTTGTATAAATCGGCAGCAGCCTTAATTCTGTTGTAGAAATAAGCATTTGGGGTTCCGTTGTTCAGAAGTTTTCCGGTTCCCAGTAATAAGCCGGTGTTTGATTCCGGTACATCAGCAATATTGTTGGAAACAAATGGTGCACTGTCTTTTTTGATGCTGTAATTTGCCCAGGCAATAAAAATAATTCCTGCAACCATAAGAAGCAGGAAAAATTTAACAATATTTTTGATTATTTTATTCATCTGAAAATAGATCATTTAAAATTCCAAACCGTTTGGAAAAGCTTTTTTTCTGAATATTAATAAGAATGCAGCCCCTACTGTAATAGCAGAATCGGCAACATTGAAAATATATTTGAAGAACTCAATATGTTTTCCTCCGATCAAAGGCCAGCTGTCAGGAACATACCAGTCTACTACAGGAAAATGAAGCATATCTACCACACATCCTTTCATAAAGGTGGAATATCCGTGCCCGAAAGGAACGATTTTAGAAATGCCGCCGTAGCCAATCCATCGGTCAGTGCTGGCGTCATAAACAGTTCCGCTGTCGAAGATCATTCCGTAGAACATCCCATCGATAAGATTTCCGATAGCTCCTGCAAAAATAATCGCCATAGGAACTAAAAGATAATTGGATGCTCCTTCTTTCAGCCATTTTCTGAACATATAGATCATACCTCCGATCAGGAATACTCGTAAGATGACCAGAAAATATTTTCCGATAATTCCTCCGAAATGAAATCCGTACGCCATTCCAGGATTTTCAACAAAAGTTTTGTTAAAGAAACCATTGATGACAGGAATACTCTCATTCAGTTCAAAATGAGTTTTGATATAAATTTTTGAAGCCTGGTCAATGAACAACACCAAAAATGTTATTGCTAAGATCTTTTTCATTACTGTCCTTTAGGTTTTGAGGGCTTTGATGCCGGCTTTACATTTTTATTATCGCTTGCTTTCCTGACTACTTTCTGTCCATTGAATGAGCTCTTAACATGAGCTTTTTCAAATTTAATCCCCATTTCCTTCAGAACACTTTTCAGTGCACTCAGCTCCATAGAATTTTTAGGATGTACTATGATAGATTCCATTTCTTATATTTATTTTTTTACATTTTGGACAATTCATCCAGCCTTTTTCTGTCTTTCTCAGACAAATCATTCACTCCGTTTTTGCCCATCTTACTCAAAAGTCTGTCGATTTCTTTCTCCCGCTCGCGTTTATCAGAATTGAATTGATCATCAATGGTATAATTATAATTTTTTTTCTGATCAGGGAAGAATCTGTTTTTGATCCATTCTCTGTTGAAAAATAATATAACTGCGGCAATGATCACTCCCAAAATTAATAATTCGTTCATGGGTATACATTAAAAATTAGGTTTATAAAGTATCCGTAAATACGTTATAAACCCAATGTTATTTTACAAACCTTACGGTTATTTTTGCATATTTTTCGCTTCGATGCTCAGCGTAGCGTGAGGAACGGCTAAAAGTCTTTCCTTAGGAATCAGCTTTCCTGTTACTCTGCAAACACCATACGTTTTATTTTCGATTCTGATCAAAGCATTTTTAAGATCACGCACGAATTTTTCCTGTCTTCCTGCCAAAATAGAATTCTGTTCTTTGCTCAACGTTTCTGCTCCTTCTTCAAAAGCTTTGAAAGTAGGAGACGTATCATCAGTACCATTATTCTGGTCATTGATAAAACTTTCTCTGATAAGCTGAAGATCCTTTTCTGCTTTTTCTATTTTTTCTTTAATGATCGCTTTAAATTCCTGTAAATCAGCATCGCTGTATCTAACTCTTTCGTCTGACATATTCTTTCTCTTTTTTAATAAAATTATGAAATGGAATTTGAAATATAATAACTACATGTTAATTTTTTTCAACATTTATCTTAAAATTAACCTCATCTATTTCGATTTCGTTAAAATTTAAAAGTGAAGATACAATTTCTATTTTATTTGACAAGACTTCGGAAGAAATATATTCTTCATTTTTCTTAATCTCATTCAGGAAAGGAGAACTTTCTTCCAATGTGATTGAAATTCTGTCTGTCAGTTCAAAGTCTTTATCTTTTCGCAAGTTCTGAATTCTGTTGATGAACTCTCTTGCGATCCCTTCAGATTTTAACTCATCGGTTAACGTCAAATCTAATGCCACAGTTGTTTTTCCATCAGAAGTTACGGTCCATCCCGGGATATCTTTTGTAGAGATTTCCACATCATCAAGAGTGATCTCATATCCCTGAACATCTGTTTTCCCTTCTTTTTCAAGACCGGCAATCTGTTCTGCACTAAGATTAGCAATCTCTGCACCTACCATCTTCATATCTTTCCCTAATTTAGGACCAAGCGCTTTGAAGTTGGGTTTTATCTGTTTTACAATTAAATGGGATGCTTCTTCAGCATTAATTAACTGTAATTCTTTAACGTTCACTTCCTGTTTGATCAGATCTGCAACCGCAAGAATCTGCTCTTCTGTTTTAGCATCCAGTACAGGAACCAATACTTTTTGTAAAGGCTGACGAACTTTTACATTTTCTTTCTTTCTCAATGAGAAGACCATACTTGTAATGTTCTGTGCCAGATGAGTCTTTTCAACCAGATCCTGATCGATTAAACTTTCATTAGCTACCGGGAAGTCTGTAAGATGTACAGATTCACAATTTTCCTTACCTGTTACTTTATTCAGATCCTGATACAACTGATCCATGAAGAACGGAGCAATAGGAGCAGAAAGCTTAGCTACTGTTTCAAGACAAGTGTATAAAGTCTGGTAAGCAGAGATCTTATCATCAGAATAATCTCCTTTCCAGAAACGTCTTCTGCATAATCTTACATACCAGTTACTCAGGTTGTCGTTCACAAAAGTACTGATCGCTCTTGCTACTCTTGTCGGCTCGTAGTCTTCATAGAAAGCTTTTACCTCCTTGATCAGAAGATTAAGCTCAGAAAGGATCCATCTATCGATTTCAGGACGGTTTTCCACTTCTTTTTCCGAATAGTTGAAGCCATCCACATTCGCATATAAAGCGAAGAATGAATAGGTATTGTAAAGTGTTCCGAAGAACTTTCTTCTTACTTCGTCAATTCCTTCAATATCAAACTTCAGGTTTTCCCATGGGTTGGCATTGGAAATCATGTACCAACGCGTAGCATCAGGTCCGTATACAGCAAGTGTTTCGAACGGATCTACTGCATTTCCTAAACGTTTTGACATCTTCTGTCCGTTCTTGTCCAGAACAAGACCGTTACTCATTACATTTTTATAAGCAACTGAATCAAACACAGCTGTTCCGATAGCGTGAAGCGTATAGAACCATCCACGGGTCTGGTCAACACCTTCTGCGATGAAATCAGCAGGGAATGCTTTATTATTGTCGATTAATTCTTTGTTTTCGAAAGGATAATGCAACTGTGCATAAGGCATAGACCCTGAATCGAACCAAACATCGATCAGATCGCTTTCACGTTTCATTGCTTTTCCTGAATCAGAAACCAATACCACTTTGTCAACCACGTTTTTGTGAAGATCCACAAGCTCATAGTTAGACTCAGCCATATTTCCGATGATGAAACCTTTGAACGGGTTTTCAGTCATCAGTCCTGCTGCAATTGATTTTTCGATTTCATTGTATAACTCTTCTACAGAACCGATGATTTTTTCTTCTTTCAGATCATCTGTTCTCCAGATCGGCAATGGAATACCCCAATATCTTGAACGGGATAAGTTCCAGTCGTTTACATTTTCCAACCAATTCGCAAAACGTCCTTCTCCGGTAGCTTTTGGCTTCCAGTTGATCTCTTTGTTTAAATTAACCAGTCTGTCTTTTACAGCAGTCATTTTCACAAACCAAGAATCCAACGGGTAATACAATACCGGTTTATCTGTTCTCCAGCAGTGTGGATAAGAGTGGACATATTTTTCTACTTTGAAAGCCTTGTTCTCCGTTTTCAATAAGATGGCAAGTTCTACATCCCATGATTTCTCAGGAGCAGTTCCTTCATCGTAGTATTCGTTTTTGATATAAGTTCCGGAGAATACCTCAGGAACATTATCTCCTTTGATGAATTTCCCTTGTAAATCTACCAATGGTACAAGATTATCATTTTCATCTTTTACCAACATCGGTGGAACCTCAGGCTGAGCCATTTTAGCTACTCTCGCATCATCAGCACCAAAAGTAGGAGCCGTGTGAACGATACCTGTACCATCTTCAGTCGTTACGAAATCTCCTAAGATTACTCTGAATGCATTCTCAGGATTGTCATTGGGCGTAAACCAAGGAACTAATTGCTCATATCTTGTATCAACAAGTTTTTCTCCTGTAAATTCTTTTAGTATTCTAAAAGGGATTACTTTCGTTTCCGGAGTATAATTGGCAAAATCTTCATCTGTACCTTCTGCGTATTTTTTACCGAAAACTTTAGGTAAAAGAACGCTGGATAAAACTACTGTTACAGGTTCAAATGTATATTGATTGAAAGTTTTAACTACAACATATTCAATATCTCTACCTACGGTAAGAGCTGTATTGGATGGAAGTGTCCATGGGGTGGTCGTCCACGCAAGGATATGAACATCTCCGTCAACATCATTGAACAATGCTGAAGAGTCTTTTTTCACTTTAAACTGAGCCACAACCGTTGTGTCCGAAACATCACGATAGGTTCCGGGCTGATTCAGTTCGTGAGAAGAAAGTCCTGTTCCTGCTTTTGGAGAGTAAGGCTGGATGGTGTAGCCTTTGTACAACAAGTCTTTATTGTACAATTGCTTCAATAGCCACCAAACCGTTTCCATATATTTTGACTTGTACGTGATGTACGGATCATCAAGGTCTACCCAATATCCGATTTTTTCCGTAA
Source organism: Chryseobacterium sp. AG844 (assembly GCF_003182335.1). Lineage (NCBI taxonomy): Bacteria > Pseudomonadati > Bacteroidota > Flavobacteriia > Flavobacteriales > Weeksellaceae > Chryseobacterium > Chryseobacterium sp. AG844. Next base: position 60,012 of record NZ_QGTV01000009.1, on the reverse strand, counting down.
GGTTATTCCATACATCGGTATAACGCATCACGGCTTCACGGCAAGCTTTGTTATAGTCTTCAATAGAGATTTTTTTGCCAATATCTTCTTTAGTGATTCCTAATTCTTTTTCTACACCCAGTTCCACAGGAAGACCATGCGTATCCCAGCCTGCTTTACGGAAAACCTGCTTTCCATTCTGAGTCTGGTAACGGCAGAAAATATCTTTCAATGCTCTTGCCATTACGTGGTGAATTCCAGGCATACCGTTTGCTGAAGGCGGACCTTCATAAAAAACAAACTCAGGATTTCCCTGACGAATCTCAACACTCTTATTGAAAGTTTTATTTTGTTTCCAAAATTCCGCTACATTCTCTGCTACGTCAATAAGGTTGAGGTTTTTGTATTCTTTAAATTGGCTCATTGTAAATATCTCAATATCGTTGATTAATTAAGTCTGCAAATTTACTAAAATTTGTCGGTTTATAATATATGTTTTATTTTGATATCTTCTATTAAAAAGTTCAATTTCAGAAATATAAATAGAGAAAGTGAGAAAAAGTGAATGGTGAATGGTCAATAAGTGAATTTTTCCGGTTGTATTTGATATGAAATTTAATGCAATTTATTCAATAGGAGCGGACAATTATCCTGAGCATAGTCGAAGGAAACCCGCTTAAATAATAAAAACAAATCCACCTGCTCTAGCCAAAACCTACAATATAATCATCTGTGAAAATCTGTGAAATCTGCGGTCAAAAAAATAAGCATAACTTAAAAATTCGTATATTTAATTAGACGTATAAACCCAAATGCTGTATGAAAACCCTCTCCAAACTGATGATTGCTATCTGTTTTATCCATACAATCATCATAAACGCACAGAATAATTATCCTCAAAACTATTTCCGTAACCCATTAAACATTCCCATGCAGTTGGCGGCTAATTTTGGTGCTATCAGAACGAACCATTTTCATATGGGACTTGACTTAAGGACCAACAGCCAGGAAAATCTGCCGGTTCTTGCAGCCGCAGAAGGTTATGTGAGCAGAATAAAAGTAGAGCGGTACGGATTTGGAAATGCAGTCTACATCGCTCATCCCAACGGTTATACCACAGTATATGCCCACCTGAATAAATACTTCAGTAAACTGGATGAATATGTAAAGGAAAAACAATATAAAGACGAAAAGTGGGAGCAGGATATCACTTTTCAACCCGGACAGTTTCCTGTGGAAAAAGGACAACAGATTGCATTGAGTGGAAATACCGGAGGATCTGCTGGCCCGCATCTTCATTTTGAAATAAGAGATACCAAAACAGAGGAATGCTTAAATCCGTTACTTTTTGGCTTTGACATTCCTGATAATATAGCCTCGATTATTAGCGGATTGTATTGGTATGACCGACGTTTCAGTACATATGAACCAGGAGCAAATAATATTGCCGTAAAAAAAGCCGGAAATGCTTATACGTCTAATCTTGTTCAGGTGAGTTCTCCGGAGATAAGTTTTGCCATTAAAGCTGTAGATAAAGCCAATAAAGGATTTAATCTTGGAGTTTATCAGGCAGAACTCTTGATGGACGGTAAGCTGATTTATAGTTTTAAAACTGATAAAATTCATTATGATGATACCCGGTATATCAACGGCTGTATAGACTATACCAAATTCATCAGGGATAAAATGGGAATTCAGCACCTGTCCGATTTACCAGGAATGCATCTTCAGAATTATAGTCTTCCAGACTTAAGTGGGATTATCAAACTTCAGGATGAAAATGTTCATACCATTGAGATTGTTCTGAGAGACGTCAAAGGAAATACAAGCCGCTTAACAACAAAACTCCAGTTAAATACAACTTCAGCTAAAATATCTTCCACGACAAAAACAATAATGGCTAACGAAGCAAAAGCCATTACCACAGAAAATACAGAGAGTACTTTCAGTAAAAATGCCATGTATGATGCCGTAAATTTCAATGCCTATGAAAAACCTGATATAGATCCGAATGCTGTTTCAAATATCATTGTTTTGCATAGTCCATACATTCCCGTTCAGGATGAATATACCTTGAAAATAAAACCGAATAGAAAATTAACCAATACAGAAAAAGATAAGACAGTTATTGTTCTTGATTACGGAAGTGATAAAGATTTTGTAAAAGCAAAATGGAATGGTGACTGGGCAGAAGGGAAATTCAACAGATTGGGTACGGCGAAATTGGTGATTGACAATAATCTTCCATCCGTTTCATCAGGTTGGGCAGAAGGAGCATTGGTTAATAGCAGTTCATTACTCTTAAAAGGAACAACGAAAGTGGGAGATATTATATCATTTCGTGCCGAACTGGATGGTAAATGGTTGAGGTTTGCAAGAGTAAAAGACAATTTTGTCTACACTTTTGATGAAAAATGTCCTAAAGGAAGCGGTTCTCATACTTTAAAAGTAACAACCATCAATACTGCCGGGCATACCAATACACAAACTTATACGTTTAAGAGATAATTCATCTTTTAATACTTGAATCTTTAAATCTTTTAATTTTAATTAGATAAATTTGCTTTTTAAAAATTAAAATCATTGGAATTTCATCCGTCAATCGAGAAAGCAGGGATTCAGGAAATCAAAATATTTCAGGAAGAAAAACTTCGTGAACTTTTGATCTATCTTGAAACTCATTCGCCGTTTTATCAGAAACTGTTCAAAGAAAATAATATTACTATTGAGGATATTCGTACTTTGGAAGATCTTCAGAAGATTCCTACCACCACAAAGAATGATCTTCAGCAGTACAATCATGATTTTTTCTGCATAACACCGGATAAAATTGTGGATTACAGCACCACTTCCGGAACATTGGGAGATCCGGTGACTTTCGGATTGTCCGACAGTGATCTGGAAAGGCTGGCATACAATGAAGCGATATCTTTTGCCTGTGCAGGAATTCAGAAAGGAGATGTTGTGCAGATGATCACCACCATAGATAAAAGATTTATGGCTGGACTTGCCTACTTTTTGGGCTTACGGAAAATGGGTGCCAGCGTAGTAAGAATGGGACCGGGAATTCCTGAACTGCAATGGGATTCTATCTTCAGATACAAACCCAGATATCTGATCACTGTTCCTTCTTTTCTGTTGAAAATGATTGATTATGCGGAAAAACATGGACTGGATTATAAAAATTCCGGTGTTTACGGTGCTGTTTGCATTGGAGAAAGTATCAAAAATCAGGATTTTACAGATAATATTCTTTCACAGAAAATCAAAGAAAAATGGGACATCAAACTCTTTTCCACCTATGCTTCTACAGAAATGAGCACTGCCTTTACAGAATGTGAATTCCAGATCGGAGGACATCACCATCCGGAACTGATTATTACAGAAATTCTGGATGATGAAGGAAATCCTGTAAAAGAAGGAGAAAGTGGCGAATTGACCATTACAACATTGGGTGTTGAAGCTATTCCTTTATTGAGATTTAAAACCGGAGATCTTGTAAAAGCCCACTATGAGCCATGCCAGTGTGGAAGAAATACAATGAGATTAGGTCCTGTTGTAGGAAGAAAGCAGCAGATGATCAAATACAAAGGGACAACGCTGTATCCTCCTGCTATGAATGATATTTTGAATGATTTTAATAATATCTTATGCTACCAGATTGTGATTCAGGCCAACGAAATCGGACTTGATGAGATTATCATTAAACTTAGTACAGAAGCAGATCATGAAGGGTTTGTCAATGAAGTAAGAGACCACTTCCGTGCAAAATTGAGAGTAAGTCCTAAAATTGAAATCATCAATTTTGATATTCTTTCTAAAGCAGTTTTTAATCCAAACAGCAGAAAACCGATTAATTTTATTGATTTACGCTGATCTACTTTTCTTAAAAATTAATATTATTCTTTTTATTTTACACTTATTCCGGCTTAAATTAGCCGGATTTTTTCTTACTAGATCAATAAAATGTCTTTTTTACGAAAAACTGTTATTTAGAGTCTTAATTAGTAATTTTATCAGAATTAAACATAAAAAAAATGAAAAAGAATTTAATTCTGATGGCCGGCTTAACTGTAGGCCTTGTATTAGTATCATGTAAAAAATCAGGTACTGAACTTGAAAAAGAACTCTCGGCAGCACATGCTAAATTGAAATCTGATCATAGTAAATTAGAAACAGCTCATTCGGTAATGGAAAAAGAACATGCTGCTTTTACCGGTATTCATCACCTGCAGAATGAACCTGCTACCAGTGAGCATAACAAAATTGAAGCTTTGCATAAGGATATTCTGCAGCAGCATGCAGACCTGCTTACCAGGCATTCTGAAATTATAAAAAAGCATGATGAATTGGAGAGAAAGCATGCAACTGAAAATTTTGACATCAATCAATTGAAAGCTGATCATGATCAAATGATGAAAGAGGATGAAGAACTGATACGGGAGCATACAAAAATGACAGAAGATCATACAAAAATGATGGCAGAAGATGCTAAGATAAAAAAAGAAGATAAATTGAAATAATTTTGTACAAAACGGTCTGAACTTTCAGACTGTTTTTTTCTGTTACTTATCAATAAAAGTAAATATCTTTGGGCGCTTAATAAAAACTAATTTAAAAAATATGAGAAAATTATTATTATTGCTGTTCATGGCAATTGGAGTGGTAGCTTTTGCTCAAAATCAAATTAAAGTTGAATCCGGAAATTTTGATTTTTTAAAAGATCAAAACGAAGTGAATGTTCAGTTGGTGTTTGATAATGCAGTCTATCAGGAGAAAAACATGACTGAAGCTCAATACCTGGAAAACAGGAAAGCGGATATTACAGCCAAAAAAAGCGAAGCTGTATGGAAAAACTGGATTTATCAGTGGGGACAGTTTAAAAATTCCGAATATTTGGACTATTTCCTTAAAGGCATAAATGGGAAATCCAAAAAAGTAGTTTTCAAAAAGGATGCAAAGACAAAATACACGCTGATTATTGATGCCAAATGGATTTATGCCGGCTGGTATGGCGGAATGATAGGTTCTCAGGAAGCAAAATTAACAGCAGATATGAAGTTTGTAGAAACTGATGATCCTTCGAAAGTAGTGATGAGATTACAAGCAGATAAAATAGGAGGCAAGCAAATGAATAAAGAATTTGCATGGGAATACGGAAGAATAGCTGCGGCCTATGAAGTTACCGGAAAAAAATTGGGAAAGGAAATCAAAGAAGTTATAAAATAAACAAAAACGGTCTGAAAAAATTCAGACCGTTTTTATTATGCTTGATTTTGCTGCTCCTGTTTCTCCAGCTTGATCAGGTTCGCAAGGTTTTTAATTACCGTATCGTGCTTTCTCACAAAAGGATTGTCTTTATTCCAGACATAGCCTGCTAAAACAGCACAGATCTTTTTCTTGACGTCCGGATTTTCCGGCTGATGGAAGAATAGCTCCTGAAGATTTCCGGTATACCATTCTTTCACGTACGTGGTGAAAACATCTACTCCGTATAAAATATAATCTGTGTATTCCCTCTGCCAGTCGATTTTTTCTCCGTTTAATTGTCTTAGCGCCAGTTTTGCGGCCAGCATTCCGGATTCTGTGGCAAAAGCCATTCCTGAAGAAAAAACCGGATCAAGGAATTCAGAGGCATTTCCTGTTAAAGCAAATCCGTCTCCGAATAAACTTTTTACTGAACATGAATAATCTTTCAGATGTTTAGGTTCAAAAAGGAAATCTACATTTCCAAAACGTTTTACATAATATTCAGAGAGAGAAATCGCTTTTCTTAAAGCTTCCGTTGTATCTCCGTTTTCAGATAATTTGTCGATATATTCAGTAGGGCCTACAATTCCTAAACTTGTGTTTCCGTTGGAAAAAGGAATTACCCAAAGCCATACTTCGGTTTCAATAATGTCAAAAGAAATCAAAGTTCCTTCCTCTCCAGGTTCTCTGTTGATATCGTTTACATGAGAGAAAATGGCAGAGTGAGGGGAAAGTTTTGAAGGTTTTTCAAGATCAAGCAGGCGAGGTAAAACTCTCCCGTATCCACTGGAATCGATAACAAATTTGGCGTGGATCTCTTTTGTTTCTCCATCCTTGTTTCTTACCGTAGTTATAGAATCTGTTCCGTCAAATTTGATATCTATCACTTCAGTTTCAAACTCAAGATCAATTCCTTTGTTAATGACTTCCTGAGCAAGCGTATTATCAAAATCAGCTCTTGGAACCTGCCAGGTCCAGTCCCAGCCTTCCCCGAATTTGTTGCTGAAATCAAAAATGCAGACTTCCTCACCACGAAGGAAACGAGCCCCAAGCTTTTTTTCAAAGCCCATTTTGTCTAATGCAGGGAAAAGTCCGGCCTCCTCAAAGTGGTCCATTACCCTTGGAATTAAGCTTTCTCCAACTACGAGTCTGGGGAATTTTGTTTTTTCAACTACTTTTACGCTGACGTTATTGTTCTTCAGGTATGAAGAAGACACGCATCCGGAGGGTCCGGCTCCGATTACAAGAACGTCAACAAATTCTTTGCTCATCTTTGATTTTTTATTTTAATAATAACTTTTATCTTTGCCGCAAAATTAGTGACAAATAATTAATATTTTACAAAATTATCAACTATTACTTTTAATTGATGAAAATAAATAACTTTTTAGAACTGAAAGACTTTCAAAAAATTATCATTGAGAATGAAAAAATAGAACTGGATGAATCACTTTTATCAAGAGTGGATAAAAGTTTTCAGTTTTTAAAAGAGTTTTCAAAAAATAAAGTAATATATGGTGTGAACACCGGTTTTGGGCCCATGGCTCAGTTTAAAATCAGTGATGAAGACACCCACCAGCTTCAGTATAACCTGATCAGAAGCCATTCTTCAGGAATTGGAAATCCTTTACCTGCGGAAGAAGTAAAAGCGTGTATGCTGGCAAGATTGAATACCTTATCATTAGGGAATTCAGGAGTGCATCAGTCTGTTATCTATCTTCTTCAGGAACTGATCAACAGAGATATTACTCCATTGATCTTTGAACATGGAGGAGTAGGAGCAAGTGGCGACCTTGTTCAGCTGGCTCACCTGGCTTTGGTATTGATTGGAGAAGGAGAAGTTTTTTACAATGGAGAAAGAAAATCTACCAAAGAGGTTTTTGAAACAGAAGGCTTAGAACCGATCAAAGTAGAGATCCGTGAAGGACTTGCTTTAATGAACGGAACTTCCGTAATGTCAGGAATTGGTATTGTGAATGCTTATAAAGCGAATCAGCTTATTGATATTTCCCTTAGGCTTTCCTGTGCGATCAATGAGATTGTACAGGCTTATGATGATCACCTGTCAGAAGCGTTGAACGGAACCAAAAGACATTATGGGCAGCAAAAAGTGGCAGAAAGAATGCGTGCTCATCTGGCAGACAGTAAGCTGATCAGAAAAAGAGAAGAGCATCTTTATACTCATTTTGAAGAGCAGGAAAAAGTATTCAAGGAAAAAGTTCAGGAGTATTATTCTTTACGATGTGTTCCTCAGATTTTAGGTCCGGTATTGGATACATTGGAATATACGGAGAAAGTTCTTGAAAATGAGATCAATTCAGCGAATGATAACCCGATTATCAATGTTGAAGACCAGCATGTTTACCATGGAGGAAACTTCCATGGAGATTATATTTCTCTGGAAATGGACAAGCTTAAAATCGTGGTGACAAAACTGACCATGCTTGCAGAAAGACAGTTAAACTATCTTCTGAATGCGAAAATCAATGAAATTTTGCCTCCTTTTGTCAATTTAGGTAAATTAGGTTTCAATTTCGGAATGCAGGGAGTACAGTTTACGGCAACTTCTACTACGGCAGAAAGCCAGATGCTGTCAAACTCTATGTATGTTCATAGTATTCCGAATAATAACGATAATCAGGATATCGTTAGTATGGGAACAAACGCTGCTGTAATTTGCAGAAAAGTCATTGAAAATGCCTTTGAAGTTTTGGCCATTGAAGCGATTACCATCATTCAGGCTGTGGAATATCTTGGATTCCAGGATAAGGTTTCATCCTCTACAAAAGAACTGTATGATGATATCAGAAAAATTATTCCTGCTTTCTCAGATGATATGGTCATGTATCCGTATCTGGAAGAAGTAAAGAAATATCTGAAAGGAATGTAACTATTGGTTGCCATCAATTGTCTTTTAAAAAAGGCTTCCAGCATCAACTTAAAAAACTAAAAACGATATAAACACTAACGCATGAAATGTGCAATTGTAACAGGTGGCTCCAGAGGAATCGGGAGGGCAATCTGTATAAAACTGGCTGAAGAGAAAAACTATCACATCCTTATCAACTACGCTTCAAATGAAACGGCAGCCAAAGAAACGTTGGCTACAGTGGAAGAGTTGGGCGCTACCGGAGAAATTCTTAAATTTGATGTAGGAAACACCGAAGAAACACAAGCTGTTTTAACGGAGTGGCAGGAGAAAAATCCTGACGCTGTGGTAGAAGTGATTGTCAATAATGCCGGAATCACAAGAGACGGTCTTTTTATGTGGATGCAGAAGGAAGACTGGAACAGTGTGATCAATACAAGTCTGGACGGATTTTTCAATGTGACCAATTTCTTTATTCAAAAGCTGCTTCGTAATAAATACGGAAGAATCATCAATATGGTTTCCGTATCCGGAGTAAAAGGAACAGCCGGGCAGACGAATTATTCCGCTGCGAAAGGAGCTTTGGTAGGAGCTACAAAAGCTCTTGCTAAGGAAGTTGCCAAAAGAAATGTTACGGTAAATGCCGTTGCACCGGGTTTCATCAAAACGGATATGACCCAGGAGTTTAATGAAGATGAGCTTAAAGCAATGATTCCTGCCAACAGATTCGGAGAAGCTGAAGAAGTGGCGGATCTTGTCGCATTTTTAGCATCTAAAAAATCTTCCTACATAACAGGAGAAGTGATAAATATTAACGGAGGAATTTATTCATAACATGGAAAATAGGGTTGTAATTACCGGAATGGGAATTTATTCCTGCATCGGGACGTCTTTAGAAGAGGTCAGGGAATCCCTATATCAAGGAAAATCCGGTATTGTTTTAGATCAGGACAGAAAAGAATTTGGTTTCAGGTCTGGCCTTACAGGAGTGGTTCCGAAGCCTGATCTTAAAAATCTTTTAAACAGACGCCAGCGTGTCAGTATGGGAGAAGAAAGCGAATATGCTTATCTTGCTACCCTGGATGCTTTAAAACAGGCGAATCTGGATGAAGAATTCTTAGATGCTCATGAAGTGGGGATCTTATACGGAAATGACAGTGTTTCCCAGGCAGTCGTAGAATCTATCGATATTGCAAGGGAAAAGAAAGATACAACATTAATGGGATCGGGAGCGATCTTCAAATCAATGAACTCAACGGTAACGATGAACCTTTCTACGATTTTTAAACTGAAAGGAATCAATCTTACCATCAGCGCAGCATGTGCAAGCGGTTCTCATTCTTTAGGGCTGGCTTATATGATGATTAAAAATGGTTTCCAGGATATGATTATCTGCGGCGGAGCTCAGGAAACCAACAAATATTCCATGGCGAGCTTTGACGGATTGGGAGTGTTCTCAGCCAGAGAAGATGAGCCTGCAAAAGCATCCAGACCTTTCGATGCAGAAAGAGACGGATTGATTCCAAGCGGCGGAGCTGCCAGTCTGATTGTTGAAAGCTTGGAATCTGCCCAAAGAAGAGGCGCTCCGATTATTGCAGAGATTATCGGGTATGGTTTTTCTTCCAACGGAGGTCATATTTCAACTCCTAATGTAGACGGACCGGCTTTGGCAATGGACAGAGCCTTAAAACAGTCAGGATTAAAAGCTTCAGACATCGATTATATCAATGCTCACGCAACTTCTACTCCAATTGGTGATGCCAACGAAGCGAAAGCCATCTATGAGATTTTCGGCAGTGAAGTTCCGGTAAGTTCTACCAAATCCATGACCGGACACGAGTGCTGGATGGCAGGTGCAAGTGAAGTGATCTACTCCATTCTGATGATGCAGAACGATTTTGTTGCTCCCAATATCAATCTGGAAAACCCTGATAATGAAGCACAAAAGATAAATTTAGTTGCAAAAACAAAAAATCAAAAAATTGATGTATTTTTGTCGAATTCTTTTGGGTTTGGGGGAACCAATTCTGCACTAATAGTTAAAAAATTTGATTAAAAACATGGAAAGGGAAAAAATTGTTGCTATTGTTAATGATTTTCTGGTAAACGAATTCGAGGTAGACGGAGACGAAATCAGTAACGATGCCAACCTTAAAAATACACTGGGCTTAGACAGCTTAGATTATATCGACATGGTAGTCGTGATCGAATCCAATTTTGGCGTGAAATTAGGAGAAGCAGATTTCAAAAAAATGGTGACATTTGATGATTTCTATACAACGATTGAACATAAGATTGCTGAAAAAAACGCGTAGTTATTGAGTCAATCTTTATTCTATAAAATGTACCAATGTAATGATCATAACAGCATCCCGGTGATGTGTAAGGCGATTGTTACATTGGTATACTGTTATATTGATAAATTGTATTTATGAACAAGTGGAAAGGTAAATCTAAAGGGACAGTACTCGGATACAGAATATTTGTCTGGTGTATTAGAAATATCGGGATCAGAAGTTCATACGGGGTGCTGTATTTTGTAGCCGCTTATTATTCATTATTTCAGAAAAAGAGCAATCAGTATATCCGCTATTATTTTCAGAAAAGACTGAACTACGGATACTGGAAGTCCAAGATCTCTGTCTTTAAAAGCTATTTTACCTTCGGAAAAGTTCTGATTGATAAAACTGCGATTTCTGCCGGACTCAGAGAAAAATATACCTATGAATTTGATGGTATTGAAAACCTCAGAAATCTTTTAGCTGCTAAAAAAGGAGGTGTACTCATCAGTGCCCATATTGGTAATTTTGAAAGTGCGGAACACTTTTTTGCAGATATCGACTTCGACTGCCAGATCAATCTGGTTACAACAGATCAGGAAGTGACCGTGATCAAGGAATATCTGGAAAGTGTTGCGGTAAAAAAGAGTAATATCAAGTTTATTTACGTGAAGGAGGACATGTCTCATATCTTTGAGATCAATCAGGCTTTGTCTAATAATGAACTCATCTGCTTTACCGGAGACCGTTATTTTGAAGGTTCCAAATATCTGGAAACAGAACTGCTGGGTAAAAGTGCAAAATTTCCGGCCGGCCCGTTTTTGATCGCCTCAAGGTTAGGCGTTCCCGTAGTATATGTCTATGTGATGAAGGAGAATAATCTTCATTACCATCTGTACGCAAGAGTGGCACAGAATATCAAAAACCGTGATTCACAGGGACTTTTACAGTCTTATGTTCAGAATCTTGAAACCATGGTGAAAAAATACCCGCTTCAATGGTTTAATTATTTTGATTTTTGGGATGATGTTGATTAATTTTTCTATTTTTATCCCGAAAAACGAATAAAAACTAAAAAACCATTAAGATTTACCGAGATTTAAGAGAACCCATAAAATTTCTATGCTTACTTTACCAAAGTAAACTTTAAATATCTTAAATTCCCTGTTTCTTAATTATTAAAAGCACATTCTCTTTTGAAGAAAGCATACGACATACTTGTAATCGGCAGTGGATTGGGAGGTCTTGTTTCGGCTCTTATTTTGGCGAAAGAAGGTCTGAAAGTATGTGTTCTCGAGAAAAATAACCAATATGGCGGAAATCTTCAGACTTTTTCAAGGAATAAGCTTATTTTCGATACAGGAGTCCACTATCTGGGAGGTTTATCCAAAGGGCAAAACCTGAATCAGTTTTTTTCCTATCTGGAAATCATGGATGACCTTGAACTTCAGCTGATGGATGAAGATGGCTATGACAGAATCAGTTTCGGTGATGATGAAATAGAATATCCTCATGCACAGGGCTACCAGAATTTTGTTGAACAGCTTTCAAAATATTTCCCCGAAGAAAAAGAAAACCTTGAAAACTACTGTGAAGAAATTCAATATGTATGCAGCCAGTTTCCAAGATATCATGTAGTAGGAAAGGACAGTTACAACGAAGAAATCCTGCACCTCAATACTAAAAGATTCATTGAGTCTGTTACCCAGAATAAAAAACTGCAGTCGGTTTTGCTGGGGTCCAACTTTTTATATGCCGGGGATTCTGAAAATGTTCCTTTTTATGTACATGCTCTGACGGTAAATTCTTACATTCAAAGTGCTTACAAATGTGTGAAAGGAGGAAGTCAGATCTCTAAACTTTTAATCAGAAAACTCCGGGAATATGGAGCCGAAGTACACAAGCACTCGGAAGTTTCAGAATTTGTTTTTAATGAAAATAATACACTGACCTCTGTAAAGACGAAAGCAGGAAAAGAATACGAGGCAAAACAATTTATATCAAATATAGAAATACGCTCCACCATCAAACTGATAGGCGAGGAAAGACTGAAAAAATCCTTTCTGAACAGGGTTTTAAGCTGGAAGCCTGTTTCTTCGTGTTTCAGTATTTATCTGGTTTTAAAACCTCATAGTCTTCCGAATTTCAATTACAACAGATACCACTATTCATCGGAAGATCAGGTCTGGAATGCATCCCAATACCAAAAAGAATCGTGGCCGGAAACCTATATGCTTTCATCTACGCCTTCAAAACATCACCCTGAGTTTGCAGAAAGCCTCACCGCGATTTCTTATATGGATTTTGATGAGGTTAAAGAATGGGAAAATACATTCAATACAGTTGCGGATGAGCATGAAAGAGGAGAAGCTTATGAAAGGTTTAAGCTTGAAAAGACTGAAAAAATGCTTGATGCCCTGGAAAAGAAAATTCCCAATATAAGACATGCTGTTAAAACACTCTATACTTCCTCTCCCTTGTCTTACAGGGACTATATTGGTAACTTCGAAGGAAATATGTACGGATATATGAAAAGTTCAGAGAACCCTCTTAAAACAATGGTTTCCCCACGTACGAAAATTGACAATCTTTTTCTGACGGGACAATCCGTGAATATGCATGGTATCTTAGGTGTTACGATCGGAGCCTTTAATACCTGTGCCGAGATTATTGGAAAAGAAACGATAGACATGCGGTTGACACAAATGATTAATAAAAACTAAAGTGAAAAAAATTAAAACCATTTATAGATCCGTTCAAAGAACCTTTCTTTATCTCACTCTTTGTTTTTTCCTCATATCCTGCGGAATATCAAAATCTATCCGGCATATTCCCGAGGTAAAGCAATATGCTCTGGAGGTTCCAAAAATTACCAGAATCAACGACAGCACTTTCAGCTATAATCAGAATTATCTTACCAAAAATAAACAACAGCTCTGGGAACTTTATATTAAAGGAAATCCTTTACAATTAGGATATAATAATGGAGCATTGACACAAAGCTTAATGCAGAAGCAGGAAAACATTTTCTTTTCAAAAGTGGAAAGTTTTGTCCCTTCAAAATTCAGACAAAGGATATTAAGAGGCTTTTTAAAATGGTATAACAGAAAAATGTACCTCAATGTAAGAGAAGATTATCAGGCAGAATTATATGGTTTGTCACAATATTCCTCGGATCAGTATGATTTTATTGCTCCCAAATATTTAAGAAGCCTTTATCTGCACGGAGCTCATGATATAGGACATGCGATGCAGGATCTGGCCATGGTGGGCTGTACTTCTCTTGCCGTATGGAACGAAAACACCGAAGATGGGGATTTGCTGATTGGAAGAAATTTCGACTTTTATGTGGGAGACGATTTTGCTAAAAATAAATTGGTAGAATTTGTGCAACCCGATGAAGGAATTCCTTACATGTCGGTAAGCTGGCCGGGAATGATTGGAGTAGTTTCCGGAATGAATAAAGAAGGAATTACCGTGACCATTAATGCGGGGAAATCAAAAATTCCTTTAACAGCCAAAACCCCGATTTCCCTTGTTACAAGAGAGATTTTACAGTATGCTAAAAATATAGAAGAAGCCATTGTGATTGCTAAAAAAAGAAAAGTATTTGTTTCTGAATCTATTCTGGTGGGAAGCGCTGCAGACAAAAATGCGGTAATCATTGAAGTTTCGCCTAAGAATTTCGGTGTATATAACGTACAGAATACCAGTATAGTTCTTTGTACCAATCATTTTCAGTCGGAAGCTTATAAAGATGACAAAAGAAATCAGAAACATATTGAGGAAAGTCATTCTGAATACCGTTATGAAAGGCTTCAGGAGCTTTTACAGAAAGAAAAGAAGATAACACCGGAAAAGATGGCTTGCATTTTAAGAAATAAATCCGGTTTAAAAGATGAAAGCATCGGTTACGGTAATGAAAAGGCACTCAATCAGCTACTGGCACACCATGCTGTTATATTCTCGCCTCAGAAAAAACTGGTCTGGGTTTCTTCCAATCCTTATCAGCTGGGAGAATTTGTTTGCTATGATCTGAACAAAATCTTTTCAGACAAAGGATTACAGCCTGATGACCTTTCAAAATCAGGTCTAAATATTCCACGAGATCCATTTGCTGATTCTGAAGAATTCAAAAACTATGAGTTGTCTAAAATGTACGGGAAAGAAATCAGTGAGGCTGCAGGTAATAAAAATATACTGCTGACGGATGATTTTATTCATTCCTACCATGCTATGAATCCGGATTTCTGGCTGATCTATTATCAATCAGGAAAGTATTATTTTAGCAAAAAAGAATATTCAAAGGCAAAAATGGAGTTTGAAAAAGCGCTGACTAAAGAAATTACGACGGTTCCGGATAGAAAGAATGTAGAAAAATACCTGAAGAAAACTTTAAAGAAACTGAAATGATCCCCAAATATATAAGACTGCTGTTCTGTATTCCTTTTGTTATTATTATCTGTTATTCTGTGTATTTGTGCAGTGTGTACAGCTCAATACCTGAAACCATCATTATTCACGGTTACGGAAGTATGAAAGACAGCTATGGGAGTAAAATATTTCTTGTATTTCCCGTATTGATGAACCTCGCTGTTCTTTTCATTATCTGGCTGATTATCAGAAGACCTGATAAAATAAAATTTACCTTTGAAATGAAGGAAGAGGAAAGAGAAAAAACGTATCGTATCACACAACTGGCTTTGGTAATAATTGCGATATTTGTTACCATCATGATGACGCCACTTTCATTTTCTGATGTGGTTTTTAAATAATTAATTATGAAAAAACTTTTAGCCTTATTCTTTACCGCATTTGCTCTGTTATCATTTTCTCAGGACAGAAAAGAGATCGGAAATACTTTTATTAAAGCTTTGTTGGTTGATAAAAATATAGAAAAAGCACATTCTTATTTTGATTCTTCCGTAGCGGGACAAATTCCGGTGGAACAGCTCAAAGCGATTCCGCAACAGCTTCAGGGGCAGATTGGAGGACTTAAAAATATTCTTGAAGTAAATAACGAAGGAAACACCTATTATTACTATTCTGAATTTGAAAAAGAAAAACTGGATATTCAGCTTACTTTTAGTGAGAATAATAAATTGCTGGGTTTCTTCCTGGTTCCTCACAAAACATTTGAAAAAAGAGACGAGAAAACGACACTGAAAATAAAAAGTGATGCTATTGAGCTGAACGGAACATTATTAATTCCACCTTCCAACAATAAAAAGAGATTGGTTATTTTCGTTCACGGCTCCGGACCTCATGACAGAGATGAAACCATTGGAGAAAACAAGCCGTTTAAAGACATTGCAGAATATCTTTTAAACAACGGAATTGCTTCCTATCGATATGATAAAAGAACCTATTCCCACCCTGAAGCATTCACGGAAAAGTCTACTGTAGAAGAAGAAACCATCAATGATGCTGTAAACGCAGCTCTTTATTTTAAAAACAGTTCTGATTATAAAGGATATGAGATTGTTATCCTGGGTCATAGCCAGGGAGCGTATATGATTCCAAAAATTGCAGAAAAGGCACAGGTTTCAAAATATGTTTTTATGGCTGGGAATGCAAGAGCGCTGCAGGATCTTCTTGTTGAGCAATATGAATATCTTCATGCGATGGATCCGGCTAAAGTTACAGCTGAAGCTGTTCAGGAAATTAAAAAGCAGGTTGCTTTTTTAAACTCATCCCAATTTAACTTACATTCTCCTTCATCAGAGCTTCCTTTGGGTCAGTCTGCCGCATATTGGAAGTATTTGAAGGATTACAATCAGCTTAACGAAGTTAAAAAAATCAAAGCTCCGATGTTTTTTGCGCAAGGGGGAAGAGATTATCAGGTAACCGAGAAAGATTTCAACCTTTGGAAAGAAACATTGAAAAATGATAAGACTGTTGTATTTAAGTTTTATCCTGCATTAAGTCACTTATTTATTGAAGGTTCCGGAAAACCATCTCCAAAAGATTATGAAATAAAAGGAAAAGTGGATGAACAGTTTTTGAAAGACATTACAGATTTTATTCTGAAATAAATACAATAAGATTATTGCTATAATGAGCCTGGAACTTTGTTCCGGGCTTTTTTAATTGTTTTCCGGGCTTACCTTATTCAGAAACAGAAAAGAGGTTATTCCTGCAATGGCCGAAAGTGTTGTGCTTAAGATAAAGCTGCCAATCACATATTGCAGAAGATTGTTCTTGATCAGTTCGAAATTTAAATCCTGACTTAGAATATCGCTGTTTCCACTTACAAAGGGAGCTCCCAGAAACAGAGAAGCGGCAATAATGAAAGGGATAAAAGGAGGAAGACTCACATTGGAGGCTACAAATGCAAGGACTTTATTAAGCTTAAAAAGTACAGATAAACTGATCACCAGAAGTGTCTGAAATCCCCAGAAAGGAGAAAGCCCTATAAACACTCCCAAAGCTATGGAAAATGCTTTTGTTCGGTTACTTCCGTCACTTTCTAAGACATCTTCCTGGATGAATCTTTTAAAGCTTTTTTTTTTGAAATTATTCACGAAATTTCTCGGAATAATATAAAGTAGAGTAATCGTTACCAGAATTGTATTCAGAATACTGATTCTTGTGAAATCTTTGAAAGGTCTGAAATGGGAAACCCGCTCTGCCGGATCATACAAAACTTTGATCGGAACATTTTTTATCGGAACATGTCGCCAGGCGGTTCTTACAATGATTTCAATTTCAAATTCAAACTTAGGAGTAAAATATTTCTTTGGAATTTTATGCAAAGGATAAAGTCTGTAGCCGGACTGTGTATCTTCCAGCTTAATACCGGTTTCAAACCAGAACCAAAAATTGGAAAAACGGTTTCCGAAACTGCTTTTCTTAGGAATCCCATCCTGAGACATATTTCTGTTTCCGATCAGAAGAACTTCCTCTTTTTCCTGAAGAAGAGCTTCTACAAATACCGGAATATCATCCGGATAATGCTGACCATCCGAATCTATTGTGATGGCGTAATCATATCCTGATTTCTTTGCTGCTCTGAAACCTGTTTTTAGGCCGTTTCCTTTCCCTTTATTCTCCGGTAAGGAAATTATAGTGATCTGAGGATATTGAGCAAGAATCTGAGGCGTGGAATCTGTAGAACCATCATCAACCACAATAATACTTTCGGTGTAGTCCAGAACGCCGTCAATAACCCTCTTCAGAGTTTTTTCATTATTGTAGGTAGGGATTAAAACGCATATCTTCTTTTCAGAAATAGCATTTTGTACTTCAGCAAGCAACATTTTTTTATTTTAAAGTGGCTCTTTCCGCCTCTGTCATGGTTTTAGATTGCATTGCAAACCTTTTGATATAGCCCTTCAGAGCTGTATTCTGTTTGCTGTAATTATTCAGCAGGAAAGCTTTATCATCCTTCAGGCTCCCGCGGTATCCTACGATCTTCGGAATATTTTCCTGAACACTCATTCTGATCAGACGAAGTTCTGCATTGTTAGGATTACTTTTAATAATGCTTTCAAGACTTGTAGCGCCTGTCTTTACCAGAGCTTTTCTGTTGCTTTTGGCAATTTTCGCCTCCATAATCTTTGCTGCGGCCCTGTATCCTACAGTTACAGCATCAGAGCCGGATTGTTTTTCCGCAGTTTCAATAAAGCTCGCAGTATTGGTAGTGGATTCGTTCGCCTTAGCATAGCTGTTTCTCAGCGTTTCAAGGTCAGATTGAAAGAAAAAAACAAATGCTGCTATGAATGATAAGATTAGTTTCATGATGATATTTTTTTATAGCTTACAGACAATTTCAATGCAATAGTCTCGCCAAAAGAAGTTGTGTTTTTTACTTTAACATCTTCTTCATTTTCAGCAATATCCAGCTGAAGTACCAGATCAGGGGTTTCAAAAGGATTGATAATCGCCATGAACTTTACATTGGAAGCTGTTTTCAGAAATAACTTTGAACCTGTAAATTCCTCAGTCAGTTCCTTAATAATTTGCATCATACAAACACCGGGAGTTACCGGATTTCCAGGGAAATGGCCTTTAAAAATATCGTGGTCTTTATTCAGGTGAATATGAGCGGTAAATTTTCCGTCTTCTGTCTTATCGTATGATGTTAAAGTATAAAAGTCTGTAAGAATCGTTTGCATGATCTTATTTTTTTAAGATTAAAGTATAATCAATTTCTTTCCAAAAAATAGATATATCCATAGATTTGAGGGCAGAAATTACTCTGTTTCGGTTATTTGAAATAGTTTTATGTTGATCTTAAAGTCCTTGTGCTTCAGGTTTAAGCTGTCCGCGAAGATAGGTTTTTTTGCATCAAAAGTAAAATCGATTTTCTCCTTGTTGTTTTTCGTATAGATAATCTGCCTCAGCAAATTACTTTCTTTGTTGAAAAACAGATAATAGCTTTTATTTTCGATTTTTGAAAGATAGATTTTAGCATTTTCATTTTCAAAACTTTCATTGACCGGATATTTTCTTTTCAGAAGCTGTTGAAAGTCGTTTTTCAGGAAATTGATGACTATTTTTTTATCCAGGTCAGGAAGTACATAATTCAGCTTGAAATCATTATCAGAGACTTCAAAATCTATCAGTTTATTCCCGAAATCAGAAGTTAAGGCAACACGATGTGTTGTTTCATTCAGTCTTTTGATGATCAGAATGCCGCTTACATGGTTTTTATAAATATCCATCTGGCATTTGTAAACATAATCTTCACCGGAAGAGAAATATAAGTTTTCCACCATCTTTTCAGAAGATGAGGCAGGTTTTGCTTCTGTTAACTTATAGGTTTTACAGGAAACAGCCAGGATCAGAATCAGGCTATAAAGTAAACTCTGACGCAGGAATTGAAGCATTGATCTTGGTATTTTTGAAAACAATATTCGTAGTATCTCCGGAAGCCTCCGTCATATTGACCTGTGAAACTGTCGACTGGTTTTTAGGGAAAAACAATTCGATCTGTTTAATATATTTCAGCAACTGAGAAGTCTTTGGGATAAACTTCGCCACATTGTAATTTCCGTTCTTAAAGTAGGTAACGGTGAACTCAGGATCATTGAACATGGTTCCGTTCGAACTTCCTACAATAAGTTTATTGATTTTTTCAAAGGTTTTGCTCTTCGCATCCACAGAAGATTTTTTCCCCTGATCGTTGATGAAGATTTTATTGCTTTTAAAAACAATGCTGTACTGATAAGGTTTTGTATATTTCCAGCTCAGCATATTGGGTGTTTGCAAAGACATTTTCCCATAAGTAACAATGCTTTTATCCAGAAAATCCATTTTTTTGGTCTGGGTAAAATCACTCTGCAACGTTTTAATTCCTTTTGTATCAGAAGAAACTTTCGATACAAATGCTTTGGCTTCAGCTCCTGACATTGCTGTGTTTTGAGCAAAAAAGAAACCGGAAACCAGTAAGAATGCTCCGAAAGCAATATTTTTAATCATTTCTATTTGAATTTATCACTGTATCAACAGTAAAGGTTGAATATTTTTTATCCTTCAAAAATACTAATAAATTGGTCAGCACCCGAAAGGTCTTTTCCGAAGTGTCATGAAGAAGGATAATACTCCCATTTTTCAGACCTTTGGTCACTCTGTTGTAGATTTTCTTTTCGTCATCAATGATGGTGTCCAATGACCGGACATTCCACCCGATGCTTATTTTATTGGTTTTTTTGATTGCTTTTGCAATATTAGGGTTCGTCACTCCGAACGGCGGTCTGTAGAGATTGGTCTTAATATTTCCCACGTTTTTCATGATCTTATCACACTTTTCAATCTCTGTAATCATTTTTGAAGTCGATAAAAAACCTGTGGAATTGGAATGTGATAAGGTATGATTTCCAATCGTATGACCTTCTGCAATAATTCTCTGAAACGTCTCAGGGTATTTTTCAATCTGTTTTCCGATACAGAAGAAAGTTGCTTTTATCTGATGTTCTTTAAGCAGGTCTAAAAACTTTGGGGTAAATTCAGTAGGTCCGTCATCAAATGTAAGGGCCACTTCTTTTATTCTGGTACGCTTATGAGTAATACTGTTCACAAAATATCCCAGCTCAATGTCAAAAGACCCCCAGACAACTACTGCAGAAAAAGCAAAAAAACAAAACAGATATACCCAAATACTTCCGTGGAACGCATAAATAAAAACGTTACAGAAAAGATAGAACAGGATGAAGGGATAATGTTTCATTGCTGACTGCTTTTTAATTTTGAACTGGTCATTATGAGTTTTATGGGCATAATATTTATTGTATGCCATTGTCACTCCGTAGGAGTCTAGATAAATACAATTAATTTAACTTAATTTGTTTAGATTCCACGCTTCACTGCGTTTCGCTCTGAATGACAAATAGACTGTATAATTTTCAATTTCAACAATTATGCCTTTTCCAATAACACCAGGCTGTGATCATCACCCGCCAGATGGTTGTAAAGAAGTATATTCTTTATACTTTCCTTTTTTTCTGCATTGATCATCATAATTTCCGGGATCTGCTGTTCCTTCAGGATATGACAGGCCATAAAGGTTGAAAAACCACTTGCTGTATTGAATTCTCCACTCAAATGTTTATAATACAGCTGTGCTGAATCCGGAAACAGATTCATTGCTTTTGTATAATACATATCTGATTGTGCATCTCCGCTGAATCCTAAAATAACCGCATCAATATCACTAGTTGAAAGACTGTTTTGAATTAAAAAATTTTGTATAAAGTTCTGTACTTCATTCAATTCAACAGTATTGCTGATATGGATATTCTTAAGCCTGGCATAAGAGTTTTCGGTCTTATCTTTTCCAATCACAAAAAAGCTGGCCCCTTCGCCCCAGATTACGCCAGTAGTAGTGGAATGTAAATAATCTGCAGGAAGATCTGCTTCTTTTTTGATCGTATTATTTAAGCAGTAAAGTTCCATGGTTCTGTCCGTCTGTTCGTCTGTAGAACCTACCAGAACATTTTCTGCTTCTCCGTCATTGATCTGAAGCTGAGCATCCAGTAATGAAAACTCCAGTGAAGAAGAAGTATTTACATACGTGAAGTTGTAAGCATGACACTGTAATCCCAGAGCGATCTGCCCTGCTACTGTGTTGTGGGTAGACTGGATAAAAAACGTAGGCGTAAGAAACTCTTCATGATTATCAATCACGTTTTTCAGGAACTTTTCAGAATCCTGAGAGCAGCCCATTCCTGTTCCTACGATAATAGCATCCGGTTTTTCAATTCCAGCTTCCTTCAATGCATAATGTGATGCTACAGAACTCATTTTTACGGTTTTAGACA
This sequence comes from Chryseobacterium sp. AG844, assembly GCF_003182335.1. NCBI lineage: Bacteria > Pseudomonadati > Bacteroidota > Flavobacteriia > Flavobacteriales > Weeksellaceae > Chryseobacterium > Chryseobacterium sp. AG844. Next base: position 38,374 of record NZ_QGTV01000009.1, on the reverse strand, counting down.
TTCTCCTGATCATCGCAGGTGGAATGAACTCTTTGTAATTGGGTTCTATCGCTTTAATGATATTTGAAGAATTTTTAACAGTAAGGTTCTGAAGAATATTGTCGTTTAAAGTGTCCTGAACCGAGATACAGGATGTACTGTTGATGTATACTGCACTCATGATTTTGAGAAAATTAAGGTGGAACAGTTTCCTCCAAATCCAAACGAGTTGGAAAGCACATGATTGATGTTTTTCTCTTTCAATTCGGTAACAGGAGTAAGGTCGAACTCTTCCATTTTTGTTTTAAAATTCAGGTTCGGGAAAATCACACTGTTTTGCATGGCTAGAATTGAAAATACTGCTTCAATTCCTGCTGCTGCTGCCAAAGTATGTCCTGTAAATGCTTTTGTGGAGCTGAATTCAGGGACCCGATTTTCTCCGAAGATTCTGATCATGGCAATTCCCTCAGATAGATCGTTATTGGGAGTCGCCGTTCCGTGAACGTTGATATAATCTATATTTTCTTTTTCCAGTCCGGAGATTTTCAGGGCTTGCTGCATCGCTAAAAATGCACCCTGTCCGTTTTCTGAAGAAGCGGTCTGATGGTGTGCATCATTGGCATTCCCGTATCCGGAAAGATAAGCGAGAACCTTTTTGTTTTCTTTTTTGACCATTTCTTCAGATTCAAGGACTAAGAAAGCGGCAGCTTCCCCAAGGTTCAGGCCTTTTCTGTTGTTGTCAAAAGGAGTGTTGTAGGAATCCGTAAGAATCATCAGGGTATTGAATCCGTTCAAAGTAAATTTTGACAGAGAATCTGTTCCTCCTACAATAACACGGTCTAAAACTCCGTTTTTGATTAGCTTTGCGCCCATCATAATAGCATTGGCTGCTGATGAGCAGGCTGTACTAATGGTAGAAACCATCCCTTTTAATCCCAGATAACCGGCAATAGCCAATGAGGAATTTCCGGCATCGTGTGCGTCAATATATTTTTGCTTTTCAGGGAAGTCTTCGTAAGAGTAGAAGTATTTTTCAGTGATATCCATTCCTCCTACACTGGTAGAAGAGATCAGCCCGGTTCTGTAACCATTGATATCTGAAATTCCTGCACTTTCTGCAGCTTCCTCCGCAGCGATCATTCCCAATAGGGAAGTTCTTGTGACATTGTTGTCTTCATCAAGATGAAGTTTCTGTACAAGCTCTTCATTGGATAATTTTATTTCACCCGTTTTAATGGATCCGGCATGACGGGTTTCAAACATTTCAATATCTGAAATTCCATGTTTTCCGGTTTGCAATGAAATAAAATTTTCCTCCACATTGTTTCCGATGGAGGAAATGATGCCCATTCCCGTTATGGCAATTTTTTGACTCATGGTATTCAATAATGTAACAATGTATCAATCGGATAATTTACCAATAATTGCTACATTGTTACACTGTTAGATTGTTATATTAATTTATTTTGTTCTGTTATCCTCGATGAATTTTGCCATCGTATCGATAGATTGGAAAATTTCCTTTCCTTTTTTAGGATCTGCTAATTTTATTCCGTAGTCTTTATCAAGAAGAACGATCAGTTCCAAAGCGTCGATAGAATCTAATCCTAATCCACCTCCGAATAGTGGGTCAGTATCTTTGATTTCTTCTACAGATACATCTTCAAGGTTAAGAACTTCGATAATTTTGTGTTTCAATTCTGTTTTTAAGTTTTCCATAAATAGTATTTTAATGTAACAATATATCAATGTACCAGTTGACCAATGGTTGTTATTGCCTTTAGCATTGGTACATTATCAGATTGGTACATTGTTAAATTATAATGTGAGCAAATATACAAAAGCTTTGTAATTTTCCTGATACAATTCCACCCAGCCACATAATACTTTGTCAGCTTTTCCGGATAGAAGAATCTGTTCAGAATAGTCATTCAAAAATTCTTCATCAAAATCATCCAGTACGAAAAAAGCATTTTCTGTCTGCATTTTGTGTTTAATGCTGATTTCACCTACACAAATATTGGGTAAAGTATACACAAAAACGGCAGGACTCGGATAGAAATTATCCTGATTGTTGATGCTTTCCTGATACTTAAAATCTGTATCCAGACTGGAAGATCTGTTGGCAAAAACAATGGCTGTTCTGCTGTGATCATCATCTTTCAAAATGGTTTCGGCGGAAAGAAAGGCTAATTTACTCAGGTTATCCATTTTGTGAAATTTCGGATAGCTGAGGTCTAAATTTTTATAGGCTTCTTTGGCAAACTCCTGAAAGGCTTCGCTTGGGCTTTCAAAAATAAGATTTCCGTCAACGGTTATTTTTGAATGTTCTATGGTACAGGTATTTATTTTCTTCATCACTTTCAGTTTAACATTTTTCCAGTACAACAGCTGCATTACAACCTCCAAAGCCAGAAGCGGTCTTTAGAATATATTTAATATCTGCAGTTTGGTTTTCCTTGATGATATTCAAAGGCTGGGTTACTCCTGTTTCTTCAAAGTTCTTTGATGGAAGCAAAGTGCTGTGAAGAGCACTTTCCATAGAAATAATACTTTCCAAAAGTCCTGACGCTCCCAGGCAGTGCCCGTAATATCCTTTCATACTGTTGAGCGGAATATGTTGGAGATCCATTCTGTTGAAGGCAATAGCCTCCATTTCATCGTTATACAAAGTGGCTGTTCCGTGGGCAGAAATAAAATCGATCTGTTCTGAAGAAACTTTCGCTTCAGTCATGGCATTTTTGATACTGGCATATAAACCGTCACCGGTTCTTGAAGGTCCGGAAATATGATTGGCATCATTGACTGCAGAATCTCCAAGGACTTTAAACCTGAATTTTTCGTTTTGTGAGATTGCTTCGTCACTTTGTTCCTCGCAAAGACCTGAAGTGATATAAACTGCGGCGGCTGCTTCACCAATATTAATTCCGTCTCTGTTTTTATCATAAGGTTGGCAAGGCCCTGATCCTATTGCCTGAAATGAATTGAATCCTGAAATAACAAACTCAGAAAGCTCATCACCTGCAATCACAAAGGCATCTTTATATTTTCCTGCCTGAATCATATTTTTTGCCACTGAAATCGCCATTACTCCTGAAACGCAGGCATTGGAAACGATGATCGGTTTTGTTTTAAATCCAAAAAAATCAGCAATTTTTTCTGCTAATTTTGATAAATAAACGCCTTCCGGTAATTCGGACTGGTTTTTTAACAGACTGATATTTCCTTTTGTTGTTGAAAGGATAAAAGCAGTATCGTCCGATATGTGATGTTTTTCAACAAGAGGCTGTAAGCTTAAAAGAAGCATCTTCTCCAGTCTTGTAAAATTGTGAATGTCATTCTGAGCGGAATCGAAGAATCTGTTGAATTCTTCATTCAGTTTTTCAGAATCAATGATGGAAGCATAAAAAGCATCCTGATTGTCTATAATTTTATGTAAGGCAACTCCTGACTGTCCTTCTAACAGGGCGTCCCAGTTGGAATCAACATTGAAACCCAGAGGAGTTACACAATTGTAGTCTGTGATATAAATTTCCTTCCTCATGATAATCCCATTTTATCTTTCCAGTTTTGAAAAAATTCCGGATTGTACAGACATAAGCTTCCATTGCTATCAAGAAATACCTGAATGGTTTCACCGCTGCATACCAATTGGTCTTCCTGATTGAAAAGCTCATATCTGTAAATAAGTTTGGCAGACACAGAATTAATAAAAGTGGTCACAATTCTGAATGTTTCTCCATACTTTAAAGGAAGAAAATGCTCACAGGTACTTTTTACGATCGGTGTTACAAATCCTGCATTTTGAATATCAAGATAGGTAAGACCATGCAGACGACCGAAAGCTTCTCTTCCGTCTTCAAAATACACGATATAATGCCCATGCCAGACAATGCCCAGCGGATCTGTTTCATTGAAGCGTACTCTTACTTCTTCGGTACAGGTTAACATATTTTCTTTAGACTGCATTTTGTTTTTTTTCGTAAAAAATGGAAATAGCTACGGTGGCAATATAGAATAAGAAAAGGAAAACCAGTTCTTTGGCAATTCCACCAATTCCGCTGTTTCTTAAAATAATATCATAATAGGCATTCAGTCCCCAGTTCATAGGAGAAAATTTAGCTACAGTCTGCATAAATTCTGGCATTAAAAATACAGGAACCCAAATTCCGCCAATAGCAGCTAAAACCACTACAGAGGTTGCTCCAAATGGGGCAGACTGCTCTTGTGTATCGGCTATAGTTCCCAATAAAACTCCGAATCCAATTGCGGCCAATCCTGCAAACAGTGTTACTACCACAAGCTGGAACATTTTTCCGGATACATCAAAAGCCGGAAGATCCATATAAGGGAAAAGGTAAATTCCAACGGCAACCATCAGTAAAAACTGAATAAGGCAGATGATAAGATACGTAAATGTTTTTCCTAAAATATGGACAAAATAAGGAGTAGGACTTATTCTTGCTCTTACACTTGTTCCCTGGCTTTTTTCTTTTACCAGATTGATGGATAAAGGAACAACAATAAAGAAGATCGCAAAAAGTGTCCATGCAGGAACGTTGTGCTGAACGGAATTTGGCATTACGTCCATTGCTCCTTTCCTGGGGGTGATTTCTTTAAAGCTGATCAGGTTTTTATTTTCGTCAAGATTTTCTGTTGTTCCCAGCTGATCCTGGAAGGCTTTGTAAATCTTTTTATTTTCAATTTCAAAAACCATTTTGTTGACAGAATTCATCACTGAGTTTTTGAATCCTGCATTGGTAGCAGGGTCAAAATACAAATGAATTTCTTTGGCTTTGGGAGCTGCTGTTTTTACTTTTGCAGAATCTCCTTCCAGTCCGAATGAACTTACAATGGTCTGAACTTTCGAATCAATATTGGAATTTAAATCTTTCGTTAAATTTTCAGGAATGACTATCGCCATCTGATAATCCCCGGAAAAAACAGCCTCCTGAGCGGATTTTTCATTGAAGTTGGTCAGCAGTTGAAATGTTTTGCTGTTTTCCAGTTCGGCTTTTATATTTTTTGAAACTTCAGATTTGTCCTGATCAATAAAAATAATTGGGATTTTTGAGCCTTCAAGGTTTTTAAAGGTAGAATCCTGAATAAGGGTAATAGTGACAATCAAAAGCAAAGGCATCACAAAGATGATGACAATTCCCCCGATATCTCTTTTCAGCAGAAGAATTTCCTTAATAAAACTTCTCCACAGTTTATACAACAACATCTCTTAATTCTTTTCCGGTTAATGAAATGAAAACGTCTTCCAGGTTTTCGGCATTCGCAATCTGTGAAACAAGTTCTTCAGGGGTTCCTACAGCATGAATTTTTCCATGATCGATGATGGCAATTTTTGTACAGAATTCTTCCGCTTCCGAAAGGTGATGGGAAGTGTAAATAATGCATGTTCCCTGTTTATTTAAATCCAGAAGATAATCAATAATTGCTTTTTTGGACTGAACATCTACTCCTACAGTAGGCTCGTCCAGGAATAAAACTTTAGGATTGTGAAGCGTTCCTGCGATGAGGTTGCAGCGTCGTTTCATCCCTCCTGAAAACTGTCCTACCTGCTTGTTGGCAAATTTTGAAAGTCCCATGATTTCAAGGGATTCATCAATTGCTTTTTTAAGCTGATTGTGCTTTAAACCATACAGGCTTCCGAAAAACATAAGGTTTTCTTTGGCTGTAAGTGTAGGATATAAAGCATATTCCTGGGGAACAATTCCAATAATCTGTCTTATTTTGAACCCATCCTTCTGGGGAGATAAACCGTTAATGGTGAAATGTCCTGAAGTAGGTTTGATTAATCCTGAAAGCATGGAAATCAGCGTTGTTTTCCCGGCTCCGTTGGGCCCGAGAATTCCATAAATTTCATTTTTACTGATACTCAAAGAAATTTCATTTACAGAAAACTCATCAGAATTTTTGTATTTTTTGTATAAGTTTTTAATCTCAATCATATTTTCTGCCATATCAGATCGCTTTTCTCAGTTTTTTATAGAAAGCTTCTTCCAGGTCTGCAATATGCAGCATTGTTTTTGAAAGTTCATTGTAAATATTGCTTTTCGAGTTTCTGTTTTTATACACTCTGGCAATATCAACGGCAAAATCTCTCCAAAGGTCACCAATAGAGGTTATTTCTTTCGATAATTCCTTTAGCTCATCATTTTTTAGAATGGCAGCTGCTTCCTGGAGGAATGCTCCATAGATAAACCTGAATCCTCCGCCTCCGGTTCCGATTTCTTCCTGCATTCTGATCAATTGTCCCAGATAATGGTTGGTAACCTTCGTTCCTTTCTTTTCTGCCCATTTCGGGATGCTTTTCGCTACCCATCTCATGGCTTTTACCCCAATAAGCGGTACGGGTGCCAGCATATTTTTGCAGGTATCTTTGATCCCTTTTTTGATGGCTTCTTCAATATTCACATTTTCCGGAACATAAACAGGGTAGTACATATGTCCTTTGGGAGGAAGTGCTCCTTTGGCATATCTTACTTTTTCCAATTCTGCTTCTGAAAGAGAAGTCGTATAATCCATTACAGGGTCACTGATCAGAAATCTTCCGTCTTCTTTTCCATACACTACAAGATTGTGGGCATTGAAGTGAAATTTGTATTCTTCAGGAAAATAAGTAAGGTTGAAAACGCCCACCTGAAGTCCTGTAGGGATATTTTGTTCCAGATTTCTTTCAAGAGCTTTTTGGGCATCCTGAGGATTTGAGAATTTTTCTCTTTTGATTTTAATTCCTAATCTTTTGGCTGCTTTACTGAAAATAGCACCCGGCATCGGACGATAGCTGAAGCCCGGAGCAAAATTCACCTTCAGAAAAGGGAGATAGACAAAAAACAGTCCTGAGCCGATCCCGAAGATCATAGGTTCACTTAGTTTCAGTCCTTTGTTAAGCAGTAGATTAGAAGCAACACCGTTTTCGCAATGTGCAGTCTGATGGTGTTCAAAGTTTAATTTCATTTGCTGATTGTATCTTTTCATTGGTCAAATGGAACGGGCATTATTTCTGGCCCCGTTTCATTTATTTCCCGTCGAAGTTTTTTAATTCATCCACTGAAATTCCGAATGCATCGGCATATTTTTTCAGTGCATTTTCGCTTAGTGTTTTGAATATTTTGGGTTTAAAATGTCTTTTTACCCTCCATTGCCACATTCCTACATATGAAGCAAGAACGCCAATATCCATTTTGTTCAGTTCCATAAAATAAACAATGGGACTTGCTGTATTATTGGCCACATTTTGTTTTGCTTCCTCAATTCTTTCATAAATAAGTTCCATCGATTCATCCAGAGCCGCTTTTTTGGCATCCCAGCCTGTGCTGTTTGCTGTCGTGTAGTTGTCGTTCTCATCCGTCACATACAAAACTTCAGTCATGTTGGCGGATTTCAGGTTACTTTCGTCTTGAGGCAGGTCTTGTTTTTTCATCTAAATAATGTTTATATTTTTAGATTCCAGATGATATAAGGCTCACCTGTTTTTGATTCTTTTAATCAGGTGGCTAAAATAGTGAAAATACATTATATGTAAATCATATTAAATCTGAAGGGTTATTACCTCTGATCAGAGTATGTATTAGAAATCTTTAGCAATAAGTGTTCCATGGGATTATAAAATGTTTCACGTGAAATAATTCATTTTTCATTGATATTTAAGGTGTTTTATCTTTTTGATTTTCAGTGTTTTTTTTGGTGGATTTTGTTGAGGTTGAAATAAACAACAATGAATGTTTTATTGTAAGGTTTTATAATTATTTCAATGAAAATTATTGATTTTTAAACACTGATATCACAAATGAATTACACAAATTTTCACAAATCTATTATAGAATATGAAATGAATAACAGGAAAAAGCTGTACAGAAACGTACAGCTTTTCTATGTCTATGTTAAATTGACCTTTACGACTTTACTTCCTGAATAAACAGGTTGATTTCCGCTCTGATTAACAATTCATCATTAGTAAATGTTTCACAGAAGATATGGCAGATATTCTCAAATTGTGAGATAAGCGAAGCTTTGGAAATAATTTGGTCACCCACTTTTGGAAGAGCAAAAATTTCGATCTTCTTGATATTGGTAATGAATCCAATCACTTTAGTATCAGCTTCGGGATTTTCAAAGAAGCTTTGCCCAAGGATAGATGAACAGGTCTGAGCAAGATTTTCGATTAAGCCGGCTTCCGCAAACTCATTGTTGTGAACAAATATATTATCTTCTTTGATTTCAAAGGAAGTCACTACTTTTTCTTTGGTCAGTTCCAGGATATAGTCTGCCATGAGCATCGGTTCACGATGCGGTAAAAAGTTGTGTATATTGATGATATTTTCTTCCTTTATTTCCATTTCCAGTTTATTTTACAGCGGTTTTCATTTGAGATTTTGCAATCACTTCACCGTTCAGTTTCGTAATGACATCTACCAGGGTTACTCCCATTACTTCATTAAGGATGGTTACTTCAGATTTCAGCTGATCTCCCACTTTAGGCAGTATTTCAGCTTCAAAAGATTTGATGGCTCCGATATATCCAGTTGGAGCATCTTTTCCCAGCAGATAATATTTATATCCGGTATGAAGGGCAACGCTCTGCGCCTGATGCTCAATCAGTCCTGAAGCCTGGAATAATCCGTCCTGGATAAAAAGGTTGTCTTCCTTTATCTCAAAACCGGATAAGAGATGGTTTTCAGAGTATTCTGACAATTCATGCACCATTACAAAAGGAAACCTTTGGGGAATAAGACTTTCTACAAAATCTTTATCGGATGTGGGCAGTTTGTTTTCCATTAGCAAACGGTTAATAAAGCACAAGAATAAGCAAATCTTCCACTTTCGGGAACACAAAGAAGTACTTTTTCTCCTTTTTTCAATGTTCCGGAATTCATCAGTTCTTCAAGGGCGATAAATATAGATCCTGCTCCGATGTTTCCAACTTCAGAAAGATTATAGAACCATTTTTCTGCCGGGAAATCCATTCCTTTTTTGGCAAATTCTTCTTTCAGTCCGTCTTTAAAGTATCCGGAAGAAATATGAGCCAGTACGTGGTCAATTTTTTCCGGATCCAGATTATGTTTGTCAAAAGATGATCTTAAACTTTCTGCTCCTTTTACTAGGATGTATTTATCAAGGATTTTAGTATCCTGTTTAATTGCAAAAATAGATTGTTTCAACCATTCATCAGAAGGGTAGTCTGCCCATGATTTCAGGCTTCCGTCTTCCAGCTTATCACATCCTGCATACATACAAGCTTCAATTTCGTGGGCATAAGAATAGAAATCAATGAATTCTATTTTTAGGGAAGTACTGTTTTCTCTCGGTTTATTTTCTAAAAGGAAAGCGCCTGCTCCATCAGAAAGCATCCATCTCAGGAATTCTCTTTTGAAAGCAATGATAGGTCTTTCCTCCAGTAATTTTAAATTTTCTGCTTCATGGTTGAATTTGTCAGCAGTCATCCATGCAGACATTCTTTCAGAACCTGCACATACTGCGTTGTCCTGTACACCGGCTTTTACAGAAAGGAATCCATAGTTGAGCGCATTCATTCCTGAATTACAAAGACCTGTTGAAGTATTAATTTCAATAGATTTTCCGATGTTAAGCTCACCATGCACCATAGAAGCGTGAGAAGGCTGGATCTGGTCTGGTGAAGTAGTTCCTACCGATAGTAATTTCATATCTTCCTTTTTGAAATTTTCATCAAAAAGTCCTTCGATTGCTTTTGCAGTAAGCTGTGCATTAGAGTGGGTAGGGTTTCCTTCTTTATCTAAAGCGTAGTATCTTGTTGTGATCTTATTATTTCTCAGGATAAGTGATTTTGCTTTAGATGGCGCATCATTGATAAGCCCAAGATAAGTCTCCATTTCATCATTCGCTACCGGCTCATTGGGTAAGTATGTTGATGCTTTTGTTATAAATACGTCGTACATTCTATTTTAAATTAATTCCTTGTAAATATCTTTTTTGTTTTTGTCTTTTAAACCAAAATATAGGGGTTGTAAGCAGGTGTAATACCAAAACGACAGGTGAGATAATCCATATCGCTGCCATCAAATATACCTTAAAGAATTTTATCAGCAATGGACGTTTCTCTTTTTTCTTGATAATCAGGTTAGACCATACTGTGAAAATTTTATTTCCAACCTTTTCTACCCGTACTAAAAAAGCACGGATTTCAATCGCTCCGTTTTTCACAAGATCTGGTTGTATACTATTAAGGTCATTATTATTAAAATGTCTTTCAATAATCTCGCCATACTTTACAGAACCTGCAATTTCTTCATCTGAAACTCCTGCAGCGGGAAGCATTCCCGATTTTTCTTTCTGACCTGTGGTAAGCCATCGGAGAATCGTTAATACGCTGGTGTAATTGTCGTGCCTGTCTACCAAAGCAATATTTCCTACAAGTTTTGCCTGCAGATCTCTTAGGTAGACCTTTAATTTTTCCTGGGAAAGCATCCACATATTTCTGGTTCCTGAGATGGTTACTACGGGAGTGTCTTTAAGGATTCGCTCTGCATAATCACTCTTTAAGAAAGAAATGATAGGAATGGATGGTGTGAGATACCATACCTGATACCCAAACAGGATAAGATCATACTTTTTGTTCAGAATTTCTTCCGAAGGAGGAAGAATTTCTTTTGGAATCTGAAGATAAGATTCAGGAAAAGTGTTGAAAAAAACATCGCCTGGCCAGGGAAAAGGAAAATCTTCCTTCAGCTGAATGTTGTAATACGTAACATCATAAGCCTCCTTTTTCGCTTCAAAAGGCTGGGCTATATTTTTCACGATATCTTCGAGTTGTCCGGTTTGTGAATAATATATGACAAGTATATTTTTCTTCATTAGTTTTCTTTAGCGTTTACAAAAGTATGTTTTTCATATTTATTATTTAGTTTTAAATACTTTTAATGATTCAGAACTAAATTTTAGTGCATAATTATCACTTTCAAACGAAGTGTTTTTTGTATTTACAAAAATGATTGTTTCAGGGAGATCCTGAATTTCATTCATGGTAAAGTGTTCATCTGAAATTAAAAGAACATCAATCTTTTTGTTTACTTCAGAAAGGTCTTTAATATAGTGTATTTTTCTTCTTTTTACCAGATAGCTGTGTGCTGCTGTTGCTCTTTTTTCATCATTCTGAATCAGAGAAAAAACTCTTCGGCTGGCCTGGTATAAAGTTAATAATGCATCCTTCTGTCCAAAATCATCAGCTAAATGAAGAATATTGGCGTCATTCGGAATATGCTTGTTCAGTTCGAAATAAACAGATTTGTTGGCATTAAAATCCTCTTTTACTTCTTTTACCACTTCACTGTCTTTGTAAAGATAGCTCAGGAATAATTTCTTTTTAAAATAATTCTCATCCTCAATCTCTTCACGCAGTCTGGCAAATTCTTCCCTGAAATGAGCGTTGATCTTCTTTGTTCTCTCAGAATAGTTTTTACCAAAACTCATGTTGTCTTTGCTGATTCTGTTCCCCACTTTTAACGTAATGCTTCCGTCGTAGATAATGAAGTCTCCTTTCGGCAATACCTCAGAGTTGCCGTGGATGTAAATAGGAAGAATATCCAGTCCGAACTGTTCTGCGAGATAAAAAGCTCCTTTATGGAATCTTTTCACATCATTGGTGTAAGAACGTTCTGCCTCAGGGAACACAACGAGTGAATATCCCTGGTCAACTTTTTCTTTCAGTTTGTCCATTCCGTTCTCGATTCCCTGTGAAACGGGATAAAAGCCCAGTGCTCTTACCAGTTTTCCAAAAACAGGAGACTGATATACCCAGTCATTCACCAGATAAATAATTTTGTGGGTCGCCATTGCAATAGCCAGCGTATCGAGGAAAGAAGTATGATTGGCAATGATAACTGCAGGTTTGCTGAAATCTTCAGATGTATTTTTAATGACCTTCTTCTTTACAAAAGGATTAGAATAAAGAACGGAAGTTAAAAATCTGGCTAAAATAAGTTTGATAATATTCAGCGTCTGCCCTTTGGAATTTTTAACAAAAAAACTTCCGAAGGCAGAAAACAGCAATCCACCCAATCCGTAATAAAGGAATGAGAATACTGACCATACAAACAATCTGAATGTGATGGGAGAAAGTCCTTTTTTCGCCCTGTTGGTAATGAATAATCTGAACCAGAAAGGATATAGGGTAGAGGTAATAATAATAACGGAGAACATTCCGATCAGGGCTACTAATGCCAGAGAATGCAATGCCGGATGCCTGGCGAATATCAAAGATCCGATGGAAAGAATTGTCGTGAAAACAGCAAGAATAATAGAAATTCTGTACGTAGGCAATTCATTCTTTCCGGTAGTATGTTCTTTTTGCATGGCTTGCGTCAGGAAGATGCTGAAGTCATCTCCCACTCCAAATACCAACGTACACACTACAGTACTGAAAATATTTAATTCCAATCCCAGAAAATAAAGGATTCCGGCTGTAACAACTCCCGTTAAAACAATCGGGAACATGGTGAGAACCGTTAATTCAAAATTCCTGAAGAAAACGATGATCGTTAAAATAATGGCAAGAAGAGAATAACTGATCAGTGTATTGAAGTCCCTTTTCAGCAAACCAAGGAAATTTTCATTCATCTGCTGGCGGTCGATAGCAATGGCATCATGCTGTTTCTCAATATCTTTGATGAAAGTGTCTCTTTTGTTTTCGTCTACTTTTACCACATTGGAAACGGTGTGGAAACCATTTTCGCTGCTCATGAATTCTGAAATCTGAAGCGCTTTCACTTTTTGATAATCTTTCAGACTCAATGCAGCATAATTTTTATGCAAAACTTCATTAAAACCATCAAAAGCGGAACTGTTGAAGCCGAATTTATTCCCGTTACTGATCAGTTCAGAAATGGTCTGATTCTTCTTCTCGTCATTCCAGAAACGGTTCCATTCGTCAATTTTTTTCTGCTGATCCTTTTCTGAAAGAACAACGCTTCCGATAGAATTATAGCTTAAGATCTTCCCTTCTTTTTTCTCTTTGTCCAGGAAACTGCTCAGTTCGGAATTTCTGGACAGTGCTTCTTCTTCAGAATTTCCATAAGAAATAGTATAAATTGATTTTGACGTAATATCAGAAAGTTTCTGCAGTTTTGCCTCACTGATTTTTAATTCTTTCGGAATATAATTCAGATCCCCGATATCTTCATTGAAACCTACATGTCTGAATCCAAACAGGCAGGCAAGAATAATAATGGAACACCCAATAATCAAAGGCTTATTTTTTTCGTACGGATAAGACCCGATCCTGTCAATAAAGTTGGTGTTGAGATGTTCTCTTTCTTTTGGTTGGTAAAGCTGAGGAACAATAATTAATGCTGTGATTGAAGAAAGAATCACAGTAATGGCAGCAAAAAGACCTAAGTCCTTCAATGCTTCAGAACGAACAAAAACGAGACACAAAAAGGAAACGGCTGTTGTTGCGCTGCTTAATATAACAGGCTTCGTGATTTCCTTGTAAAGCTCCTCAATATTGTTGTTATGCTTATAATGGGTAAGAATATGCAGGGCATAATCAATCGTAATACCAATAAGAATCGCTCCTACACTGAGTGAAATAGCTGAAATCTTATCTTTAATAAAATAAAGAATTAAGAGAGCGAGCAGTACTGAAAATACGGTGGGTAGAAATACAATGACGGGAGTGAAAATATTTCTGAAATAATAGATCAGAAGGATTAAAAGAACCGTCATGGAAATGGCCACCGTGTTCTGAATATCTTTTTTGATCTGCTTTGCGTTGGCTACAGCAATTACCGGAGAACCGAAATAGCTGATCTCTGTTTTTCCTTTGAATTGTTTGTTAATACCATCTTTGATGGTGTTGAGCTGATCCACAAATACCTCATTGGCTTTCGTATCATTGCTTTTGTTTTTAGGATCAATGAAAAGCAAAAGATTTTTCCCGTCTTTGGTAACAATATAGCTGTCTTCGAGTTTGAAGTCTTTGCTGATGTTTAAAGCATTTAATTTTTTGATTCCCAGAAAAGTAAGTCCCAGAGGGTCTTTTTTAATAAATTCTTTGGTCACAAGGCTTGTTGGAGAAACCAGCGAGATGTAATTATTTTCTACCTGTTTTGCAATAGTGTCTTTCTGCAGTTTCTGATCAATTTCCTTATAGTCATTCTCATTAAGGAATAAAGGGAGATTCTGATGAACGAAATCAAAGGTTTCAGAAATTTCATTATCGTTCACTTTACCCTGAACAGAACCAATATATTTCTGTAAAGGCTCAATTTTTTTCAGGAAAGTATCAGCCGTTTCAGAAAGCTGGAAGCTGTCTTCGCCGGATCTGTTCTCGATAATAACAATAATCTTATCCGAAAAATTAAGCTGTTTAAGAACTTTTGCTGTGAGATCCGACTTTTCATTTTTAGGAATAATCTGATTGATGTCTTCCTCAAAATTGATCTTCGACGCAAAGAAAATGCATAAAGCGGCAATTCCAAGAGCTGTCAGTACAGATAGAATTTTATTTTTGGAAATCAGATAATATAAAAATATAAAAAGGCGATGCATTGCATTTAAATCAAGTCTGCAAATTTAATTTTTTAAGCATTAGTTCAAAATAGTTAGCGATAAGTTTTAACTGAAAATCAATAAAATATTCTAGGAAGAATGAAAAAATATTCTACTTTTGCAAAAGTTCCCTTTTGAAAAAATGTATTTTAAACCACCATTATTATTAAAAAAATAAGAATCTGTTTTAGATATGTTGAAAAGAAATGATGAAAAAATAAACGGATTTCTATTGGTAATAGTACTTCCGCTTCTGTTGTTTGCCATGTCTTATTATGGATTTGAATCATCCTACACAAGACTGAAAACATCAGAGAGAACCCCTGATTTTTTATTTTCCTCCGTATATGCTTACAGAGTGATTCCCAATTATCTGAGTGTACAGATGACAGATTTGATGTACAATCTGATCAATGGTCCGCTTTCTTTCTTCAAAGATTTTTTGTCCAAAAACGGAACCCCTTTTTATCATGGGCTTTTCCTTATGAACAGTGTGTTCTTCGTTTTGTGTTCTTTGATTTTGAATGCTGTTTTCCGGATGAAATCTACGGGGCTTCTTTTGAATGTTAATGCCAGAAGGATTATTCATCTCTTATCTGTATTTTTCATTGTGATCACACAGTACGCGCCGACAAATTGTGATACCATCGCACTCTTTTGTTATCTGTCAGGTGTATTTCTGACTCTTAAATATCTGGAAGCCAGAAAAAATACTTTCTTCTTTACCCTTATTGGACTTATCGGGATCTCTACTTTAGTAAGAGAAACAGCCTGTCTGAATATAGCCTTTTTTGCAGCCGTATTTTTCAATATTGATGAGCTGAAGAAAGGGAATTATCAGGTAATCTGGAAAATTATACCGCTGGTTGCTGCTTTCCTTATTCCCTATCTGGGATTAAGAGCTGTACTTGTTCGGGATGAAACGACTTTTGTGGAAGGCTTTTATATCAACAGAAACTTTTCCAGCCCTTTCAATCTTGCAGGACTGGTCTTTGCATTAATTGTGATTTATTTTATATATGGCCTTTGTACAGAGGAAAACAAGAGTGTTTTTGGAAAATATTTTTTCTTTTCCATTCCTTATCTTCTTATGATTACTTTAGTAGGGCTTTTTTGGGAAGTGAGGCTTTTCCTGCCTTTAATTCTGACCGGATTCATCACAGCATATCATCAGTTTAAAAAAACATCAGAGAGTTAGCATGAGTTTACTACATCCATATTATATAATTGCCATCGTCTATATGCTGTTCTTCAGTGTTCAGGAGGTGTATGGAAAGAAGGTTGATAAAAAGTGGTTCTGGTTCCTTGCTGTTTATTTTATTATTATTGTTGGTTTCAGAGATAGTGTAGGACCGGATTACGGAAGTTACAAAGGAATTTATATTTACTCCGATACTAAAAGCTACTACAGTATCTTTATGAAGATGCTCCATATGGAAGGACCGGAAACGTTGGATGTGGAATGGCTGTATACTTTGATTAATAAGATCCTTCTCAATTTTTTTGATGCACCTTTTTATATGGTAACATTGGTCATTGCTATTTTTGCGATGATCTTTAAGGTAGAATATACTGAGGATAATACTTTTTATCCCTTTACTTTTACCCTTTTCATGTTTATTCCCAATTTCTTTATCGGGGAAAGTGGGCAGATCAGACAAAACCTCGGGACTTTTATCGTGTATTTTGCAATACGGTATATTAAAGAGCGGAAACTCTGGCATTACCTGTTTTTTATATTCATAGGGTCGGGTATACACAGTGTTTGTTACTTATTCCTGCCGATGTATTGGCTGGCCCGCGTTCCGTTAAACAAAACGGTAATGCTGATTATGATTATCGGTTCTGTTTTTCTGTCCCCATTTGAAATATATAGAAGTTTCGGTGGTTTCTTAGATGGGATGGCCTCTAATAGTACACTTGTAGAAGGGTTTAATGGATATATGGATGAAACGGTACAACGACTTAATGGTGGTATCGGAATTCCTGAGGTGATGATGGCAATCCTTACTTTCTTCCTTTTTGTTTTTGATAATAAAATGAAAGAACTTTATCCTTATTATGAGTACCATAGAAACTATGCTGTAATCGGGATATGTCTTTATTTTATTTTCAGAAACAATCCTATCTTCTCTTCCAGGCTGGCAGGAGCGTTTATCGGATTCTCATATATTATTATTCCAAATGCCATGTATGTGGTTTCAGGAAGAGTTAAGAATATGATTTATGCATTTATAATCGCACTGGTCGTCTTCAATTTTGTTGTCTTTTCTATATTTAATAATATCACGGCCGGGCGATTTTCGATTGACCGGTATCAAAACCATATTCTTCCTTAGAATTTTGAATCTTAAAATATAAAGACAGCTTAGGGCTGTCTTTTTTTATGTAAATACCTTGTTGATTTTTATACTGTTTATTGTGTTTTATTTTACATTATTAATAACATAATTCAAATATGTGTGTTTTTATTTGTATAATAAATCACTTTTAATAGAAATGGGCTTAATAATTGTATTCTGCTAAAGACACTAAAACCTAAGGTATGAAAATATTAGCTGGAAAATTAGCGGCAGTCATATGCCTGATATTATTTGGAATCACTTCCAAAGGTAATATCGGAGGGAATCTTCCCTTGATTGGACATGTAAAAGCAATATGGCTTAGTGAGAATATAGACTCATTGAAACCTGTTCATGAACCGATGAGATTATTGCTTCCAGACTGGAAAAAAGCACCCAACAGTTACATTTTTGATCCCGCTCAGCATAGCGGAGGATTGCTGGTTCCCGTAAAAAAAGCTTATGCGATGTGGGAGGGTGGCGGATATCTTAACGGGAGTGGTATACCTGCAGGGACGGTAACTGCTGATGTTTTATGGGAAGATGTTCATGGACTTATAAAATCCGGATTGAATTACGCCCTTGAAATAATAGGAACAGGGCAGGATGCTAAGATTAAAGTGCCTGTTAATAAGACAAAAAAAGGAAATGCTGTGGTTGTTTTCAGGGTTGATGGTGAGATTTATTGGAGCTGGCATATCTGGGTAACGGATGATCCCACCAATGGAGTTTCCTATAAAAGTTTCAGCAACATAAAAAGAATGAGATGGGATGGAACAACGGAAATTATTCCGGACTCCGACTGGAAATGGATGGACAGAAATCTGGGAGCAATCACAAATTCTATCACAGCATCAGACTGGAACCGGAGTAACGGACTTCTTTATCAATGGGGACGAAAAGATCCAATTCCACCCCTGGTTACAAGAGGAAATGATTTTTATGAAGCTTCCGGATCAATAGGCAGAGTAAGACATAGAGGAGCCAAAAATATGACCAATGCAGTGAGTATTGATGATCTCAGAAAGTTTGTTCTACTTTCCGCTGCAGAGGTTACCAATAATATAAGGCTTTCTGTAAAAAATCCTATGAGCCTTATTTATGTCAATAAAGATGATAACTCAGGACAGGCTTATTATAACAATAACCTCAATCTTCCGGTCAACTGGTTTGGAAAATCTACAGCGTTGCCCAATAACAGGCTTTCAGAACTCAATCTTTGGTCTGATAATGCACAAGGGAAAATTGAAACCGTTTACAATACCAATGATAAAACAAAACCTTATAGAGATAAATCTCCTTATGATCCTTGTCCCAATGGATGGCGTATCCCTTCAATGCTGGTGGCAAATCTGGCTTCTCCCTCTTATGTGGATGATATCAGAATAGACTTTTCGCCTTTCGGAGTAAAAACCAGTATGGCAAAAAATGTTTTTGAGACCAATAAATATCATGTCATAAAGCCTACTGATACTGGAGTTCCTTCCTTTATGACAGGATTTAGAATTTACCCTAATCTTGGCTTTGATCTTTCGGTAGTCGGCGGATTTAATATGGGGATTTTTCCCGGAAACGGACAACTTATCAGAGGGGCTCATTCAGGGCAGTATAGTGATCAGCATCATATTGCATTGTGGACTGCAACTTTAGCCCGGTTATTCGATACTTCTCCTGCTGTTACTGTGAGAGGGCTTTCCATGATTCCGGATAAAACACAGCCTGATATTCCGGACCCTAATTATCCCAATATTAAAGGACGGTATTATTATTTTCCTATGGCAGGAATGTATACTTCAGATGCAAACGGCTGCAGATGTATAAAAGATCCGCTTTACACCATTAATGATTATGATTTTCCAACAGAATATCTGCCCGCAGTTACAGAGTATAACGAAGGTTTGAACAATCCGAATACCTACCAGGTTGTTAAAAGCGAAACGGGTACCACTATTGAAATTCCGGTCAGTAAAGCATTCTCTGTGCAAAGCCAGTTGCTGGATAATATTGAGATATTAAATCCTTCCAATTTTAATAATTTAAAAACTAATGTTCTCTGGACGACCAATACAGCTTTAATCAGCAGGATCTCAATAGTGAATCCTTCACCTTTATCACTACAGGATATCAGCAATTCTAAAATATCTGTAGAAATTGCTCCCAATGAAAGTGGAAATGCTGTAGTTACATTGCATAACGGCAGTGCATCTTCACCGGTATATTGGAGCTGGCATATCTGGGTTACGGATTCTCCTGTGGGATCTTATTCTTATACTACAGAAACTCCTGCAGCAGTTACAAATTATGTGAATTATGTCAATAAAGCTGATGTTGCATTACAGACCGTTTTTATGGATCGTAATCTGGGGGCAACAGATGTTTTTCCCAACGTTGTCAATCCTCAGGCTCCAACTGCTGATGAACTGTTAAAAATCCGTGCCTCTACAGGACTGCACTATCAATGGGGAAGGAAAGATCCTATCCCTCCATTCCGGTATGCAGATAACAGGAGTTTTTATAACATATTTCTGGGAACTCCTGCTCCCAAGGGAGCTGTTTCGTACACTACACTTGATCAGTCCGACTATAATAATCTTTCAGGAAACTATATTATACCTTACAGTACTTATGCCTCACTGTCAAATGTACAGTTAACCGATAAACCGTCAGAAAGAGTTTCCAAGATCATATCTTATTCTGTGAAGAATCCTTTGGTATATATGATTCCAAGTACTTTTGCTCCTTACAACAGTACAACACCCAATTATACCAACGGTACAGACTGGCTGGCACAGGAACCTAATTTAGCTCCTGACAGATGGGGAAGAGGAGGTAAAAAATCACCTTTTGATCCTTGTCCTGAAGGTTGGAGAATTCCGGACCTTACAAATGTCGCGTTGGTTTCCGGAGCAGATTTCGGACAGACACCATGGTACAAAAAAGATAAGAATATAGCAACCTCATACAGTATTGCCACAGATTATTCAGGTATAAGGGTAAGAAATTCTGCCAATGCTACAGTAGGATATATCTTTAATAATCCGGCATATTCCATAGGAAATTATCCTGATTCCGGATCAAGAGGATTCAGAAGTGTAATTGCTAATCAAACTTCTCAGGGAACATTTAATATGCTGAACTTTCAGTATCCTGCTGTATGGACGGCTGCTTTAAATTCAAATTATATCGGAAGATCTATTAATCTGTTGTTTGATGCAGCTTCTACCACCAACAGAATGATTGTCTTTCATGACAATAATGACCCCTACTTCGGAACAGGATGCCGATGTGTGAAAATAAAATATGATGCTAATGGTAATGAAGAGGGTCCTGCATCAGGAATTTCAGTTATACCCAATAGCTATAAATTGATTAAAGAAAATGCAAAATCTACGGTGATTAATAACAAGATCTCACTCTATCCGAGTCCTTTTTCTAATATTCTTTACATCAGGGCTGCGGAAAATAAAGAGTACAAATTTGAGATTTTTAATACGCTGGGACAGCTTGTAAGATCTGGGCATTTTATCAATAATCAGACAGATCTTTCATCTTTAAACGCAGGAGTGTATTTAATAAGAATAAATAACTCAGAAGCAATTGTGAAAATTATAAAACAATGAATCTTACAAATAAAGTATGAAAAGCAGAATAAGACATCTTGTTCTGCTTTTTTTTTAAACCAGCATATTTCTTACATCTATTATGGATGATGAAAAATTCTATATCAATAAATGCTGATTATTGTATAACAGTCTAAAACCTATACTACAAAGGATTTGTTTATCAAAAAAATGAGTATTGAAAGAGAGTGTAAAGCGCCCTGATTATTAAATTAAACCCTTTTAACAAAAAGTATATAATAAAAAAGCTTTACTTTTGCAAAAATTTTTAGTTAGAATGTCGAAAAATTTAGTAATCGTAGAGTCCCCGGCAAAAGCAAAAACTATTCAAAAATATCTAGGAAAGGATTTTGAAGTGAAATCCAGTTTCGGACATATCCGGGATCTTCCTAAAAAAGGAATGGGGATAGACCTTGCCACATTCAGTCCTGATTACGAAGTTTCAGCAGACAAAAAGAAACTGGTAACCGAATTAAAGGCTGCCGTAAAGAAAGCTGATATGGTATGGCTCGCTTCCGATGAGGACCGCGAAGGAGAAGCTATTGCATGGCATCTTGCGGATGAGTTGAAGCTGAAGCCTGAAAACAGAAAAAGAATTGTTTTCCACGAGATTACCAAAAACGCCATTCTAAAAGCAATCAACAACCCAAGAGATATTGATCAGAACTTAGTAAATGCCCAGCAGGCAAGAAGAGTGCTGGACAGAATCGTAGGTTTTGAAATGTCTCCCGTTTTATGGAAAAAAGTAAAACCGGGGCTGTCTGCAGGCAGAGTACAATCTGTAGCAGTAAGGTTAATTGTTGAAAGAGAAAAAGAAATCCGTGAATTTACGCCAAAAGCAAGCTTTAAGCTGGACGGAATCTTTTTAAATAAAACAGAGCAGGAAATTGCTGCTAAGCTTAAAAAAGATTTTGAAAAGGAAGAAGAGGCTGAAAAATTTCTGGAACAGGCTAAAACTACAGAATTTAAAGTTCTCAATGTTGAAACCAGACCAGGTACACGTTCCGCTTCAGCTCCGTTTACAACTTCCACTTTACAGCAGGAAGCTTCGTCAAGACTTGGATATAATGTGACCAATACCATGCGTCTGGCACAGAGATTATACGAAGAAGGGTTTATTACCTATATGAGAACAGACTCTGTAAACCTATCCCAGGAAGCTATTGAAGGAGCTAAGAAACAGATCATCTCAGAATACGGTGCGGAATATTCTTCTCCAAGAAACTATACCACAAAATCAGCTTCTGCACAGGAAGCGCACGAAGCGATCCGACCTACGGATTTTGGAGTGAAAAGTATAGGAGATGCACAGCTGAACAAACTCTATCAATTAATATACAGAAGAACACTTGCTTCTCAGATGGCTAATGCCAAAATTGAAAAGACAGTGATCGAAATAGGAAATACATCATTACCGCATCATTTTGAGGCACAAGGAGAAGTGATCATCTTCGACGGTTTCCTGAAAGCCTACGGAATTGTAAAAACAGAGGACGATGATGATGAAAACAACGATAAGCTGCTGCCAAAAGTAAGCGTGGGAGAAGTTTTGAGCTATAAAACCATTACTGCTACTGAAAAGTTCACAAGACCAAGTGCAAGATATACTGAAGCCGGGTTGGTGAGAAAACTTGAAGAATTAGGGATTGGTAGACCTTCTACTTATGCGCCTACCATTCAGACTATTCAGAACAGAGAGTATGTGGATAAAAGAGAAATCGAACCACACACCCGTGAAGTGATCAAAATGTCTCTGACAAAAGATAAGATCAAAAAAGTAGTTCTTGAGGAGAAGTTTGGCGGTGATAAAAATAAATTCGTTCCTACAGATATAGGTGAAGTTGTTAATGACTTCCTTACAGATAACTTCAGGGAAATCCTTGATTACGGTTTCACGGCAAGAGTTGAAGAAAGCTTTGACGAAATTGCAAGTGGTGATCAGAAGTGGAAGGAAATGATGACCAATTTCTACTCCAAATTCCACCCCAGAATTGAAGATGTAGAAGAAAATGCAGATCGTGCAACAGGAGACAGACTTTTAGGAGTAGATCCTAAGACCGGTAAAAATGTACATGCAAGAATCGGAAGGTTCGGAGCGATGATCCAGATTGGAGAAACTGATGATGAAGAGAAGCCAATCTTTGCATCATTAATGTCAGGACAGAATATTGCAACCATTACTTTTGAAGAAGCGCTGGAACTGTTCAAACTGCCGTTTGACTTAAGCGAAGTTGACGGACAGCCGGTTTCTGTAGGAGTGGGAAGATTCGGACCTTATGTGAAATGGGGTGAAACGTATATCAGTATTCCGAAAGGTGAAGATCCGCTTTCTGTAGATCAGAAACGTGCTGAGGAGATTATCAATGAAAAGAAGATTGCTGATGCTCCAATTGCTACGTATAAAGGAGAACCGGTAACCAAAGGATCCGGAAGATTCGGACCATTTATCAAGTACAAAGATATCTTTGTGAATGTTCCTAAAAGATATGATTTCGAAAACCTTTCACAAAGTGATATCAATGAACTGATTGACGCTAAATTGGAGAAAGAGGCCAACCGATATATCCAGCAATGGGAAAAAGAAAAAATCTCGATTGAAAACGGAAGATGGGGACCTTTCATCAAGTTCGGAAAAGCCATGTTCAAAATTCCAAAAAAAGCAGACGATACAAAATATGAAGCTGAGGAACTGAAAGAACTTTCTCTTGATGAGGTTAAAAAGTGGATTACAGATCAGGATCCGAAAGCTTTTGCGGAAAAGAAAAAACCTGCAGCTAAAAAAGCAGCCACAGCTAAGAAGACTCCTGCAACAGTGAAAAAAACTGCAGCTAAGAAACCTGCAGCTAAAAAATAAATAATCCTTAAGGTTACAATACAAGCCGTCAACACCTGTTGACGGCTTTTTTTATGAACAAAGAGAAACATGTCTTCTCAGTTTCTATGTTTTTTGTATGTTTGTTATATCAAGCAATTAATCAATTATTACATTTTAAATTAAAATATGGATTTCGAAGACTTTATCATTTCACCAAGAAATTTTAAAACAGAGAGCTGGCAGATAGGAAATCGGATTACAAAAGATATCAGAGAAGACAGTATTGTTCTTTTGTTTGTATCAGACTACAGAGGTGCGGGCGGCGATGCGGAAGTGCAGGATTTTACGGCGGTAAGAAAAGAATTTTACAAGCTTTCACAGATGGATTTCGAAATTCCTGTTGTAGACCTTGGTGATCTGGTATCGGGGAAATCTGTTCAGGATACTCACTATATCTTGCAGGAAGTCCTGTCGGCATGTCATTATAAAAGAGCTATTCCGATAATTATCGGGGGCTCCAATGACTTTGCTTTCTCATTATTTTCAGCATTGAATTTCCATAAGAAAAGCATCAACTATACCCAGATCAGTAATATTATTTCCCTTCAGCAAGGTGAAACCATCAATGAAAATACTTTTTTGAGCAAAATTTTCGGAGCCAAAAATTTCTCCATTAAAAACTACCATCATCTGGGCTACCAGAAACATTTGAATGAATTGGATTCTGTAAGGCTGATCAAAGAAGTAGAATTTGATATTATCCGGCTGGCTGAAATGATGAATTCTACAGAAAAAACAGAACCGTTCTTCAGAAAAGCAGATCTGGTGACCGTAAACTGTGATGCTATTGAAAGCTTTAGTGAGCCCTTTTCAATGAATCCACAGGTAAATGGTTTGAACAGAAGAGAGATCTGTGCCTATATGAAAGAAAGCGGATTGAGTGAAAACCTGAAATCTGTCGGAATTTTTAATTATAATATTTATTCTGAAAACCAGTTGAACCATCAGCTTTTAGCACAGATGCTGTGGTACCTGATCGAAGGAATCAATATCCAGCATTCCCATCCGAAAGAAAGGCATTATGAGCTGTTCTACGTTTTGATAGATGACAGACAATATGCATTCAGGCGTGATACTTTCAGTAATTTGTGGTATTTTGGTGATGATGAAAATATAGAAAACTGCATTCCCTGCTCCAGAAAAGATTTTGATGAAGCTAAAAAGGGCTGGCTGAATGCAAGACTGACGAAAATTTAATGTATGACAAATGTTCCCTCAAGAGTATCCATTATTGTTCCCGTTTATAATGTCGAAAACTATTTGGCAAAATGCCTCGATTCTCTGGTAAAGCAGAGCCTTTCTGATATCGAGATTATTGTAGTAAACGACGGAAGCAAAGATAACTCTGAAAAAATAATTAAAGAATTTGCACAAAGATATCCTGATAAAATAAAAGCCTTTACCAAAGAAAACGGTGGACTGAGTGATGCCCGTAATTTTGGAATCGACAGGGCTGCCGGAGATTATATAGGTTTTGTAGACAGTGATGATTATGTTACTGAAAACATGTTTGAAGAAATGTTTCTTTTAGCGGAAAAGCATCATGCGAAAATGGTCATCTGTAATATTCAGAAAGTGGATGAGAACGGAAAAATTGTACAAAAATTGACACAGCTTCCCGATATGCCGGAGAAAATAGCCCTTGAACATAACTTTTCTGTATTTTCTGATATCAGCTATTTTGCATGCAATAAGCTGTTCAAAAAAGAACTTTTTAATCAGAAAAGATTTAAAAAAGGAGTTCACTTTGAAGATATTCAGCTGATTCCTCAGCTTTTGCTGGAATGTGAAATCATTGCGCAGACTCAGAATTTTCATTATCAGTATCTTGAACGTACTGATTCTATTACAAAAACCCACACAGAAAAAGGACTTGATATGTTAAAGGCTGTTTCTGATGTAGAACAGGTATTCGGTAAATCTTCCTATTCCAATAAAAGCAAAGAATTGAAAAATTTCCAGATTTTTGAGGGAGTTTATTCGTTTTTGGCCTACCTGGCGTATGTGAAAAAAGACGAAATATTTTACAGCATGTCTGATCAGTTAGACCTTTTTATGAAAGAAAGACAAATAAAAATTCAAGATATATTGAAGTATAGTCGTTTTGGTAAGAATTATCTTTTATCTTTGCCTTTGAAGAAAAAGATTTTTTATCTGTTGTTTTTTGGAGGACAAAAAAAATTGATAAGAAAGTTGATTTAGTAAACACAAATGTAAGTACTATTGTTTCGGTCAATAGAAAATGATAATAAAGTTCCTGTTATGATTTTTTATTTTGGAGATACAAGTGCTGAATTAGAAAAGAATGAAAAACTTTGAATTGTTCTTAAGCGGATCGGGGATACCTATTTTCTATGTAAAAATAGGATTAGGCTTCGTATTCTCCTTTTTAATTACATTTTTCTCTATTCCTACCATTGTCAAGATTTCAAGAAGAAAGAATCTGATGGATGAGCCTGGAATAAGAAGCTCGCACCTTAGAGAAATTCCCAATCTTGGTGGAATCGCCATCTTTTATTCAATAGGAATCTGTGCCTCTATTTTTGCCTATGAATTGTTTGATCTCTACAAATTTTTATTTGCTTCATTAATTATCCTGCTCTATGTGGGGGTAATGGACGATATTGTCGTAATGAGAGCCTACAAAAAACTTGTTGCACAGATTGTTGTATCTTCCCTGATTGTTATTGGCTCCGATATCAGAATCAGAAGTTTATTCGGAATCTTAGGCGTATTTGAGCTGGAGTATTTTGTAAGTGTGATATTCAGTATCGTAACATTTATTATTCTGATTAATGCGTTCAATCTGATTGACGGGATCGATGGGCTGGCAGGAGGTTATTCCGTTATCTGTAGTGCTTTATTTGGAATAAGCTATTACCGTCTGGGGGAATATAATTATCCGCTGGTAATACTGTCTGTTGTTATTATTGGAACTGTGCTGGCATTTTTGTATTATAATCTGTCAAACTACCGTACCCGCAAAATATTTATGGGAGATACAGGTTCTATGCTCCTTGGTTTTTTATTGGCTTTTACATCCATCTGTTTTATAGATATTTTTATAGATAAAAAACTGATCGATGTTCCCAGATATCACCTTCAGTCTGCTCCTGTAGTAGCGGTAGCTATTCTGATTCTTCCGATTGTAGATACTCTGAATGTCATTATGATCAGGCTTTACAATAAAAAGTCACCATTTGATGCTGATAAAAACCATATTCATCACAAACTGCTGAAATTGAATCTTACCCATAGGAGATCAACTTTTTATATTATTCTTTACTATCTGATGATTGTTGGAGTGGCTTATTATTTAAGACATATTAATGTCAATCTTTTATTATTGGTGATTGTTTCACTGGGTTTTTTTGGTGCATATTTGCCAGATTTACTATATCGAGTAAGAAATAACAAAAATTAACAATTAAATATTACTTTTGTAAACAATATTATATATATATATGATGAAAAACTTTAAATATTTATTTTTAATATTCCCTCTTTTAGTTACCTCATGTATTACAACAAAGGATGTAAGATACTTACAACCAAGTGAGAGTCTCGTAATTAATGAAGAAGGTCTTGTTCCCTACAATATCCCTGTATACAGGATTACCAAAAATGATATCCTCAATCTTAACATTGTAACAACTCCCAAAGGAGATGCTGCACAGTTTTATTCTTCTTACAATTCCTCAGGAGGGACCGGAACCGGAGCTGTAACAAGTCCGGCCATGTCTGGCGGTGGTTCTGTAGGGGGAGGAGTTGGTACTACTTCCGGGATGAGCAGAGGAGGAAATACGAATTTCTATTTTAACGGACTCAAGGTAGATTCCAATGGTGATATCAATGTTTTTGGAATTGGCTATGTAAAAGCTGAGGGAAGAACATTAGAGGATATCAGAAAAGAAATTCAGGAAAAGGTAAATGAAAATTTCCAGGAAGGTAAATCTGAAGTAAGACTCAATACGGACGGTATCACTTATTATATTCTTGGTGATGTTGAAACTACAGGTCTTTCAGGAGAGAAAGTAGTTCATAAAAATACACTTACCATTACTGAAGCTTTAGCCATTAATGGCGGGCTAAACAGGACGATTGATAAGAAAGAGATCGTTATCCACAGAAAACTTCCGGAAGGAATCAAAATTGCCAAAATAGATCTTACCAGAGAAGATCTTATGAACTCTCCTTTCTATTATGTGCAGAATGGAGATGAAATCTATCTGAGCACAAGAGCAAAAAGCTTGAACGGATTCGGAAAAGATCCTATTCAGACTTTAACAACAGGAGTTTCGGTAATTACTACGGCATTGTCTATTTATTTACTTCTTAAAAATCTTTAGTCATGATTCCAGAAAGAGTAACCGCTGCAGAGAAGAATGATTCTCAGAAAGAAAAGTATGGGTCGTTTGCGTTATTTGATTTAGAACACTTTTTAAGAAGAGTCCTTAAAAACTGGTACTGGTTTGTATTGATGTTTTTTATCGGCTATGCCGTTGCATGGGTATACAGTAAATACTATGCACAAAATATTTATGCATCAGACTTATCGTTAAGTACCTCCAGTAAAGGTTCTGAGTTCTTACCAACACAGTCTAACCAATCCATCAACTTCATCTGGGGTGATACCGGAAATCAGGATGGGCTTTATCTGAAAAAAATGCTTTTATCAAGATCGCACAATGAATTTTTGGTAAAAGAACTGGATCTTTTTGTTAATTATTCTACCAAAGGACTGATAAAATCCACCTACCTGGATAAAGATGATTCACCGGTTTTTCTTCAGATTGATAAAAAACATCTTCAGCAGATTGATTATCCTATTACCCTGATCCCCAAAGGCGATGGAGCATATCAGGTAGTTTTACCAGAAGAAGGAGAATCCACTAACCTGTATAATTATGAAGTGGAAGGTTTTCAGACTATCAATCATTATAGCAGACCCGCTGATAAAATCATTAAAATCAATGAATGGTATAATGCTCCGAACCTGAGGTTCAGATTACTTAAAAATCCTGTTCCTTCTAAAATTCAGTTGGATAATATCATTGTAAACCTGAAATCGATCAATGAAAGTGTAAACGAAATTGTTTCTACTACAGGTGTTGATTTTGATAAAGAAATCAGGTCCATTATGATTATTACCAAAAAAGGATATAATCTCAACAGCACAGTGAATTTCCTTAATAAATCTGTTGCA
This sequence comes from Chryseobacterium sp. AG844, assembly GCF_003182335.1. Lineage (NCBI taxonomy): Bacteria > Pseudomonadati > Bacteroidota > Flavobacteriia > Flavobacteriales > Weeksellaceae > Chryseobacterium > Chryseobacterium sp. AG844. The sequence goes on along the minus strand of NZ_QGTV01000009.1, from coordinate 9,814 downwards.
GAGTTACAAAAAAAGAGACTGGCTGATAAAAACGTAGTCAATAAGAATACCGATGTCTTTTTAAAGGAAAATCTTGATAACATCCGTAAAAAACTTGATTCAAGTGCGAGTGTGCTCAATTATTTAAAAACTTCGGAAAAACTTTATAATATTAAAGACAGAGACGAAAAGTCTCTTGAAAAAATAAAAGAGCTCGAGGCTAAAAAAGCAGATATCATAAGCAAGATCAATTCTCTTAACAATATAAAAAACACGCTGCAGTCTCAGAATTTTGATAAAATGATCGGAACCAATGCTGCAGGTTTTGAAGATGGAGTATTCTCAGCAACAGTTACTGAACTAAAAGCTCTATATACCAAAAGAGCAGAAATGGCTTCTATTTATAAGCCTTCATCAGAGCCCATGAGAGAGATCAACAGGCTTATTGATGAGGCAAGAATGGGATCATCGAACAGTTTAAGAGGATACTATAACAGATATTATGAAGAGATCAACAAAATTGATCGTGATATTTCAGGAGCCAACTCGGATTTAGCTTCTTACCCTGAAAAAGAAAGAAGATATCTGGATGCAGAAAGAGGATATAATATGATTGAGGCCACTTATAATAGTCTTCTGGGAAGACAGAGCGATACTAAAATGAGAATGGCGACCAATCAATCCGATATTACAGTGATTGACCCAGCCAAAAATCTGGGACAAAGACCTATTGCACCTAATGTCAAGTTAGCGAAAACTGCCATTATCTCAGGATTGCTGCTGCTTCCGTTACTTTTTATCTTTGTAGGTGAAGTATTAGACAGTAAAATCAGAAACATTAAAGAACTTTTAAGTGCTACAAAAATTCCGCTTCTTGGGGTAATAGGAAATAACAGCAATGAAAATATGCTTACCGTTCTTGAGCAGCCAAAATCATCTGTATCAGAAGCTTTCAGAGGAATAAGAGCCAATATGAGATTCCTGATGGATAATGAAGGTGAAAAAGGAAAAGTTATTTTGATTACTTCATCCATTGGAGGAGAAGGAAAAACTTATATTTCTATCAATTTAGCATCTGTAATAGGATTAAGTGATAAAAAAACAATCTTGTTAGGAATGGACCTTAGAAAACCGAAAATCTTTGGAGACTTTAAGATTGATAATAAATATGGGATTTCAAATTATCTTACAGGAGAAGTAGATATTGACCAGATTATTAACAAGACCAAGATCCCTAATCTGGATGTCGCTACTTCGGGTCCTATCCCGCCAAACCCATCTGAGCTTTTGATGAGTCAGAGAAATATCAGATTTATAGAAGAACTCAAAGAAAAATATGATTTCATTATTATAGATTCACCACCTGTAGGTCTTGTAGCAGACTCCTACGAGCTGATGAAGTATTCTGATGCTAATATATATGTTGTACGCCACGAATACACAGAAAAGTATATGCTGAAAATGATTACTGAAAAGTATCATAACGATGAAGTCAATAATCTGGGACTTGTCTATAATGACTATAATACCAAACAAGGCTACGGATATGGATATGGCTATGGTTATGGATACGGCTATGGTTATGGTTATTTCGATGAAGATAAAAATTATAAAGAGCCTTTACTGATAAGGATCAGAAATAAAGTACAGGTATTATTTAATAAAAAATAAAGCATTAAACCCTCATTTAATGGGGGTTTTTTCATATGTAAAGTATTTTCATTCTATGAAAAAAAGAATATTTTTGCCACTTTGCCGTTTACTTTATAACAAATTATGTTTTTTTGTTTATTTTTAACTAAACATTAAGATTATCATTAATATAAAAATGTTTTATATTTGCAAAAATTAAATTTTAAAATAACCATAAATCCATATTCTTTTATGAATAAAAAATTATTGTTTAGCTTCCTTGCCTTCCTTGGAGTGGTAAGTGTTAAAGCACAAAGAAACGAATTGGGAGTTCGTCTAGGTATGAGTAACCTAGTGGGAGATGTAGGAAGGACAAATTATATTTTACAAAAGCCGTTGGATTTAAGCAGAGCGTCAGATTGGGGAGTTCCATTTTATGGTGGTTTATTATATAGATTTAATTTTAACCCGCATCAGACTGTTAGATTGGATTTAGGATACAACCAGATTCAGTTCAGTGATAAAGCGGCAAAGGAAGATTATAGAAGAAATAGAAACTCATACGGAAAAAATAATGTGTATGAGGCGAGTTTAATGTTTGAATATAATTTTTTCCCGGTAAATAATGAGCAGATAAGCATGCTGAGCCCTTACATCTTCGGAGGTGTTGGTGCTTTGATGTTTGATGCTCCTAAAGCTACTCTGGTGAATGATTTCAGAAGAGATGCTGATGGTGTGGCACAGGCTCCGGTCAATGAATTGGATTTTACAACTACCACAGATTATTCATTGGGCAAAAAAGTAACAATGCATATCCCTTTTGGGGTGGGTTTAAAGTATAAATTCAACCATTCCTGGGCAATATTTGCAGAAGCTACATTCAGATATACATTGACGGATCAGTTGGATCACAGCAAGATCCTTTCCAAAGATGTAAAAACTTCTTATAATGCTGATATTTTGGATCCTGCCACAGGCGGTTCATTATTACAGTCAGGAAATTATTATGCGGTTTCTAAAGAAAGAGAAGCAGAGTTTATTAAAAAGAGAAATATTGGAGATGACAGATCCAGAGACTGGATAAATACTTTCAGTTTAGGACTGACATATTCGTTCGGAAGACCTCCATGTTATTGTGAATAATATGTCGTTGATTAAAGAAAAAATAAATTCTGAGAATTTACCAAAACACGTAGCCATCATTATGGATGGTAATGGAAGATGGGCAAAATCTCGTGGCGAAGAAAGAACTTTCGGTCACAAAAATGCCATTAATGCTGTAAGAAATGCTATTAATGCTTGTAATGAGATTAATATTCCTTACTTAACATTGTATACATTCTCTTCAGAGAATTGGAATCGTCCAAGCGAAGAAGTGAATACCCTTATGAATCTGTTGGTAGAAACCTTACTGCTGGAAGCAGAAGAGATTTTCAGCAAAGGATTGAGAATGCATGTTATAGGGAATCTTGAGAAGTTGCCTGCATTAGTAAGAGAGCAGTTGGAACGTGTGGTAGAACTCACAAAAGAAAACACAAAAGGAAACCTTGTATTGGCTATTAGCTATGGCTCACAAAATGAAATACTGGAAGCCGTAAAAAACATAAGTTCTGATGTAAAAGAAGGAAAAGTAGAGATAGAAAATATAAACGAAAGTTTATTTGAAAATTATCTTTATACAAAAGATTTTCCTCCTGTAGATTTACTGATCAGAACCAGCGGCGAAATAAGAATAAGCAATTTCCTGCTTTGGCAGATTGCTTATGCTGAATTACAGTTTTTAAATGTTCTGTGGCCGGATTTCACCAAAGATATTTTCTTCCAGTGTATTGTGGATTATCAAAACAAGGAAAGAAGATATGGTTTAACCGGTGAACAGGTAAAAGGCCAATAAATTTTTAAGAAAAGAAAGACTCGATAAAATGAAGTTTAGACTATTACCCATCATTATGTTTGCTGCTTCTGCACATTTTTATGGACAAGTAACTCCACAAGACAGCACAAAAGTAAATAATGCTGTACATGCAGAAAATGAGGCAGGAACTTATACACTTAAAGACATCGTTGTAGATGGGGTAAAAAAATATACACCAGCTCAGATCTTAAGATTTACGGGCCTTACAAAAGGAGAAAGTGTAGACATTCCGGGACAGAAAATCAGCAACGCTGTAAAAAAACTTTGGGATACCCAATCTTTTTCTGAAGTGGAAGTTTATGTTCAAAGCATTGAAGGACAGACGATCGTTCTGAAATTTTATCTGCAGGATCTGAAAGAACTTGGAGAAGTGAAATTTACAGGAAAAGGAATCGGTAAATCTAAAAGTGAAAAACTGGCAAAGGATAACAACCTAAAACCAGGAACTAAGATCACTCAGAACTTGGTTTCAAGCCTTAAAACCAATGTCCCTAAAGACTACATCAAAAAAGGTTTTGCAGATGCCAAAATTACTATCCAGGATAAAGTAAATGCAGGAGATCCCGCGTTGGTAGATTGGACAATCAATGTAGATAAGGGTAAAAGAATTAAAATTGACCATATCGAATTTGAAGGAAACGATAATGTAACCGATAGCAAACTTAGAAATAAAGCTTTCAAAGAAACCAAACAAAAACGTTTCGGAATCGGTGGTATTTTGAAATCCTCAAAATTCATTGAAGATAAATACCAGGAAGATAAGCAAAGCCTTATCAGTTATTACAACTCTCTTGGATACAGAGACGCTAAAATCGTTTCAGATTCAGTATGGAGAAACAAAAGAAATAACTACGAAATCAATGTAAAACTTAGCGAGGGTAAAAAATATTACATCGGGGATATTACATTCACGGGTAATACCGTATACGCAACAGAATATTTACAGAGATTATTAGGATATAAGAAAGGGGATATTTACGATGCAGTAGGATTCAACAAAAAAGTTGGGGAAGACGGAGGTAAAGAAGATGATTCAGATATTAAATCTGTTTACATGAATAACGGTTACCTTTTCTCTAATGTAACGCCGGTTGAAAAATCAGTGTCAGGAGATGCAGTAAACCTTGAAGTAAGAATTAATGAAGGAGAGCAGGCTACCTGGAATAAAGTAACATGGCAGGGAAATACTACAACCCATGACCATGTAATTCTTAGAGCACTAAGAACAAAACCGGGAGAGCTATTCAAGAAAACAGAAATTAAGAGAACCTATTTCGATTTAGCGGGAATGTCATTCTTTGATCCTCAGCAGGTCGGGCAGGATATCCAGCCAAACCAGGTGGATAATACTGTAGATATCAACTGGAAGCTTGTAGAAAAAGGATCTTCACAGGTTCAGTTACAGGCAGGTTACGGAGGTAACAGTTTTATCGGTACTTTAGGATTAACATTTAATAACTTCTCATTAAAGAATTTCCTTAAGTTTAAAGATTTCAAACCGGTACCTCAGGGAGACGGACAAACGTTCTCTATTCAGGTACAGGCAGGACAGTATTTCCAAAACTATGGAGTATCATTCTCAGAACCTTGGCTATTTGGTACTAGACCAACAGCACTTTCTGTAAGTTTAAATAACTCAAGAGTAAGATACACAGATCAATATGGAGAAGCCCAGAAATTGAACATCTTCTCTGCTTCAGTAGGTCTGAACAGACTATTGAACTGGCCAGATGACTACTTCTCTCTTTATACAGGTTTACAGTTCCAGAAGTATGACTTCAAGAACTATCCATTCCAGTTTGGGGATACCACAGAAAATAACGGTACTGCCAATAACTTCAGTGTCAATTTAGGACTGAGCAGAAACTCAGCAGGTATTGACCCGATTTTCCCAACAATGGGATCTAATATTGAGCTTTCAGCAAAACTGACTCCTCCATACTCATTGTTTAAGAAGAAAGATTACTCCACAATGTCACCTATTGACAAATATAAGTGGATGGAATTCTATAAAATCAAGTTCAAAGCAGATGTTTACAATGAGATCATTGGAAAACTTGTGCTAAGGTCTTCTGCTGAAATGGGATTCATGGATGGATATAACAGCCAGCTGGGAGCGCCGCCGTTTGAAAGATTCTATATGGGAGGTACAGGTCTTTTCGGAGGTCGATATGACGGTAGAGAATTGATCCCTTTAAGAGGATATGAAAATGCCAGTACAGAAGGAGGTCAGGCTGATGATATTACTCAAAGAGGAGGAGGTACCATTTATAACCGATTTACTTTAGAATTAAGATACCCGATCTCAATGAGCCAGACTGCAAAAATCTATGCCCTGACATTCGCAGAGGGTGGTAACGTATGGAACTCATGGAGTTCTTACAGCCCATTCCAGTTGAAAAGATCAGTCGGAGTTGGTGTAAGAGTTTATATGGGAGCATTTGGATTGATCGGATTCGACTTCGCACTAGGTCTTGATAAAACATTATCAGGTGACAAGTCCGGATGGAGAAACCACTTCTTGATGAACCAAACATTATAATTATTAAATATGAAGCACTTTAAAATAATTTTCACATTCGCATTACTCTTGCTTTTCGGGTTGAACAATGCCCAGAAAATCGGAGTAGTGGATACTAATGAAATTTTAAATAAATTACCTCAGTATAAAGAAGCCGAAGCAAGATTAAATTCTCAGATCGATACCTGGGAGTCTGAACTTCAAAATCTTCAGTCTGAATATGAAAGAAAAAAAGCTGCTTTTGAAAGTGAAAAAGTTTTATTGATAGGTGATCAGCTTAAACTTAGAGAAAAAGAAGTTACAGACCTAGATAAAAATATTAAAACGACAACAAGCTTACGTTTTGGAGCGAATGGTGAAATTACAAAACTGAGAACAAATCTGGTTCAGCCTTTTCAGGATCAGATCTGGGGAGCCATCAAAACAATGTCCGAAAAAAATGGCTTGGGCATAGTTCTTGATAAAAGCAATAACATTAGTGTTATTTTCCTTCAGTCAAAATATGATTACACCGAAAAAGTATTGTCTATCTTATTAAAAGGAACAGACAAGAAGGAAAAAACAAATAGTAAAGGCAAAAAATAATAAAAGAATTAACTTTTGCTATATTTTAAAATCTAAAAACAAATTAAATTATTTATTTACCAGTTATGAAAAAATTAAGTGTATTATTTGCAGCAGTAATGATGGTTGTATCTGTAGGTATGGCAAAAGCTCAAAAAATTGCTACTTTAGATGTAATGGGAGTTCTTAACGCGATGCCGGAGAAAAAGAAAGCAGATGCTGATCTTAAAACATTCTTAGATACTAAACAAGCTGAGATCAAGAAAAAAGCTGACGCAGCTCAAACTAAATATCAGCAATACCAAACTGAAGCTCCTAAAAAAACAGCTGACGAAAACAACGCAAGAGAAGCGGAAATGAAAAAATTAGCTGAAGAAATCCAGCAAATGCAGGAAAAAGCTCAAAAAGATCTACAAGCTAAGCAAGATGTAGCTTTTGGTCCTATTGAGAAAAAACTAAACGATGCAGTAGAAAAAGTAGCTAAAGCTGGCGGATACGATTATATTATGGATGCAAACTCAACAGCATTCCTTTATAAAGGAGGACCAGACGCAACTCCAGCTGTGAAGAAAGAATTAGGAATTCAATAATTTCAGCAAATTAACAAAGATTTATAAAACCAACCGCCTCTTTTAGAGGTGGTTTTTTTATTTTTGCGGAATGGAAAAAGAAGTATCAACTACGGTCAAAGTTAGGTTTAGTGACTGTGATCCGATTGGACATTTGAATAATGTAAAATATCTTGAGTATATGTTCAATGCCAGAGAAGATCATGTGGAAACATTTTATGGATTCACTTATGAAGAATATACCAAGAAAACCGGCTGTACCTGGATTGCTATTCAGAACGAAATAGCCTATCTCAAAGAAGTAAGATATAATACACAGGTAGTGATCAGCAGCAAGACCATTGATGTACAGGATAGAACGGCAAAAGTGGAAATTCTCATGAAGAGTCTGGATGAAAAAACAATTCATGCTGTACTTTGGGTGACTGTTATTTATTTTAATGTTAAAACAAGAAAATCTGAAGTTCATCCAGAAGATATCAAAGAAATTTTTGATCAGTTTTATGTAGATCTTATCCAGAAAGACTTCCAGTCAAGGGTGAAGTTCTTAAGATCTCAGAATGCCAAGAACTCTTAACTCCATTTCTTATTGAGGGTTCCAATTTAAAATTAATAATAAACAAATGAAAAAAATAGCAGTAATAGGTAGTAACGGACAATTGGGAAACTGCATAAAAAAGATTGCCCCGAATTTTGAACATCTGTATGAGTTCCTGTTTACAGACTCATCTACTTTAGATGTTACCAATGAAGAGCAGGTGAACGATTTCTTTTATGATAACAAACCTGATTATTGCATCAATGCCTCCGCATACACTGCAGTTGATCTGGCAGAAAAGGAACAAGAAAAAGCCTTTGCAGTAAATGCCGGCGGAGTAGCCCACCTTGCTCAGGCATGTGCAGATTATAAATCTGTTCTGATTCATGTTTCTACAGACTATGTTTTTGATGGAACCACAAATCTTCCATATGCTGAAGATGATTTTACAAATCCAATAGGAGTATATGGTTCATCAAAAAGAGAAGGAGAGGAGCTTGCACTGGAAATCAATCCAAAAACAATCATTATAAGAACATCTTGGCTGTATTCCGAGTTTAATAAGAACTTTGTGAAAACAATGTTGAATCTTTTCTCTCAGAAAGAAGAATTGGGAATCGTTGCTGACCAGTTTGGACAACCAACCAATGCCAACGATCTGGCAGAAGCTATGATGAGAATTATCGAAGCACCACAGAAAACCTATGGCATTTTTCACTTCTCAAACTATCCGGAGACAACCTGGTTTGAATTTGCCAAAAAAATTGCTGAATTTTCAAAATCATCAGTAAAATTAAATCCATTGACAACCGAAGAGTATCCAACACCTGCCAAAAGACCAGTAAGAAGTACTATGTCTCTGGATAAAATAGAAGAAGCTTATAAGATAGAACCCAAACATTGGGAAAACAGTCTTGAAGAATGTGTTGAAATCCTTTCACACCAATAATATATATATGAAGAATATTGCAATCCTCTTTTCCGTATTATGCATCCAGCTGTGGAGCGCACAGAATGTTTATATGACCAGAGTGGAAAAAACAAATGACAATGCAGATAAATTCTTCTACAGAAAAGATGCTGCCGATGCAGATGCTGTCTATTTAGGAGAAGTAGAAGTACAGGGGTTTTCAAAAGATGACGCACTCGTATTTTCCATGGTATATAAAAAAGCAAAAGAGATTGGTGCCAATACATTTGAATTAAAACCTTTCGAAAATGTTGATGGTACTCCGCAGACATTCAATGCTGCCAATTATAAAATTGCTTTATATTACACACCTAAAGAAAAATTGGCGGCTAAAAATGGGGAGATGTATATATTTGCATCTTCTGAAAAAGATCAGAAAATAAATGTTAACCGTAAAGACTATATTATTTCTCCCAGATCATTTTTAAAATTAAAAGTGGTTCCGGGAGAAATCTATACGATTTCAACCAAAAAGCTTTTAGGCTCTACAGTGAAAGTTCAGCCAAAAGCCAATGATGACAATCTTTATTTTCAGGTTTCCTCCCTGAAAGTAAAATCAGACAACTCAGGAGTGGGTGGTTTGAATCTGAAATCCGGAGATATCATTGGCCTTGAGAAGTCTTATGCAGAATTTTTAAGTGTAATATATAAAGAAAACACTCCATAAAACTCCATTATAAGTGTCTTATTTCCGATTGAACTTTAAATACACTGAATATAACAGGGATTTAGTTAAAATTTTTCCCCCTGCTACCCAGTTCTTTAGGAACAAATATCACTGTAATGTAAAATTTATGTTCAATAAACTTGTTTTGCGTTGTAGGAAGTTACTATCTTTGCCCCACTGAAAACGAGAGTAGAACAGTAGCGCAGAAGCGCCTTTAGCTAGGCATAAACGATATTACTTCAAAAAAGAAACGGACGAAAAAACTTCAAAACTTTTTGTAAAAAAAGTTGCCGGTTTAAAAAGAGTTTGTATCTTTGCAGTCCCAATTAGAGGGAGCGCAGGAGTATAGGGATTGAGGTTTTGAGGAGGGTTAAGGTTGCTTAAAAAACTTTAAAATTTTCTTCAAAAACATTTGGTCATTAAAAAATAAAGTTTTACTTTTGCACTCGCAAATACGGA